>NZ_MUNE01000551.1 GCF_002154605.1 Streptomyces milbemycinicus | reverse complement strand
CTCCTCCGCCACCGCCGACAGCACGTCGGAACAGGACGCCACGTCGGCCGAGGAAAAGGCCACCGGCGAGAGCGACAGCGTGTCCTCCGGTGTGCTGATCTGGGTGATCGTCGCCGTTCTGCTGGTCCTCGCCGGCGGTGTGTGGTGGCTGATCCGGCGCCGGGTCTCCGCGTCGCAGCGCTGAGCGACAGAGCGGTGTGCCGGTGGTTGCCTGCCGGCGCACCGCTCGCAAGGCCGGTCCCGCGTGTCGTACGGCTCGGGAACCGGTCAGCGGGAAGGGTCGGGCAACACCAGCTCGACGGTGTGCGCGTTGTGCTGGTCCGCGGATGCGGGTGCGGGTGAGGCGCGGGAAGGTCGCGTTGCCAACGCCGAGGCCATAACCCCGGATTCGGTTGCGGTACTAACGCCCGCTTCCCAGGAGCGCGTTGAGCTCGCCGTAGTCGAGCCCTCCGGTCAGCGACTCGTAGGTCCCCGCGCCCAGCAGCTCCCGCGCGGCGCGGCGGACCACGGCATGCGCGGCCTGGGCGATGCCCGACCCGACGCTAACGCGCGCGACGCCGAGCGCGGCCAGCTCGGCGACCGGGGGTGCCCCTGGGCCCGCCATCACGTTGAGCGGGCCGTCGATGCCCTCGGCGAGCGCCTTCACGGTCACCGGGTCGACAACCCCCGGGACGAAGACCCCGTCGGCGCCCGCGGCGAGGAAGGCGGCTGCCCGTTCCAGGGTGTGGTCCACTCCTCCCGCGCCGCTGAGGAAGGTGTCGATCCGGGCGTTCACGAACAGCGGCGCGCCTGCCTCGTCCGCCGCCTGGCGGGCGGCGGCGAGGCGTTCGGCCTGCTCGGCGACCGGCCGCAGCGGGCCCTCGCCGCTCCCGTACAGCGCATCCCCCTCGTACAGCGCGTCCTCGATGTTCACTCCGACCGCGCCCGCCGCGATCACCGCGCGGATCGTGTCGCCGACACCGGCCGAGTCCCGCGCGTAGCCGCTCTCGATGTCTGCGGTCACCGGCACCCGGACCGCGTCGACGATGCGCGCGACGGCGCCCAGGGCCCGGTCGCGGCCCAGCCGGTCGCCGTCCGCCGCTCCCAGCGCCCAGGCCAGCCCCGCACTCGTGGTCGCCACCGCGGCGGCCCCGGCGTCCTCGACGATACGGGCGCTCGTGGCGTCCCAGGCGTTCGGCAGGACGAGCGGATGCCCGGGGACGTGGCGGGACCGAAAGGCGAGGGCCTGGTTATGGAGGGTGTGGTTCGGCGTCATGCGGATCACTCAACCAGCCGGCCCCGGGCGACGGCTGGCAGAAATCCGACGGGAACGTGCGGCTACGCCGGGGGCGACCGGAAGGAAGCGCGCGAGACGGCGTAGGCGGCGGCGCCGACAGCGAGCACAACAGCTCCGGAGATCACGGAGGACACCGGGAGTGCGAAGGCCAGTACAAGGCAGCCGGCCAGGCCGACTGCGGGGATGATCCGGGCCGGGCGGCCCTCAGCGGGGCTCAGGGTCCATGCGGAGGCGTTGGCAACGGCGTAGTAGGCGAGGACGCCGAAGGAGGAGAAACCGATCGCTCCGCGTACGTCCGCGGTCGCGGCCACCGTGGCGACGACGGTACCCACGAGGAGTTCGGCCCGGTGGGGGACCTTGAACCTGGGGTGCACGGACGCCAGGGCGTGGGGCAGGTGGTGGTCGCGGGCCATGGCCAGGGTTGTGCGGGAGACGCCGAGGATCAAGGCGAGCAGGGAGCCGAGGGCGGCAACCGCGGCGCCGATGCGTACGGCCGGGACGAGCCAGGCGGCGCCGGCCGCCCGAGCGGCATCCGTCAGCGGTGCCCCGGTGGCGGCCAGGCCGTCGGAGCCGAGGACGAGCAGGACGGAGACGGCGACAGCGGTATAGACGACGAGGGTGAGGCCGAGCGCGACCGGGATGGCACGCGGAATGGTGCGGACCGGGTCGCGGACCTCTTCGCCGAGGGTGGCGATGCGGGCGTAGCCGGCGAACGCGAAGAACAGCAGCCCGGCCGCCTGCAGCACGCCACCGAAGGCGGCGTCCGAGCCGATGTTCAGGCGGGCGGCGGCCACGGCGCCGGAGGTGAGGCAGGTGGCCACGACTGCGGCGAGCACCGGCAGGACGACGGCCACGATGACGCGGGTCAGCAGCGCGGACTTCTGCACCCCGGCGTAGTTGACCGCGGTCAGCGCCACGACGGCGGCCACGGCGACCGTATGCGTCTGGCCGGGCCAGATGTAGGTGCCGACGGTCAGGGCCATGGCCGCGCACGAGGCGGTCTTGCCCACTACGAACGACCAGCCGGCCAGATAACCCCAGAACTCACCCAGCCTCTCCCGCCCGTAGACGTAGGTGCCGCCGGAGGCCGGGTAGCGGGCGGCGAGCCGCGCGGAGGAGGTCGCGTTGCAGTAGGCGACGACCGCGGCGAGGGCCAGGCCGAGCAGCAGACCCGAGCCGGCCGCGCGGGCGGCCGGCGACAGGGAGGCGAAGATCCCGGCACCGATCATCGAGCCCAGGCCGATCAGCACCGCGTCCGACACTCCCAGGCGACGCTGAAGTTCGTCCGGTACCCCGGATGAGGGCGAGGGCGTGCTGCTCACCTTCGTCACTCCTTTTCGGCCGTGCTTGCGTATATGCTCCGCGGTCCGCGCGCACGATAAGGGATCGACCTGAACAACCCGTGGCCCGCCTCGGCACGTGGGGGCGCCACAGGCCGGGCTCTCCTGACAAGAACTTTACGCACTCGATCAACTACCCTTTGTGTTCATGCGGACTGGGTCGGTCTCTCCGAGCAGCCGCTCCGTATCGGGTACTGGAGCGGTGCTCTTGGTGTTGCTGGCCACGCTCGTGCATGTGCTCGGCTGTGCCCACGGTCCGACGGCGACCCCCGCGGTTCGGGCGGACACCCTTGTACTGGCTTCCTCCGCCGCTTGCGGACAGGCCCCAGCGGAGTCGCAGGGGTCCACAGTCCGCGCCACAGACCGCGGGACGGCCCCGGAGCACGACCGCGGGGTGCACTGCTGGGGCCCGGACCAGCCGAGCGGCCAGCCGCCGCGCGAGATCGACGCGGACGGGCCGTACGTCCCCGCAGCCGCGCCCGCTGAACCCAGCGATGCCCACCCGGTCGGCGCGCCCTTGACTTCTCACCCGTCTCGTACGACGCATGGTGCGTCATCGACGGGGCGTACCCGAGCTCGTATCGGCGTGTGGCGGACCTGATCGGGCCGTCGCCGTGTCTCCCGTGCAGGGACGACGCGCGGCCACCGATCACCCGCATCCTCCCTCGCTACGCAACGACCGGCTGCCGCGCACGGCACCGGCCGTAGGAGAAGCACGCCATGAACCACCCCACTCGTACGACCGTCCCCCTCTCCCCGGCGGGGCTGCTGACCAACCCCAGAATCCCGGCGCATACCCCCGCCGGTCTCGTCGGCGACACGCCGGTGCTGTGGATCGGCGAACCCTTCACCGCCACCGGGCGCGGCTTCTGGGCCAAGCTGGAAGGCCACAACCCCGGTGGCATCAAGGACCGCACCGCCCTGTACATGGTCCGCGCCGCCCGTGAGCGCGGGCAGTTGCCGTGCGGCGCCCGCATCGTCGAGTCCACCTCCGGCACACTCGGGCTCGGCCTGGCCCTCGCCGGCGCCATCCACGGCCATCCGGTCACCGTCGTCACCGACCCGGGCATGGAACCGCTGATGTCCGGCCTGCTCGCCGCCCACGGCGCCGAGGTCGATGTCGTCACCGCCCCGCACCCCACCGGTGGCTGGCAGCAGGCCCGCCGCCAGCGCGTGGCGGAACTCCTCGCCGCGCACCCCGATGCCTGGTGTCCCGACCAGTACCACAACCCCGACAACGTGGCCGCCTACGCGCCGCTCGCCCACGAACTCGTCGCACAGCTCGGCCGGATCGACACCCTGGTCGTCTCCGTCGGCACCGGCGGCCACTCCACCGGCATCGCCTCCGTCCTGCGCGGCTACTTCCCCCACCTGCGCGTCGCCGGCGTCGACACCACCGGTTCGACGATCTTCGGCCAGCCTGCCGCACCCCGCCTGATGCGCGGCCTGGGCTCCAGCATCTACCCCCGCAACGTCGCCTACCACCTCTTCGACGAGGTCCACTGGGTCGCCGCCCCGGAAGCCGTGTGGGCCGCCCGGCGCCTGGCCCGCGACCACTACGCCACCGGCGGCTGGAGCGTCGGCGCGGTCGCGCTGGTCGCCCGCTGGCTGGCGCGCACACTGCCCGCCGAGGAACGCACCGTGGCCGTCTTCCCCGACGGGCCGCAACGCTACGTCGGCACCGTCTTCGACGACACCTACTGCCGCAGGCACCACCTCCTGGGCCAGCTGCCACCCGACGACCCCGACCACATCGACCACCCCGGCGAGCACACCGTCACCCGCTGGACCCGCTGCACCCGTGTGATCGACCCCCTCGCCACCGGCAGTGGCGCCCGCATCGCCGGAGCCGCCCGATGAAGCACCTGTGGCGGCAGACCCGCTCCTTCCCGCCCGCCGTACGCCTGTTGATGGTCAACCAGTTCGCCATCAACCTCGCGTTCTACATGCTCATGCCCTACCTCGCCGCCCATCTGTCCGGCGAGCTCGGCCTCGCGGCCTGGGCCGTCGGGCTCGTGCTCGGGGTGCGCAACTTCTCCCAGCAGGGCATGTTCCTCATCGGCGGCACGATCGCCGACCGCCTCGGCTACAAGGCCCCGATCATGGCGGGCTGCCTGCTGCGCACCATCGGGTTCGGCCTGCTCGGCTGGGTCGACAACCTCCCCGCGCTGATCGCCGCGTCGGCCGCGACGGGCTTCGCCGGAGCCCTGTTCAACCCCGCCGTCCGCGCGTACCTCGCCACGGAAGCGGGTGAGCGCCGTGTCGACGCCTTCGCCACCTTCAACGTCTACTACCAGACCGGCATGCTCCTCGGGCCCCTCGTCGGGCTCGCTCTCCTGGCCGCCGACTTCCGCCTCGTGTGCACGGCCGCCGCCGCCATCTTCGCCGTACTCACCGCCCTGCAGTGGCGGGCTCTGCCCCCGCGCCACGGCGATTCCGCCGATGCCGCGACCGGCAAGGAGAGTGTGCTGGCACAGTGGCGCACGGTGGTCGCCAACCGCCCCTTCCTGTTCTTCTCCACCGCGATGATCGGTTCCTACGTCCTGACCTTTCAGGTCTACCTGGCGCTCCCCCTGGCCGCGTCCGACGCCCTGGGATCGAGCGGCACCGCAATCACCAGCGGGTTGTTCGTCATCTCCGCCGCGACCGCCGTCGCCGGGCAACTACGGCTGACCGACTGGGCCAAAGACCGCTGGCACCCCAGCCAGGCCCTGGCACGCGGGCTGGCCGCGATGGGGCTGGCCTTTCTCCCCCTGGCTCTCACCCCGCGAGGTTCCTCGGCGGTCGTCCTCGTCTCCCTCGTCATCGCCGTGGTGCTGCTGGCGGCGGGCAGCGCGGTCGTCTACCCCTTCGAGATGGACACCGTGGTCACTCTCTCCGGCGACTCCCTCGTGGCCACCCACTACGGCTTCTACAACACCGTCTCCGGGCTGGGCATCACCTTGGGCAACCTCGCCACCGGAGCCCTGTGGGACTTTGCCCTGCGCCACGACGCACTCTGGTTGACCTGGTGCGTGCTGACCGTCACGGGGCTCGGTGCCGCGGCCTCCGTCTCCGCCCTCGCCCGGGCCGGCCGCCTCGCCGTGCGGCCGCCGCGACCCATCTCCGTATGAGCGCAGATGCCCCGGACCGCACGGTCCGGGGCACAAGCCCTACGCGTCATGTCACGGAAATAAAGACGGGATCAAACCTTTCCTGTCGGTTCACCCATGACTGATGGTTTGGAGTCTGTTGTCATCCGCATTCGTTGTCATCCGCATTCGTCCTCCGGACGTTTCAAGGAGTCACTTCCATGCACAGACCCTCCCGTCGTCACCTCGTGATCGGCACCGCCGTGGTCGCCGCCACCGCGGCCGCAGTGGCCGTCAGCACCACCGCCGGAGCCTCCGACAGCAAGGACCGCGCCGAGAGCGCGATCAAGGGTGGCAAGGCAAAGAACGTCATCCTGCTGATCGGCGACGGTATGGGCGACTCGGAGATCACCCTCGCCCGTGACTACACGGCGGGCGCGAACGGCCGCCTGAACATGGACAAGTTCCCGCTCACCGGCGCCTACACCACCTATGCGGTGCACGCCGACGGCACCCCGGACTACGTCACGGACTCCGCCGCCAGCGGCACCGGCTGGGCGACCGGCCGCAAGACGGTCAACGGCCGCATCTCCAAGACCCCGGACACCGACAAGGCGATCCCCACCGTCCTGGAGCTGGCGCAGAAGAACGGCTACGCCACCGGCAGCGTCACCACCGCCGAGCTCACCGACGCCACCCCGGCCGTGCTCGCCTCGCACGCCACCGACCGCTCCTGCCAGGGCCCGGCCGACATGGCCAAGTGCCCCACCGACACCATCGCCGCCGGCGGCCCCGGCTCGATCGCCGAGCAGTCCGTCAACCACAAGGTCGACGTCCTCTTCGGCGGCGGCAAGGCGCGGTTCGACCAGAAGGTCACCGACGGTACGTACAAGGGCCTGACCGTCACCGAGCAGGCGCGGAAGCTGGGCTACCAGGTTGTCACCGACTCCGCCGGTATGAAGAGCGCGCAGGCCGGCAAGCCGGTGCTGGGTCTGTTCGCCTCGGGCAATGTGCCCACCGAGTGGACCGGCAAGACGGCCGCGGTCGGCGGTACGGACCCGCAGCGGTGCGTGACCTCGAACCCCAACCGCCCGTCGACCACGCCGAGTCTGGCCGACTCCGCCACCAAGGCGATCCAGCTGCTGGAGGCCAAGCAGAAGCACTCGGGGAAGGGCTTCTTCCTGCAGATCGAGGGTGCCTCCATCGACAAGCAGGACCACGCGGCCGACCCGTGCGGCCAGATCGGCGAGACCGCCGCCTTCGACCGTGCCGTGAAGGTGGCCCGCGACTACGCCGCCAAGCACCCCGACACGCTCGTCGTGACCACCGCCGACCACGGTCACACCAGCCAGATCGTCCCGCTGGAGGCCACCCCGCCCGGTCTGTCCTCCACCCTGGTCACCAACGAGGGCCAGCAGCTCAAGGTCAACTACTCCACCAACACCCCGGGCCAGTCCCAGGAGCACACCGGTACCCAGGTACGCATCGCAGGCCAGGGGCCGCAGGCGTACCGCGTCCTCGGTGTCACCAACCAGACCGACCTGTTCGCCACCATCCGCGAGGCTCTGAACCTGCGCTGACCGCACGTGTCCAGGAGGGGAGGCCGGTGGCCTCCCCTCTGTCGGTACCCGTGGAGTTCGGGCCGGTGCGCCGCGTAGCGCTGTCACAAACGGGGAGGCTGTCCTGTCCTTCCTGTGGACAGTTCCTGTTTGGAGAAATACATGAGCACTGAGCATGCACACCTGCCCCCGGGCGTTGAGGTCATCGCGACCCTGCCGGAGGCGGCGCCCCGGATCCCGGCCGGCGCCGAGGCCAGGACCATCCGGGTCACCCTGGCGCCCGGCGACCCCGGCGCGCCGCCGCACCGGCACCCCGGGCCGCTCTTCGGCTACGTGACCCAGGGCGAGATCCTCTTCGAGCTGGAGGGGCAGCCGCCCCGCGTGGTCAAGGCCGGTGAAGCCTTGTTCGAGCCCGGGGGCGACGTGATCCACTACCTGGGCGCCAACAACCTTCAGGACGCGCAGTCGCAGCTGGTGGTGACCATGTTCGCGCCGCCGGGTACGCCGATTCTGACCGTGGTCAGCGCGGAGGAGCTGGCCGAACGACGACACCTGCGGTTTGGCCGGCCGTGATGACCACCGGTACTCCGGATCTCTCTGCGGTGACGGGGAGTCCCTAGGACACCGGGGCGGCTTCGCCGAGTGCTACGCGATGCCCGGCAGCACGTGATCCCCGACCTTGTCCGTACTCAGGCACAGTGAGCAGACGACTGCGTCGTGGGTGGCGCAGGCGGTCAGGTCGGGGCGCTCGTAGGACTGGTGGCAGACGTGGCAGTCGAGGGTGAGCGAGCTCGGGTTGCCGTCGGGGTCCAGGAGCGGCTCGGCGATGCCGTCGTCGGTGCGGCGCAGGTAGTACCTGCCCTTGGTGATGATCGCCACCAGCGGGGTGAGGACGAACGCGATCACCGCCGCGGCGACCGGGGAGTACGGCTGGAGGGTGTCGCCGAGGAGGTGGAAGTACATGGCGATCGACAATCCGGAGGCGGCGACGAACGCCACGACGCCGACCGGGTTGACGGCGTGCAGCATGCCGCGGCGGAACTCCGGCTGGAGCGGGGAGATCTTCAGCAGGTACTTGTTGATCCCGATGTCGGTGGCGACGGTGACGACCCAGGCGATGGCGCAGTTGGAGTAGAAGCCCAGGATGTCATTGAGGAAGCTGAACATGTCGGCTTCCATCAGGGCCAGCGCGAAGCCCAGGTTGACCAGGACGAAGACCATACGGCCCGGATAGTGCTTGGTGACGCGGGTGAAGGAGTTCGTCCACGCCAGCGAACCGGAGTACGCGTTCGTGACGTTGATCTTGATCTGGCTGATGACGACCAGGGCCACGGCCAGCGGGATGACCATCCAGGACGGCATCATCGCGTCGAACGCGCCACGGAACTGCTGGATCGGCTCGGTCGCGGCGGCCGGGCCGACCTTGGCGAGGATGTACACGGCGAGGAAGACGCCGATGGCCTGCTTGAGCGCGCCGAGCACCACCCAGCCGGGGCCCGCCATGATCACGGCGGTCCACCAACCGCGCTTGTTCGCCTCGGTCTTGGGCGGCATGAAACGCAGGTAGTCGATCTGTTCACCGATCTGCGCGATGAGGGAGAGACACACGCCCGCACCGAGCAGTACGGAGGCCGTGTTGACGCCGCCGTCGCCGTCCGTGCCGGCGTAGGCCAGGAAGCGGTCGATCGTGCCGGGGTCGGTGGTGACCAGGTAGACCAGCGGGCCGACCATGAGCAGCAGCCAGATCGGGGTGGTCCACACCTGGAGCTTGCTCAGCGCCTTCATGCCGTAGATCACCAGAGGGATGACCATGAGCGTGGAGACGAGATAGCCCAGCCACAGCGGAAGCCCGAGGCCGAGCTTGAGGCCCTGAGCCATGATCGAGCCTTCGAGGGCGAAGAAGATGAAGGTGAAGCTGGCGAAGATGACACTGGTCAGCACCGAGCCGTAGTAGCCGAAGCCGGAGCCGCGCGTGATCAGGTCCAGGTCGATGTTGTAGCGGGCACCGTAGTAGGCGAGCGGAAAGCCGGTGATGAAGATGACCACAGCGGCTACCGCGATTGCCACCAGCGCGTTGCCCGTGCCGTGCGCCAGCCCGATGCCGGCGCCGATGGAGAAGTCGGCCATGTAGGCGATGCCGCCGAGTGCGGTGGTGGCCACGACCATCGGGGTCCAGCGGCGGTAACTGCGGGGAGCGAAACGGAGGGTGTAGTCCTCCAGGGTCTCCTTGACCGCTTGGTCAGTGGTGGTCCTCGTCGTGCCTGTTGTCTTCAGCGGTGACTCGGTGGTGCTCATGTCGCGCCTCCCGGTGGTGCTGGGTGCCGGTGCTGCGATGCAGCGGAGGGCCCCGCGTGGCGTCATCGGCAGAACGGGGGAGTCTCGATGGGCCGTCATGAGTCGTTCCGGCGGCCCTGTATACGACTCTGATCCCACGGCCGATCACGCTAGGAAGCAGTTGTTACGGACGATTTCCCCTTGTCATGAACGCAATGTTTCCAGGGGCTCACGGCGCCGGCCGCCGTCACCGATCGGTGAGGATGGCCGTCGCGTCCATTGAGCACAGCGCCGGTGGACCGGGGGGCGAGAATCGGTCAGGACCGCGCCTCGGTTCCCCCGAGGTCGAACTCCACCAGGCCGTGCTGCTGGCCGTTGACCTGGAGCTGCACGGCGTGGGTTCCGGGGTAGTACACCCGGGTGCTGATGGGGCGGAAAGAGTGGCGGCGTGTCAGGTCGGCGGATTCCCCAGGGGTCAGGTTGCGTTTGGTGAGTTTGAACACCTTGGGTGCCAGCTTTCCATTCGCCTTCTTGTGGTGGATGACGTAGTCGATGGCCAGGGAGACGGGCTGGTCGGAGACGTTCTTGATGTGTGCGGTGAAGGTGAGGGTGCCGCCTGCGGGGATGGCGGTGTCGGTCAGCAGCGGGCCGGTCACCTGGAGGTTTTCGCGGCTGCCGTGGAAGCCGACCAGTTCCAGGGCTTTCGGGTCGCCCTTCTTGACGAGGGTTCGCATGGCGTGGCGTACCAGGGCGGGCGTGGTGGGCGCCGCAGGGTGGTCCATCCATTGTGCGGCTGTCCTGGCGGCGAGGTGGGGGTCCAGGCGGGAGATGTCGTTGAGGTGGTTGGCCACCGAGCGGCGTACGTCTGCGGAGGTGTCGGTGTGTAGTTCCCCCAGCAGGGGGACGGTGGCTTGGGGGTTGCGGTTGAGTTCGGGGACCTGTCGGGCCCAGGGCAGTTTGGGGCGGGTGCCCTCGCTGGCCAGCCGGCGCACTGCGGGGTCGGGGGAGCCGGTCCACGTCGATGCTGTGGCCAGGGTGCGTTCCAGGTCGGTGTTCAAGAAGGTGCGCAGTGCGAACTCGCCGGTCAGGCGCGGGGTGAGCTGTGCCAGCAGAGCGAGGCCGTCGTCGAAGTGCTCGGTGGTGCCGGATGTGGTGGCCGCCGTGGCGACGGCTTCGGTGACGGGCCAGATCATCCAGCCTGTCAGGTCCTCGCGTCGCAGGGCCTTGCGTACGGCGCCCGCCAGGCGCGGGTAGTCGGGGCCGGAGTCGGCCAGCAACGCGTCGCCCACGGTGCGCGCCCGCTCGCTGAGCCCGAGCGAGCCGAGCGCGGTGGAG
>NZ_MUNE01000550.1 GCF_002154605.1 Streptomyces milbemycinicus | reverse complement strand
ACCGCCCGCTACACCACCCCCGACCCCCTCGGCCTCGAACCCGCACCCAACCACCATGGCTACGTTGTCAGTCCCTTGGGTTCATCAGATGTGCTGGGGCTTGCGCCTGATTGTGATGATCTTGGGGAGGATTGGCAGACCAACCCGGTCGAGACTATTCCTGGTAGCAGTGGATGCGAGGACGTCGCCCGCGAGATTCAGAGAAGGATCGGCGGCGAGAGAATGCGAATTACGGACTCAATGGGCGCCCCTCAGATTGGTAAATATCGGGGTCAAGATACCTTCTGGGGCCACCACGATGTTCTCGTCAAAAACGGTCGAGTGTACGATTCTTGGACGGGGCGTAAAGGCGAATCCATGGACGAGTACCTTGCCCATTGGGAGTACGGCGAATATCTTAGATTTGACCCCGCCCCATAGAATCAAGGAAAAGTGCCAAGAATGGATTATCGCAAACTCTTCGCCGATGTAAACAGGCGTCCAAGCGCGTACGGATTGGACGGGAGTTATCGCCAGCACGTCGCTTTTGTTACGGGCTGCGACGCCGGCAACGATTGGGGGTTGCTTGTCGGGTTTCCGGAGTGGCTCGCCATGAAGACGGAAGCTGAAGCAAACGTCACCTGGTCCTCCTTGGTGTTGCAGGTAGCGGGCCTCTCCACGGCAAGCGGGTATCCCGTCGACGAGGAAGCCGATTCAAAGGCAGCGAAAGCACTCTTTGTTCTTCTGGATGAGTTTCTGTCTCAACGCGTTGGGGCGAGGGGTGCCTCAAATATTATTTCCCGCTACGTTGCCAACAGACAGGGCGGCACGTGACGAGGGAAGGCTTAATACTGTCGCTGCCGGGACCAGCTCAGTCCTGATCCGGGTCATCACAAGCCATGGCACCCGCTTCAGGTCGTGATGCCCGGGCGCGCCGCTGTCCGCCCTCGGCCCCGGCCCCGGGCGCAACCGGAATTAACCCCACCCGGCCCTACCGGCATGGTTCACTGCGGACGGACACATATCGACTGGTCACACACCGACGAAGGGGAGTCGCCCGTGCCGCATGAGATCGATCCGTCCTTCCTCGCGCTGCCGCTGCGCGCACTCGCGGACGCGGCCCTCGCGCGCGCCCGCGCGCTGGGGGCCGATCATGCCGACTTCCGCTTCGAGCGGGTGAGGAGCGCCGCGTGGCGGTTGCGGGATGGGAAGCCCGCGGGGTCTTCGGACACTACCGATCTGGGGTATGCGGTGCGGGTGGTGCACGGCGGGACCTGGGGGTTCGCGTCGGGGGTGGACCTGAGCATGGACGCCGCGGCGCGGGTGGCCGCGCAGGCGGTGGCTATGGCGAAGTTGTCGGGGAAGGTGATCCAGGCTGCGGGGTCCGATGAGCGGGTGGAGCTGGCGGATGAGCCGGTGCACGCGGATCGGACTTGGGTCTCGGCGTACGAGATCAACCCCTTTGATGTGCCGGACGCGGAGAAGGCCGGGCTGCTCACGGACTGGAGCGAGCGGCTGCTGAGGGCCGACGGGGTCGCGCATGCGGATGCGTCGTTGCTGACCGTGCAGGAGAACAAGTTCTACGCGGACACCGCGGGCACCACGACCACGCAGCAGCGCGTCCGGGTGCATCCTCAGCTGACGGCGGTGGCGGTGGACCCGGAGAGCGGGGAGTTCGACTCGATGCGGACGCTCGCCCCGCCGGTCGGGCGGGGTTGGGAGTATCTGACCGGGGCGGGCGGCTGGGACTGGGACGCGGAGCTGGCGGAGATCCCGGAGTTGCTGGCGGAGAAGATGCGGGCGCCGTCGGTCGAGGCGGGGGCTTATGACCTGGTGATCGACCCGTCGAATCTGTGGCTGACGATTCATGAGTCGATCGGGCACGCGACGGAGTTGGACCGGGCGCTGGGCTATGAGGCGGCGTACGCGGGCACCTCGTTCGCCACGTTCGATCAGCTGGGCAAGCTCAGGTACGGCTCCGAGATCATGAATGTCACGGGCGACCGGACGGCCGAGCACGGGCTGGCCACCATCGGGTACGACGACGAGGGCGTGGCCGCGCAGTCGTGGGATCTGGTCCGCGACGGCACGCTGGTCGGGTATCAGCTGGACCGCAGGATCGCCAAGCTGACGGGTTTCGAGCGGTCGAACGGGTGCGCTTTCGCGGACTCCCCCGGTCATGTGCCGGTCCAGCGGATGGCGAACGTATCGCTTCAGCCCGCGCCGGACGGGCCCTCGACGGAGGAGCTGATCGGCGGCGTGGAGCGGGGGCTGTATCTCGTGGGTGACCGGTCGTGGTCGATCGATATGCAGCGCTACAACTTCCAGTTCACCGCGCAGCGGGCGTTCCGGATCGAGAACGGGCGGCTGGCGGGGCAGGTGCGGGACTTCGCGTACCAGGCCACGACCACCGACTTCTGGGGCTCGATGGCCGCGGTCGGCGGGGAGCGGACGTATGTCCTGGGGGGCGCCTTCAACTGCGGCAAGGCCCAGCCGGGCCAGGTCGCGGCCGTTTCGCACGGCTGCCCGTCCGCCCTGTTCCGGAACGTCAACATTTTGAACACCACGCAGGAGGCGGGTGCATGAGCGGCGTCAACAAGCCTCACGAGGTCGTCGAGCGGGCGCTGGAGCTGTCCCGGGCGGACGGCTGTGTGGTGATCGCCAATGAGAGCTCCACCGCCAATCTGCGCTGGGCGGGGAACGCCCTGACGACCAACGGCGTGACCCGGGGCCGCACGCTCACGGTCGTGGCCACGGTCGACGGCGGCCAGGGCGCCGCCTCCGGTGTGATCTCCCGGTCGGCCGTCACGGCGGAGGACCTGGAGCCGCTGGTACGGGCCGCCGAGGCGGCGGCACGGGAGGCGGGGCCGGCGGAGGACGCCCAGCCGCTGGTGGAGGCGGCCGGCGAGGGGGCCGTATCGGCGGGGTTCACCGATGCGCCGGACGAGACCTCGTCCGAGGTGTTCGCGGCCTTCGCACCCGCCCTCGGCGAGTCGTTCGCGCAGGCGCGGGCGGGCGGCCGGGAGTTGTACGGATTCGCCAACCACGAGGTCGTCACCAGCTATCTGGGCACCTCCACGGGGCTGCGGCTGCGCCACGACCAGCCGAGCGGGACGCTGGAGCTCAACGCCAAGTCCCCGGACCGCACCCGCTCGGCCTGGGCCGGGCAGGCGACGCGCGACTTCAAGGACGTGGATCCGGCCGCGATCGACGCCGAGCTGGCCCGGCGGCTGGCGTGGGCGCAGCGGAAGATCGACCTTCCGGCCGGGCGGTACGAGACGCTGCTGCCCCCGACGGCGGTCGCCGACCTGCTGATCTACCAGCTCTGGTCCTCGGCGGCGCGGGACGCGGCGGAGGGCCGTACGGTCTTCTCCAAGCCGGGCGGCGGCACGCGGATCGGCGAGAAGCTGACCGACTTGCCGCTGACGTTGCGCAGCGACCCGGCGGCGCCCGGTCTGGAGGCGGCGCCGTTTGTGATCGCGCACTCCTCCGGGGACGACGCGTCGGTGTTCGACAACGGTCTGCCGCTGACCGCCACCGACTGGATCCGGGACGGTGTGCTGAACCAGCTGATCACCACGCGCCACACCGCCGGCCTGACGGATCTGCCGGTGGCCCCCGGGATCGACAATCTGATCCTGGACGGGGGCGGGCCGCGCTCGCTGGAGGAGATGGTGGCGGCCACGGAGCGGGGCCTGCTGCTGACCTGCCTGTGGTACATCCGCGAGGTCGACCCGGCCACGCTGCTGCTGACCGGGCTGACCCGGGACGGGGTCTATCTCGTGGAGGGCGGTGAGGTCGTCGGCGAGGTGAACAACTTCAGGTTCAACGACTCGCCGGTGAGCCTGCTGTCCCGGGCGACCGAGGCGGGCCGCACCGAGCGGACGCTGCCGCGCGAGTGGGGCGACTGGTTCACCCGGGCCGCGATGCCCGCGCTGCGGGTCCCGGACTTCAATATGAGCTCCGTCAGCAAGGGCGTATGACCCGTCCGGGTGAAACCGGGTGAAGCCGAGTGAAGCGGCCGGATGATCCAGTCGTGTGAATCGGACGAATAGACTGGCCCACGCCCATCCATCCATCGATTCCCGACTACTACCAGGAACGCCATGACACGCCTCGGCGAATCCGTCGCCCGCGCCAGCGCACTGCTCACCGCAGATCTCTCCTCCGACCAGACCGTGGAGAAGCTGCTCGAGGAGACGGGATCCCGGCGCTATCTGGACCTGACGGACCTGTCGGCGAAGGAGCAGGCCGAGCTGATCGCGGCGCGAGCGGTCGAGGTCCTGCCGGGCGTGGACCAGCTGGCCGAGCGGATCGAGGAGCGTCGGACGGCGGGCCGCGGGCTGAGCCTCAAGCTGGGCATCGACCCGACGGCCACCGATGTGCACCTCGGCCATGCCGTGCCGATGATCGCCCTCAGCCGCTTTCAGCGGATGGGGCACGACGTCACCCTGCTCATCGGTGACTTCACCGCCAAGATCGGCGACCCCACCGGGCGTACGGCCGAGCGGCCGCCGCTCACCGACGACGACATCGCCCGGAATCTGGCGGGCTACCGGGATCAGGTCCGGCCCTTCTTCGACTTCGAGAAGGTCAGCTTCCGGCAGAACAGCGAGTGGCTGGCGCCGTACACCTTCCCGGAGCTGCTGGGGCTGCTCGCCCAGGTGCCGGCCTCCCAGCTGCTGCAGCGCGACGACTTCCGCAACCGGCTGGCCGAGGGCTCCGGCCTGACCATGTCGGAACTGCTCTACCCGATCGCCCAGGGGCTCGACTCGGTCGCGCTGGAGTGCGATATCGAGCTGGGCGGCGCGGACCAGCTGCTCAATCTGCAGATGGGCCGCAAGCTGATGGAGCTGCGCGGGCAGCAGCCGCAGCTGGTCGTCACCATGCCGCTGATCGAGGGCACGGACGGCACCGGCGCCAAGATGTCCAAGTCCAAGGGCAACTACATCGCGCTGTCCGCGACCGCCGAGGACGTCTTCGGCAAGATCATGTCGATTCCGGACCGGCTGATGGCGCCGTACCTGCGGGCCTGGACCGAGTGGACCGACAGCGAGATCGACCTCGTCAAGGGGCGGCTGGAGGACCGGTCGCTGCACCCGATGGACCTGAAGAAGGTGCTCGCGGGCGAGATGGTGACGGCGCTGTACGGCTTGCCGGCGGCCATGTCGGCGCGCGCTGGGTTCGTGGCGCAGTTCTCGAAGAAGTCCTTCACGGACGTCGAGGCCCTGCCGGAGGTCGACGCGGCGGAGCATGGCGCCGAGTCGGTCGCGACCGTGCTGAGCAAGGTGCTCCAGTTCCAGCCGAGCGCGTCGGCGGCCCGCCGGGTCGCCAAGCAGAACGGGCTGCGCCTGGTCGTCGAGACCGAGGGCGGGCAGGAGTCCGCGGTGCTCACCGAGGCGCAGGCGGTGCGGCCGCTGGCCGAGGTGGTGGCGGAGGTCCTGGCGGGCGCCGGGCTCACCGCCGACTCGGGGAGCGTCTACCTCAAGGCGGGGCGGAAGATCGCCCGGCTGCGGGGGCTGTGAGCGGCCGGTAGCGGTCGATCAACAACAGTGACCGTGAGCGGGGGTCGGTGCGCGTCCACCAAGCGCGCCGGCCCCCGCCGTCCGTACGGCCCGGTGCCACCCCGGCGGGCCTCCCGGCAGGCAGAGACGCCGTAGCGCGAGCGGCTCAGGTCCGTTCCCTTCGCCGTCTGCCGCCGCCCAGCGCCGCGTACAGGCGTGTGCCCATCGCGACGATCAGCACCGCTCCGGCGAGCTGGAGCAGATGCCGTCCCCAGTCGACGCCCGGGGTATCCCGGATCCCCACCCAGCCGGCCACCGCGTTGCCCACGATGGCGCCGAGGATGCCGTAGATCGTCGTCAGCCAGAGCGGGATGGGTTGCTTGCCCGGCAGGATGGCCTTGGCGATTACACCGAGCACCAGGCCCACGACGATGGCCCACAGCCAGTTCATGAACGCCTCCTCCGGCCAGATTGCGGGGGGATGGTCGTGCGACGCACGCTGTAGTCGGCCGTACGCGGTACGGCGTAGTGAAGCCGCCACCCGCGAGGACCCCCACTCGTGTACCCCCTGGGGTTCGGGCGTAACGTGTTGTACGTCCGGAAGCGGGGAGTTCCGGCTTGGCGATCGGGTGGTGGAACGTGATGCGGAAGCACAGCGAAGCCGAGGTCTTCCGGATCACCGGGGCCCGGCAGGGGCTGGCTGACGATGTGCGCGGCCGGCAGCGCCGCTACATCATCTCGATGTCGATCCGGACCGTGTCCGTCATCCTGGCCGCGGTGCTGTGGAACGTGGAGCGGCATGTGGCCATCGTGGCCCTGGTGCTGGGTGTGGTGCTGCCGTACATCGCCGTGGTGATAGCGAACGCCGGCCGGGAGAACGCTACCTCGCTCCCCTCCACCTTCGTCTCCGCGCCGCTCCGCCCGATGCTCATCTCCGGTCAGCAGAACGGGGGTTCCGGGGCGACCGGGGCGGAATCGGACGTGGAAGATGCCGGGGCGCCTACCGAAAATGGACGCGCTGAACGCGGCTGACCTGGGCCGATCTCGGAAGCTCAGGAAAACCTCAGATCAATTGCGCGGTTCCGGTGCACTGTGCCCCACCGCTCGTGACATACTTCGTACGCGCTCCGCATCCCCCGTCGGAGCGATGGACCGACGCCGGGCGGCTCCCCCCGTGGCTGCCCGGCGTCGCCATGTCCAGCACGGTTTCCGTAGAGTCTGCGGTGTGAACACTCCCGAGACCGACGCCGTCATTTGCTCCGCGAAGGGCTGCCGAGCCCCCGCCGTATGGGTGCTGGCCTGGAACAACCCGAAGATCCACACACCCGAGCGGCGCAAGACCTGGCTGGCGTGCGAGGAGCACCGCGGGTATCTGTCCGACTTCCTCGGGGTGCGCGGCTTTCTGAAGGACGTGGTGACCCTGGAGGAGTGGTCGTCAGCCGCCGATCACTGACGCCGTCAGCCAACGAACGCCGACCGTCAGCCGCCGATCGCTGACATCGGGCGGTCGGGCTGGAGGAACGACGGGTCGTCCAGCCCGGAGCCGGCCTTCTTGCCCCACATCGCCAGCCGCCACAGCCGGGCGATCTCCGCATCCGGCGCGCCGGAGCGCAGCGCCCCGCGCAGATCGGACTCCTCGCGGGCGAACAGGCAGGTGCGCACCTGTCCGTCGGCGGTGAGCCGGGTGCGGTCGCAGGCGCGGCAGAAGGGGCGGGTGACGGAGGCGATGACCCCGACGCGGGCCGGGCCGCCGTCGACGAGCCAGCGCTCGGCGGGCGCGGAGCCGCGCGCCTCATCGCCTTCCGGGGTCAACTCGAAGCGCGTTCGCAGCGACGCCAGGATGTCCCCGGCGGTGATCATGCCGTCGCGCTTCCAGCCGTGCTGGGCGTCCAGCGGCATCTGCTCGATGAAGCGCAGCTCGTACTGGTGCGCGATGGCCCAGGCGAGCAGGTCGGGGGCCTCGTCGTCGTTGAGACCGGGCATCAGCACAGCGTTGACCTTCACCGGGGTGAGCCCGGCGGCGCCGGCGGCCTCCAGGCCACGCAGCACATCGGCGTGGCGCTTGCGCCGGGTCATGGTCTGGAAGACCTCGGGGCGCAGGGTGTCCAGCGAGACATTGACCCGGTCCAGGCCCGCGGCGCGCAGGGCGGCCGCGGTGCGCTCCAGGCCGATGCCGTTGGTGGTGAGCGACATCTGGGGGCGCGGGTCGAGGGCAGCGCAGCGCTCGACGATGCCGACGAGCCCGGGGCGCAGCAGCGGCTCACCGCCGGTGAAGCGGACCTCGGTGACCCCGAGGTCGGTGACGGCTATCCGGATCAGCCGGACGATCTCGTCGTCGGTGAGCAGGTCGGGCTTGGCGAGCCACTGAAGGCCCTCTTCCGGCATGCAATAGGTGCAGCGCAGATTACAGCGATCGGTGAGGGAGACGCGCAGATCCGTGGCGATACGACCATAGGTGTCGATCAGCATGGCGGCCCCTCCACGGACTCGTGCTCGGTGCTCGATGGCTTGGCGCTACGGTCAATTCTCCCGCAGCGTACGCGACGCCTGTGACATTCGAGGTTTCGCGCATCTCACCGCGCCGTCGGGCAGGTCCATGGCGGGGCCGCCGCCGAGCGAAGTGTCAGTGCGCGCCGTAGCCGGTGAGCGAGCGCACCTCCAGCTCGGCGTACTTGGCGTTGTCCGGCTTCTCCTTGGACAGCAGGGAGCCCACCCAGCCGAGCAGGAAGCCCAGCGGGATGGAGATCAGGCCGGGGTTCTCCAGCGGGAACCAGTGGAAGTCGACGTCCTTGAACATCGAGCTCTTCGGGTTGCCGGAGACGACCGGCGAGAAGAGCACCAGGAAGACTGAAGAGGCCAGCCCGCCGTAGATGGACCACAGCGCGCCCTGGGTGGTGAACCGCTTCCAGAACAGGCTGTAGAGGATCGTCGGAAGGTTGGCGGACGCGGCGACCGCGAAGGCCAGCGCGACGAGTCCGGCGACGTTCAGGTCCCGGGCGAAGACCCCGAGCACGATCGCGACGATACCGATGCCGACGGTCGCCCAGCGCGCGGCCTTGATCTCCTCCTCCTGTGTCGCCTCGCCCTTGCGGATGACGTTGGCGTACAGGTCATGGGCGAAGGAGGACGAGGAGGCGAGGGTGAGCCCGGCGACGACGGCGAGGATCGTCGCGAACGCCACCGCGGAGATCACGGCGAGCAGCACGGGGCCGCCGAGTTCGTCGGCGAGCAGGGGTGCGGCGGTGTTCCCGGCCGGGTTCGAATCGGTGATGGTCTTCTTGTCCAGCAGCGCGGCGGCGCCGAAGCCCAGTGCGATGGTCATCAGGTAGAACACGCCGATGATGCCGATCGCCCAGTTCACCGACTTACGGGCGGCCTTGGCCGTGGGGACGGTGTAGAAGCGGATGAGGATGTGCGGCAGGCCCGCGGTGCCGAGCACCAGGGCGAGGCCGAGGGAGATGAAGTCGAGCTTGGTGGTGCCGGTGGCCCCGTACTTCAGGCCCGGCTCCAGGAAGGCGTGGCCCATCTTGCTGTTCTTCGCCGCCTCGCCCAGCAGTTCGGACACGTTGAAGTCGAACTTCAGCAGCACCAGGAAGGTCATCAGCAGGGCGCCCGCGATCAGCATCACGGCCTTGACCATCTGCACCCAGGTGGTGCCCTTCATGCCGCCGATGGACACGTAAAGGATCATCACCACGCCGACGAGAACGACGATGAGGATCTTCCCGGCCTCATTGGTGATGCCCAGCAGCAGGGAGACCAGCACGCCCGCGCCGGCCATCTGGGCCAGCAGGTAGAAGATCGACACGACGATGGTGGAGACGCCCGCGGCGGTGCGGACCGGGCGCTGGCGCATCCGGTAGGCGAGTACGTCGCCCATCGTGTACCGGCCGGTGTTGCGCAGCGGCTCGGCGACCAGCAGCAGGGCGACCAGCCAGGCGACGAGGAAGCCGATCGAATACAGGAAGCCGTCGTAGCCGGTGAGCGCGATGGCGCCGGCGATGCCGAGGAAGGACGCGGCGGACATGTAGTCGCCGGAGATGGCCAGGCCGTTCTGGAAGCCGCTGAAGGAGCGGCCGCCGGCGTAGAAGTCGGTGGCGTCCTTGGTCTGGCGGCCGGCCCATACGGTGATGCCGAGGGTCGCGGCGACGAAGACCGAGAAGAGGGTGATGATCAGCGGCCGGTGGTCCGACGCGCTCTCTACCGCGAGCTGATGGATGCTCATGCGTCGCTCCCCATGCTGGACTTGATCGCCGCCGAGCGCGGATCGAGTTTGGCAGCGGCGTGGCGGGAGTACCACCAGGCGATGAGGAAGGTGGTCAGGAACTGGCCGAGGCCGAACACCAGGGCGACGTTGATGTTGCCGGCCACCTTGGTGTCCATGAAGCCGCCCGCGTAGTTGGACAGCAGGACGTACAGCAGGTACCAGCTGACGAACGCGATGGTGAGCGGAAAGGCGAACGAGCGGTGGGCGCGGCGCAGTTCGCCGAACTCCGCACTCGCTTGCACCTCGGCATACGGGGGATGTTCTTGCTGTCGCTGATCGCCAGGGCGATCGCTGGCCGGCGCGGTGTCCACGGTCTCTCCTGGTGGATGGCTTCTGACGGGACGTGATACGGCGTTTCTAGTGATCCAGATCACGCATGGTAGGGCGACGCCGGGCCGTTCAACAGAGGCTGGTAGTTGAAAGGAGGGAATAAGTCGACGGAGTGATTGACTCCGGGTACTGTGGCGCGTTTTCCTCCGGAATGCCTTGATGGGGGCCCTTGATCGACGATAGTTTCGCTCGTCATGTACCCGCCCACGCGCGACTCGCGCCGGGCGGTCTGTACGGATGATGTGGAGACCCCATGGCTCATCACAGACCGGCAGCACGTCCAGGCACCAGACGACGGCGCGCCCTGGCGGCGGTGCCGGCCGGGTTGGCGCTCACCGCGTCCCTCGTCCTGCTCCCCCAGGCGGCCTCGGCCATCCCCCGGGGCGCGCCGTCCTCTTCGGCCCTCACCTCTTCGGCCACGGCTGACGGCCCGTCGCTGTCGTACGTGGTCAACACCGCCGCCGACCACGGCACCGTCGGCGAGGTGAAGAAGGCGATCACGGCTTCACACGGCACGGTGGTGACCGCCTATGAACGAATAGGAGTCATCGTCGCCCATTCGAAGGACCCCGCTTTCGCCAAGACGATCCGTCAGGTACGCGGCGTCCAGTCGGCGGGCGCGACCCGCACCGCGCCGCTGACCCCGGCCGCCACCACCGAGGTCGGCAGGCCCGAGAAGGTGCCGGCGCCCCGGACTTCGGCGGCGACCGCGGCAAAGGCGCTGGCCGCCGGGCAGGAGCCGCTGGAGTCCCTGCAGTGGGACATCCCCGCCATCAAGGCCGATCAGGCCGCCAAGGTCAACCCGGGCAGCCGTAAGGTCACCGTCGCCGTCATCGACACCGGCGTCGACGACACCCACCCCGACCTGGCCCCCAACTTCTCCCGGTCCCAGTCGGCCAGTTGCGTCGGCGGCGTCGCCGACACCAGCCCGGGCGCCTGGCGCCCGTGGAACCCGGCCGAGGACTACCACGGCACGCATGTGGCCGGGGAGATCGCCGCCGCGCGCAACGGTGTGGGCGTGGCCGGTGTCGCGCCCGGGGTGAAGGTCTCCGCCATCAAGGTCAGCGAGCCGACGACGAGCCTGTTCTATGCGGAGAGCGTGGTGTGCGCCTTTGTCTTCGCGGCCGACCACGGCGTCGAGGTGACGAACAACAGCTACTTCGTCGACCCGTGGAAGTACAACTGCGCCGCCGACCCGGACCAGAAGGCGATCACCGACGCGGTCGGCCGGGCCACGGCGTACGCCCAGCGCAAGGGCGTGGTCAGCGTCGCCTCGGCGGGCAACTCCAACGACGACCTCGCGGCCGGCTCGCTCACCGACACCACGAGCCCCAACGACACCACCCCCGTGGAGCGCTCCGTCGACCCGTCGGTCTGCCCGGACGTGCCCACCCAGCTGCCCGGTGTCGTCACGGTCTCCGCGACCGGTGTCACGTCCCTGAAGTCGTACTACTCCAGCTACGGCCTGGGCCAGGTCGATGTGGCGGGCCCCGGCGGCGACAAGTACCAGGTGCCCGAGCTGCCCGCCAAGGACGGCCGGATCCTGTCCACCCTGCCCGGCGGCGACTACGGCTATCTGCAGGGCACCTCGATGGCCTCACCGCATGTGGCGGGGGTCGCGGCGCTGCTCAAGAGCGCACACCCCAAGGCGAGCCCGCAGGAGATCCAGTGGCTGCTGAAGGCGCAGGCGGACAACCCGGGCTGCCCCACCGGGCCGTACGACCCGGACGGTGACGGCGACACGGACGCCGTCTGCACCGGCACCGAGCACATCAACAGCTTCTACGGCTACGGCATCGTCGACGCGCTGGACGCGGTCGCCAAGTGAGCCATCGCCACATCGGCGTTCGCCCGTGACGCCGCACGCCCAAGCCCGCCCAACCACCAGAACCGGAGTACCCATGACGCCGCGCACCGCCGCGATACCCGCCGCCCTGACGCTCACCGCCGCCCTGGCCTTCCTGCCCACGACCGCCGCCACCGCCGTCGGCAGCTCCAGCGGCTCCGACAGCTCCGTCGGCGGCTCGGCCCGGGCCTCCGGCGCCGCGGCCGACGGCCCGTCGCTGAGCTACGTCGTCAACACCCGCCCCGGACACGGGAACGCGGCCCGGGTGAAGAAGGCCATCGCCAAGGCCGGGGGCAGCGTCGTCATGGCGTACGACCGGATCGGCGTCATCGTCGTCCACTCCGCCGACCCCGACTTCGCCAAGACGATCCGTCAGGTGCGCGGCGTCGCCTCCGCGGGCGCCACCCGCACCGCCCCGCTGCCCGCCCAGTCCACGACCGACACGGGCGCGCCGCAGATGCTGACCAAGGCGCAGCAGAAGGCCGTCGCCGCGCGGGCCGCCGCCGGTCAGGACCCGCTGGAGCCGCTGCAGTGGGACCTGCCCGCGATCAAGGCGGACAAGGCCCATGCGAAGAGCCTGGGCAGCCGGGACGTCACCGTGGGCGTGATCGACACCGGTGTGGACGACACCCACCCTGACCTCGCCCCGAACTTCGACCGCAAGGCGTCGGTCAACTGTGTCACCGGCAAGCCGAACACCGCCGACGGCGCCTGGCGGCCCTCGGCCTCCGAGAGCCCGCACGGCACCCATGTCGCCGGGGAGATCGCCGCCGCGAAGAACGGCATCGGCGTCACCGGGGTGGCCCCCGGGGTCAAGGTCTCCGGCATCAAGGTGTCCACGACCGACGGCTTCTTCTACACCGAGGCCGTGGTGTGCGGCTTCGTCTGGGCCGCCGAGCACGGTGTGGACGTCACCAACAACAGCTATTACACCGACCCCTGGTACTTCAACTGCACCACCGACCCGGACCAGAAGGCCCTGGTCGAGGCCGTCACCCGGGCCTCGCGGTACGCGGAGCGCAAGGGCGTGGTCAATGTGGCCGCGGCGGGCAACGAGAGCTACGACCTGGCCGCCGACTCCATCACCGACCCCTCCAGCCCCAACGACACCACCCCTGGCGACCGGGAGATCGACCCGCGCACCTGCCTGGACATCCCCACCCAGCTGCCGGGCGTGGTCACCGTGGCCTCGACCGGGGCCAAGGGGCTCAAGTCCTCCTTCTCCAACTACGGCCTCGGCGTGATCGACATCGCGGCCCCCGGCGGCGACAGCACCGTGTACCAGAAGCCGGCGCCCCCGGCGGAGAGCGGGCTCATCTACAACACCCTCCCCGGCGGCAAGTACGGCTACATGGCGGGCACCTCCATGGCCTCCCCGCATGTGGCCGGCGTCGCGGCGCTCATCAAGAGCACCCACCCGCACGCCTCCGCCGGGCAGGTCAAGGCGCTGCTCAAGGCCCAGGCCGACGACACCGCCTGCCCCGACCCGTACGACATCGACGGGGACGGCGAGGTCGACGGGGTGTGCGAGGGCACCGCCGCGTACAACGGCTTCTACGGGGCGGGGATCGCGGACGCCCTGGACGCGGTCACCAAGTAGGGCACTGACACAATGCACGGGCCGTCGGGCGGGCTCCGCCCGACGGCCCGTACGTATGCTCCGATGCCGCGAGAGGACCGTCCCGTGGACCGCGACGACGCCTGGGGGCCACCGCCCAGCCGTTCCAGGGCCCTGCTGGTGCCGCTGTTCCTGCTCACCGTGGTGGTTCTGCCGGTGTGGTGGGTGCTGCTGCTGGCGGTCTTTCTGGTCTTCCTCGCGTTCGCGATCGTCGGGGAGGTGCTGTCGCTGGTTCCCGGGTTCGAGAGGGGCTTCTTGCAGCTGATCGACTCATTCGGGGGCCGCGTGGAGATCTGGCCGCGCTGGTGTGTGACGCTCCCCGAGCTGCTGCACGAGGGCGATGCCGGCTTCTACCAAGCGCGCGTGGACAAGAGGCTCGCCGGGTGGACCCGTAAGGAAGAGGCGGCCCAGGCGGCCAGGAAAGCCCCGCCGCCCGGCCCGTACGACGTACCGCTGCGCGACTTCCGCGGCGTCGGCGCGGGCTATGTCGTCCAGGCGGCGCGCGGGCTGGGCTGGGAGCTGAGCCACGACCGGCACTCGGACCCGGAGCGCGTGGTCAGGCTGCGGCGGCTGCCGGTGGCGGCGTAAGCCCTTGGGGTGGGTTGCGGGGTGCCCGACAGGGCGTCAGGGCGGCTGTGAGGGCCGTGCGTTGGCCCCTGCTGGAGCGGACTGTCGGCGGCGGCCCGTATCCTCACTGACCATGCTCGAAGACCGCATGGCCGCCGCACCCTGGCTCGCATCGCCGCCCTCGCCGTGGCCGGCCGCCTATCCCGAGGGATACGCGGTCGTCGACGTGGAGACGACCGGGCTCGCCCGCGACGACCGGATCGTGTCCGCCGCGGTCTACCAACTGGACGCGCGCGGTGCCGTGCAGGACCACTGGTACACCCTGGTCAATCCGCAGCGCGACCCGGGCCCGGTGTGGATCCACGGCCTGACCAGCGACACCCTGGCCGACGCCCCGCTCTTTTCGGAGATCGCCGACGAGTTGGCCCAGCACCTGGACGGCCGGGTGCTGGTCGCGCACAACGCGGTCTTCGACTGGTCGATGCTGGCCCGGGAGTACGCGCGCGCGGGGAGCGCCGCGCCGGTGCGGCAGCGGCTGTGCACCATCGCGCTCTCCAAGGAGCTGGGCCTGCCGCTGCCCAACCACAAGCTGGAGTCCCTGGCCGCGCACTACGGGGTGGTCCAGGAGCGCGCCCACCACGCCCTGGACGACGCCCGGGTGCTCGCCGAGACCTTCCGGCCGAGTCTGCACGCGGCCGCCGCGGGCGGGCTGCGGCTGCCCCTGCTCGCCTGCCAGCCGCTGACCGAATGGTCCGACGCCCCCCGGCCGATCGGCTACCAGCGGTCGTACCGCGCGACCAGCTGGCGCGCCAGCCGCAAGCGCCCGGCCTGCCCCTACCCCAACCCGGGGCGCTACGAGCCGGACGGCCGGCTGGTCCAGGGCATGCGGGTGGCCTTCTCCGGCGACACCTCGATCGACCGCGAGCTGCTGGAGGACCAGGCGATCGAGGCCGGGCTGCACGTGGCGACCAGCGTCTCCCGGCTCACCAGCCTGCTGGTCACCAACGACCCGGAGGCCGCGACCTCCAAGATCACCAAGGCGCGCTCCTTCGACACCCCGGTCATCGACGAGGCGGCCTTCACCCAGCTGCTGCGGGATGTGGCCCCCGCACCCGACAAGTGAAGCCGGCGAACAAGTGAAGCCGGCGAACAAGTGAAGCCAGCAAACAGGTGAAATCGGCAAACAGGTGAAGTCGGCCCAACACGCCCGGCCGCCGCTCCCCCACCGCGACCCGCAGCCCGCACCCTGTGCCCCATGGCACGTTGCGAGGTCTGCGGAAACGACTACAACCTGACGTTCGAGGTGCACGCGCAGGGCGCGGTGCACGTCTTCGACTGCTTCTCCTGCGCCATCCACCGCATGGCGCCCATCTGCGAGCACTGCCGGTGCCAGATCATCGGCCAGGGCGTGGAGGTGGACGGCCACTTCTACTGCGGAGCCCACTGCTCCCGGGCGGAAGGGAAGGTGGGGATCATCGATCGCGTCTGAACCACATCTGGACGACATCTGAACCACATCTGACCGAAAACGTCCCGGATCGTCCCCCGCCGTCCCCTAGCCGTCTCCGACGGCCGGGGGGCGGTCCATGGCGGGAATGACCGGCGAGTACTGTCAAGGTCGTGTACCGCTTCCTGTTGTCCCGGCAGTGGGTGATCCTCACACTCGTGGGGCTCGTCCTGATCCCGGTCATGATCCGACTGGGCTACTGGCAGCTCCACCGGCATGAGCACCGGGTCGCGCAGAACCAGCTGATCGCCGACAACCTGGACGCTCGGGCCGTCCCCGTGGACCGGCTCACCGGGCCCGGACGCACCGTCGCCTACGACGAGATGTGGCGCACCGTGACCGCCGAGGGCCGGTACGACACCGGGCACGAGGTGGTCGTACGCCAGCGGACCGCCGCCGACGACCAGACCATCGGCTACTACGTGCTCACCCCGCTCGTCATGGACGACGGCCGGGCCGTCGTGGTCAACCGCGGCTGGATCCCGGCGGGCAACGACCTCACCCGCTTCCCCAAGGTGCCCGCCGCCCCCTCCGGCGAGATCACCGTCACCGGCCGCCTCAAGCGCGACGAGACGACCGGGAACAGCGGCATCAAGGACAAGAAGGGGCTGCCCGCCCGCCAGGTCATGCTGATCAACAGCGAGCAGGTGGCGAAGTCCCTGTCCGAGCCGGTCCTCGGCGGCTATATCGAGCTGACCAAGTCCTCCCCCAAGGGCAGCGGCCAGCCCGAGGTGGTCCCGGAGCCGGACCACAGCGGCATCGGCCCGCATATGGCGTATGCGATCCAGTGGTGGCTGTTCTCCGCGGGCGTGCCCATCGGCTGGGTGATCCTGGTCCGGCGCGAGCTGCGCGACCGGGCGGCCGCACGGGAGGCCGAGCCCGCACCGGAACCGGTCGCGGCCGGGGCCTGATCCGAAGCGCCTGCCCCGGAGCGCCCGACCCGGAGCGCCGCCTTCCTCTCGCTCTCCCGCCGACCGCTCTATCCGACCTCCCTTACGCTCGCCGAAGGCCCCACGGCAGACTGACCCCATGGATCTTGGACTCAAAGACCGGGTGTACGTCCTCACCGGAGCCAGCCGCGGGCTGGGCTTCGCGGCCGCCCGTGAGCTGGTCGCCGACGGTGCGAAGGTCGTGATCGCCGGCCGCGACGAGAAGACGGCGGCGGAGGCCGCCGCCGAGCTGGGCCCGAACGCCGTCGGCGTCGCGGCCGACAACGCCGACCCGGCCGTGGCCGAGCGCCTGATCGCCACCGCCCGTGACCGCTTCGGCGGCTTCGACGGCGTGCTGATCAGCGTCGGCGGGCCCCCGGCCGGCCTGACGGCGAACATCACCGACGAGCAGTGGCAGGCTGCCTTCGACTCCGTCTTTCTGGGCGCGGTCCGCCTGGCCCGCACCGCCGCCTCGGAGCTCTCCTCCGGCGGTGTGATCGGCTTCGTCCTCTCCGGCTCCGTGTACGAGCCGATCCCCGGCCTGACGGTCTCCAACGGGCTGCGGCCGGGGCTGGCGGGCTTCGCGAAGTCCCTCGCCTCGGAGGTGGGCCCGCAGGGCATCCGGGTCGTCGGCCTGCTGCCGGCCCGTATCGACACCGACCGGGTCCGCGAGCTGGACTCGCTGTCCGGCGACGCGGACGAGGCGCGGGCCCGCAACAGCGAGCAGATCCCGCTGCGCCGCTACGGCACACCGGAGGAGTTCGGCCGGGCGACGGCGTTCCTGCTCTCGCCCGCCGCGTCGTATCTGACCGGCGTCATGCTGCCGGTGGACGGCGGCGCGCTGCACGGCTTTTGAGCCGCACGGCTGACAGGTACGGAAGGAGGCCCGGCGGTACGCGCCGGGTCGCCCGCCCGGACCCTCATTCGCCGGGGGTCGCCGTGCGCAGGGTGTCCACGGTCCGTTCCAGCTCGGCGACCCGTTCGGCGAGCCGTCGGTTCTTGCGGTGCAGCTCCAGGAACACATTGACCTTGGTGCGCAGCAGCCAGGGGTCGAAGGGCTTGGTCACAAAGTCGGCGGCGCCGATCGCATAGCCCCGGTAGGCGTAGTCGGAGTCCGTGTCCTCCCCGGTCAGCAGGATGATCGGGACGTCTTTGGTCTGGTCGAGGCGCTTGATGGTGGCGGCCGTCTCGAAGCCGTCCATGCCCGGCATCAGGATGTCGAGCAGGACGGCCGCGAAGTCCTGCCGCAGCATGGCCTTCAGCGCCTCCTCTCCGGAGTGGGCGCGGACCAGCCGCAGATCGAGCGGGCCGAGGACGGCTTCCAGCGCGATCAGGTTCTCCTCCATGTCGTCGACGATCAGAATCGCCGACTTCTCGGGTGCGCCGCCACTCATGTCCGCCCCCGCCCCGGCGATCCGGTGTCCGCGGCATCGGCGTGGGCCGCGGCGGTCCCGCCGGGCGGGCTGCCCGGCGGATCGAGCAGATCGCAGACGGCCGACAGCAGCCGGTCGACGTCCACGGGCTTGGGGACGTAGTCGTTGGCGCCGCTGTCGATCGCCTTCTCGCGGTCGCCCGGCATGGCCTTGGCGGTGAGGGCGATGATCGGCAGGTCGGCGAGGCGGGGGGTGCCGCGGATGGCCCGGATCGTCTCGTAGCCGTCCATCTCCGGCATCATCACGTCCATCAGGACCAGGGAGACATCGGGGTTGCGGCTCAGCACCTCCAGGCCCTCACGGCCGTTCTCCGCGTATTTCACGGTCATGCCGACCCGGCCCAGCACATGGGTCAGCGCGAAGACGTTGCGGATGTCGTCGTCGACGACGAGGATGCGCCGCCCGTTCAGCACCCGGTGGGGGCGGCCGGACTGCCACTCACTGAGCCGGGTGGTCTCGGGCCAGGTCTCGTCGCGGCCGTCGCCGCCGGGCCGGCGCGAGACGCCCGTCAGGCTGGTCTCGTCGCCGAACACCCCGCTGGGCGCGTGGTCGGCGACGTCCGGCAGCTGCTCGTCCGGTGCGGGGGGCGCGGCCGGGACGGTGGAGCCGGTGGCCCGGGGGTCCGACGGGTCGGGCGCCGGGACGATACCGGCGTAGTGCGAGGGGACGTAGAGGGTGAAGCGGGAGCCGACGTTCACCTCGCTCTCGGCGACGATCCGGCCGCCCAGCATGCCGGCGATCTCCCGGCTGATGGACAGGCCGAGCCCGGTGCCGCCGTACTTGCGGCTGGTGGTGCCGTCGGACTGCTGGAACGCCTCGAAGATCACGGACAGCTTCTCGGGCGGGATGCCGATACCGGTGTCGGTGACGGAGAAGGCCACGACGGCGTCCGCGGACCGCAGCGTCTCCTCGCTGAACTTCTCTCCGGGCGCCCGCTCCACGTGCAGCTTCACCCCGCCCGATGAGGTGAACTTGAGCGCGTTGGAGAGCAGGTTGCGCAGAATCTGCTGGAGCCGCTGCTCGTCGGAGAACATCTCGCGCGGCACATCCTCGCCGACGGTGATCTCGAAGGACAGGCCCCGGTCGACGGCCAGCGGCCGGAAGGTCGCGTTGACGTAGTCCAGCAGCTTGACCACCGGCAGCTTCTTGGCGCGGACGTCCATCCGGCCCGCCTCGATCTTCGACAGATCGAGGATGTCGTTGATCAGCTGGAGCAGATCGGAGCCGGAGCGGTGGATGGTGGTGGCGAACTGCTCCTCCTGCTCGGACAGCCGCCCGTCGGGGTTGTCGGCGAGCAGCCGGGCCAGGATGAGCAGCGAGTTGAGCGGGGTCCGCAGCTCATGCGACATATTGGCCAGGAACTCGGACTTGTACTGCGAGGCGGTGGCCAGCAGTGCGGCCTTCTCCTCCAGCTCCGCGTTGGAGCGCTGGAGCTCGTTGGAGCGCTGGCGCAGCTCGGTGGTGAGCCGCTGGGACTCCGACAGCAGGGACTCGGTACGGGCGTTGGCGATGATGGTGTTGATCGAGACGCCGATGGTGTTGACGAACTGGTCGACGAAGGCCAGGTGGACCTCGCTGAACCGGCTGAAGGAGGCCAGCTCGATCACTCCGAGCACCTGGTCCTCGTACTGGATCGGCAGGATGACGACGCTGGCCGGGAGCGCGGACCCGAGCCCGGAGTCGATGGAGATGAAGTCCGGTGGGACGTCGGTGACCAGGATGCGCTTCTTCTCGATGGCCGCCTGGGCGATCAGCCCGCGGCCCGCCGCCTCGCGCTTGGGCAGCTGACCCTTGTCGGGGTTGGTGCCGTAGCCGGCGATGAACTCGAGGCCCTCGCCCGGTTTGGCGCCGGCCTCGGTGAGGAAGAAGGCCCCGAACTGGGCGTTGACCAGCGGAGTCAGCTCGCGCAGGATCAGGTCGGCGACCTCGACCAGATCACGGTGGCCCTGCATCAGGGAGGCGATACGGGCGAGGTTGGACTCCAGCCAGTCCTTGGCCCTGGTGGTCTCGCGCAGATTGGCCACCATGAGGTTGACGTTGTGCTTGAGCTCGGCGACCTCGCCCTGTGCCTCGACCGAGACGGCCCCGGACATATCGCCCTGGGCGACGGCGGAGGCGACCTCGGCGATGGCCCGCACTTGGGTGGTCAGGTTCAGGGCGAGCTCGTTGACGCTGGTGGTCAGCCGCTTCCAGGTGCCGTAGACCGCCTCGACACGGGCCTGGCCGCCCAGCCGGCCCTCGCTGCCGACCTCACGGGCGACCCGGGTGACCTCGGAGGAGAACGAGGAGAGCGTGTCGACCATCGTGTTGATGGTGGTCTTGAGCTCCAGGATCTCGCCGCGCGCGTCCACGTCGATCTTCTTGGACAGATCGCCCTGGGCGACCGCGGTGGCGACCTGGGCGATGTTACGGACCTGGGAGGTCAGGTTGGACGCCATGAAGTTGACGTTGTCCGTCAGGTCCTTCCACACCCCGGAGACGCCCGGTACCTGGGCCCGCCCGCCGAGCTCGCCCTCGGTGCCGACGTCGCGGGCGACCCGGGTGACCTCGTCGGCGAACGCCCGAAGCTGCTCGACCATGGTGTTCACGGTGTCCTTCAGCTCCAGGATCTCACCCCGGGCGTCCACGGTGATCTTCTTCGACAGGTCGCCATTGGCCACCGCCGTGGTCACCTGGGCGATGTTGCGCACCTGCGACGTCAGGTTCAGCGCCATGAAGTTGACGTTGTCGGTGAGCTCCTTCCACACCCCGGAGACCCCGCGGACCTGCGCCTGGCCGCCCAGGTTGCCCTCGGTGCCGACCTCGCGGGCCACGCGGGTGACCTCGTCGCCGAACGCGGAGAGCCGGTCGACCATCGTGTTGATCGTCGACTTGAGCTCCAGGATCTCGCCCTTGGCCTCCACCGTGATCGTCTTGCTGAGGTCTCCCTCCGCCACCGCGGTGGCGACCTGGGCGATGTTGCGGACCTGGGAGGTGAGGTTGTCCGCCATGAAGTTGACGTTCTCGGTCAGGTCCTTCCACACGCCCGAGACCCCGCGGACCTGGGCCCGGCCGCCCAGCTCCCCCTCCGTACCGACCTCACGGGCCACCCGCGTGACCTCGTCCGCGAACGCCGACAGCTGATCGACCATCGTGTTCACGGTCAGCTTCAGCTGAAGGATCTCGCCCCGGGCGTCCACGGTGATCTTCTGCGAGAGGTCGCCGTTGGCCACCGCCGTGGTCACCTGGGCGATGTTCCGTACCTGCGAGGTCAGGTTGGACGCCATGAAGTTGACGTTGTCCGTCAGGTCCTTCCACACCCCCGATACGCCCCGAACCTGGGCCCGGCCGCCCAGCTCCCCCTCCGTACCGACCTCACGGGCCACCCGCGTGACCTCGTCCGCGAACGCCGACAGCTGATCGACCATCGTGTTCACGGTCAGCTTCAGCTCCAGCAGCTCCCCGGTGGCCTCGACGGTCACCTGCCGGGTGAGGTCGCCGCGCGCGACCGCCGTGGTCACCGCGGCGATGTCCCGGACCTGGGCCGTCAGCCGGGAGGCCATCGTGTTGACGGCCTCGGTGACCTCGCGCCAGTCGCCGGACAGCCCCTGGACCTTGGCCCGGCCGCCGAGCCGGCCCTCGGTGCCGACCTCGCGGGCGACGCGGGTGAGCTCGCCGGTGAACAGCGACAGCTGATCCACCGTGCGGTTGACGCCGCGCCCGAGCCGGCGCAGATCGCCACGCAACTGACGATTGCCGTCGTGCAGGTCGACCCGTTTGGTCAGATCGCCCGCGGCGACCGCGTCCAGCACCTGTGTGGCGTTCGAGACGGGGCCGACGAGCGCGTCCACCAGCTGATTCGCCGCGTCAACACTGGTCGTCCAGGCCCCTTGGCCGGGGCTGGCCGTGATCCGCTCGTCGAGTCTGCCCTGCCGTACCACTTCGCGGCGCACCCGCTGCAGTTCCGAGGCCAGATGGGCGTTTCGCACCACGAGTTGGTTGAACGCCCCGGCCATCTCGCCGAGTGTGCCCTCTTCCGCGCTGTTGGCGCGTACGGAGAAGTCCCCGTCGCACAATGCCTGCATCGCACCCAGCAGGGACCGCAAGCCTGCCGCGCTCACCCGCTCCTCGCCCGGCGCGAGGCCCGGGGATTCGGGGCGGATGTCGGAGCGGATGCCCATGGGTGTCGGGTCATTTGCCATGACATCGTCTCTTATAGATCGATTCGCACGCCTGTGCCTGTCATAATATGGCACCGAAATGACCTAATCGCCCCGAAGTGCCAGGAGCAGCTGGTGGGAGCCTTGCTTCCTCTCTCGCGGGAGTCCGTCTCGCGGACCATGCTGCCCGGGACCGTGGGGGCGCCCGCCGCGGCGCGCGCGTTTGTGCGCACCACGCTCACGGGACCGGGCGCGTCGGCGGTCCTCGGGCCGCGCCCGCTCGGCGACCGGCTGACCGAGGACGCCGTGCTCCTGGTCAGCGAGCTGGTCACCAACGCCGTGCTGCACGCGGGCACCGAGATCGAGGTCGTCTGCCGACTCCAGACCACGCCCCCGGGCGTCGTCGTCGAAGTGAGCGACCTCCACCCCGCCAGCGCGGTGTACGGCGGCCAGGACACCCGGCGCCGAGGCCGCGGCCTCCAGCTGATGGGCGCCCTCGCGGAGTCCTGGGGCGTGACGTACCACCGCACCCGCAAGGCGGTGTGGTTCCGGCTGGACGCCGCGCGGGAGGGGTCCGGGGCCGATGCCCTCTCGGTCGACGCGGTGGGCAGCGAAGTGCGCTTCGCCAAAGCCCTCGCCCCGGCCGCGCCACCGCGGCACCGGGAAGGCTCCGGTGGGTGGGTGGACCGCGGCGGACCGTCGTTCCTCGCGGAGGCCAGCGACCTCCTCGCCGGACAGCTGGACGAGAACATGGTCGCCGCCCTCGCCGGGCAGCTCCTGGTGCCCCGGCTCGCCGACTGGTGCGCGGTATGGCTGAGCACCGAGGGCCACAGGCTGCGGCTGTCCCGCGTATGGCACAGCGACGAGCGCCGCAACGACGCGCTCCGGCTGGCGCTCGAGAGCCACCCGCCGCCCACCGGACTCGACCTCTCGGGCACCCCCTGGCCCTGGCCCGAGCCCGCGGACGGCCGTGACGCGGGCGGGGCCGCGCTGGCATTCCCGCTGCTCGCCCAGGGCCGCAACCACGGCGTACTGCTGCTGGGCCGGGCGGGCGTGACCCAGCTGAGCGAGGGCGTGGCACGGCTGTCGGGCGATGTGGCCCGGCGGGTGGCCCAGGCGGTGGCCACCGCCCGGCGCTACACCCGGCAGGCGACCATCAGCCGGGCGCTCCAGCGTCGGCAGCTGCCCACCTCCCTCGCCCATATCCCGGGCGTCGACACGGCGATCGTGTACGAGCCGCACGGCGAGGAGCAGACCGTCGGCGGCGACTTCTACGACCTGTTCCCGATGGGCGGCCGCCGCTGGTGCTTCCTGCTCGGCGATGTATGCGGCAGCGACCCGGAGGCGATGTCCGTGACCGGTCTGGCCCGCCATCTGGTCCGGCTGCTGGCCCGCGAGGGTCACGGCGTCGAGTCGGTGCTCTCCCGGCTGAACCAGGCGCTGGTGGAGGAGGGCGCCGAGGCCGTGGCCGTCGGCGGCGAACAGGCCAGGCCGCGCTTCCTGAGCCTGCTGTACGGCGAGCTGCAGCCCGACCCGGCCACGGGCGGCGCCCACTGCACGCTGGCCAGCGCCGGACACCCGCTGCCGCTGCGGCTGACCGCCGAGGGCTCGGTGGTCACCACGGGCAGCAACCAGATGCTGCTGGGCATCGACGAGAGCGCCGAGTTCCACGCCGACAGCTTCGACCTGGCGCTCGGCGAGACGCTGCTGTGCGTCACCGACGGGGTGACCGAGCGGCGCAGCGGCAACCGGCAGCTGGACGACGACGACGGCCTCGCCGACATCCTGCGGGGATGCATGGGCCTGAGCGCCAAGGCGGTGGCGGAACGGGTCCGGCGCGCCGCCCATGACTTCGGCCCCGAACCGATCGACGACGACCTCGCGGTGCTCGTACTCGAAGCGGTGCCGATGCGGCCGGTACCGGTGCGGATGGCGCCGCTGTAGCCGGTGCGGCGAGGTACCGGTACGGATGGCGCCGCTGTAGCCGGTGTTACTCGCCCAGCCCCGCCAGGTCGCGCAGCCGCCGGGCCTGTGCGGCGCGCTCGGCGGCGCGCTGCTCCTCGTACGTCCGCTCCCCCGCCCCGCGCAGCAGCGCCTTGGTCTCGATCACGGCGTCGCGGGGTGCGGCGAGCAGCGCCGCGGTCAGATCCCGGACCGCGGCGTCCAGTTCCGCGGCGGGTACGACCAGATTGGCCAGGCCGGTGCGCTCGGCCTCCTCGGCGTGGACGAAGCGCCCGGTCAGGCAGATCTCCAGGGCGCGGGCGTAGCCCACGAGGGAGACCAGCGGATGGGTGCCGGTGAGGTCGGGGACCAGCCCGAGGCTGGTCTCGCGCATCGCGAACTGCACATCGTCAGCGCAGACCCGCAGGTCACAGGCGAGGGCCAGTTGGAAGCCCGCACCGATGGCATGGCCCTGGACGGCGGCGACGGAGATGAGGTCGTGCCGCCGCCACCAGGTGAACGCCTCCTGATACCCGGCGATGACGGCGTCCAGCTCCGGGTCGGAGCGGCGGGCCAGCTCAGGGAAGGACGGCTCGCCGTCGAACCCTTCGGGCGTGAACGCCTGCCGGTCGAGCCCCGCGGAGAAGGACTTGCCCTCGGCACGCAGCACCACCACCCGCACGCTGCCCGGCAGCGCCTGTCCGGCCTCGGCCAGGGCGCGCCAGGTCGCGGGCGACTGGGCGTTCCGCTTGTCGGGGTTGGTCAGGGTCACCGTGGCGATCGCGTCGTCAGCGGTGAGGTGAACGCCATCCTTGTCCAGCAGGGTCACAGAAGCCTCCGGTGGGTGCGGTCACACGACTAAGTGACTGCACAGTAACCACCCGGCCGACGGTCCGATCAACCGGGTGGCACCGCTCATACCCACCGGTACGACATGTCTGGGGTGTCAGGCCGGTGTTGCGGCCTTCTTGCCCCGTGTCGCTCCACCGCGACCACGCAGGGCCACGCCGGACTCACTGAGCATCCGGTGGACGAATCCGTAGGAGCGGCCGGTCTCCTCGGCCAGCGCCCGGATACTCGCACCGGAGTCGTACTTCTTTTTCAGGTCTGCCGCGAGCTTTTCGCGCGCGGCGCCGGTCACCCGGCTGCCCTTCTTCAGAGTCTCGGCCACCCGTGCCTCCTCATGGGAAGTGCGCTCTGGACTCTCATGATCACCCCTAGGCGGCTTCCTGGCCACCCATTCGGCAAGGTCTCTGGAGGAAGGCTTTCCCGAATTGATGGGGTGATCGCCCCCGGAATTGAAGATTCCGCAGGCAGTCGCGCTCAGAAACGGTCCACATGATGGACGAACCGGCAGGTCAGGCCGTCGATGGTCGCGATCGCACCAGCGCACGCCGGCGCGCGGCACGCTTTATGCGCCGGTCACTGACGACGCGCCGCGGTACCAGCCGTTCTCACTCAGATGAAGGATCACGCCTAGGCCGAATGATCTATGGCGCATGATCTACGAGGGAGCGGATCCGTAGCGGCTCAGGCGAGCGCGACGAGGTCCGCGTAGTCCTCGCCCCACAGGTCCTCCACGCCGTCCGGCAGCAGAATGATCCGCTCCGGCTGCAGCGCGTCGACCGCGCCCTCGTCGTGGGTGACCAGCACCACCGCACCCGTGAAGGTGCGCAGCGCGCCAAGGATCTCCTCGCGGCTGGCCGGGTCGAGGTTGTTGGTGGGCTCGTCGAGCAGCAGGACGTTGGCCGAGGAGACCACGAGCGTGGCCAGCGCGAGCCGGGTCTTCTCACCGCCGGACAGCACGCCCGCCGGCTTGTCGACATCGTCGCCGGAGAAGAGGAAGGACCCCAGGGTCTTGCGGATGTCCACGAGGTCGAGGTCAGGTGCGGCCGAGCGCATGTTCTCCAGGACCGTACGGTCCGGGTCCAGCGTCTCGTGCTCCTGCGCGTAATAGCCGAGCTTGAGACCGTGGCCGGGGGTGACCTGCCCGGTGTCCGGCTTCTCGACCCCGGCCAGCAGCCGCAGCAGGGTCGTCTTGCCCGCACCGTTGAGCCCCAGGATGACCACCCGCGAGCCCCGGTCGACGGCCAGGCCGACATCGGTGAAGATCTCCAGCGAGCCGTACGACTTGGACAGGCCCTCGGCGGCCAGGGGCGTCTTGCCGCACGGGGCCGGGTCCGGGAAGCGGAGCTTGGCGACCTTGTCGGACTGCCGCACCGATTCAAGGCCGGACAGCAGCTTCTCGGCACGGCGGGCCATGTTCTGCGCGGCCACCGTCTTGGTGGCCTTGGCGCGCATCTTGTCCGCCTGGGAATTGAGCGCCGCGGCCTTCTTCTCCGCGTTGGCCCGCTCCCGCTTGCGGCGCTTCTCGTCGGCCTCGCGCTGGGCCTGGTAGAGCTTCCAGCCCATGTTGTAGATGTCGATGACCGAGCGGTTGGCGTCCAGGTAGAAGACCTTGTTGACGACCGTCTCGACCAGGTCCACATCGTGGGAGATGACGATGAAGCCGCCGCGGTAGGTCTTCAGGTAGTCCCGCAGCCAGATGATGGAGTCGGCGTCGAGGTGGTTGGTCGGCTCGTCCAGGAGCAGGACGTCGGAGTCCGAGAAGAGGATCCGGGCCAGCTCGACCCGGCGGCGCTGACCGCCGGAGAGCGTATGCAGAGGCTGACCGAGCACGCGGTCGGGCAGCCCGAGGCTGGCGGCGATGGTCGCGGCCTCCGCCTCGGCGGCGTAACCGCCCTTGGTGAGGAACTCGGTCTCCAGCCGCTCGTACTTCTTCATCGCTCGCTCGCGGGTGGCGCCCTTGCCGTTCGCCATCCGGTCCTCGTTCTCGCGCATCTTGCGGAGCACGGAGTCCAGCTCGCGGGCGGAGAGGATGCGGTCGCGGGCGAGCACGTCGAGATCGCCGGTGCGCGGGTCCTGGGGCAGATAGCCGACCTGGCCGGAGCGGGTGATGGTGCCGGAGGCCGGGATGCCCTCACCGGCCAGGCACTTGGTGAGGGTGGTCTTGCCCGCGCCATTGCGCCCGACGAGGCCGATGCGATCGCCCTTGGCGACGCGGAAGGAGGCGGACTCGATGAGGACACGGGCGCCGGCGCGCAACTCGATGCCGGAGGCGGTGATCACGGGAATTACTCCAGGGCAGGGTGGACGGCTGGACGGACGGGCGAAAAGAGGCCGACGCCGTCTAATGCTCGAGGAGAATTGCCATGCGATTAGTTTAGCGGGGCCCGCAAGGGCTTTTTCCCGGCCCGGGCGGACCTCCGGTGTACGGGGCGGGGGTCCGGGCTGGTCAGGCCCCGCCTGTGTGTACCTGGAAGGCCGCGCGGCGGACCGCCTTGGCGAGGGACGGGTCGGGGTGGGCGGCGGCCAGTGCGACAAGGACCTGCACGGTGCGGGGGTGGCCCACGGCCCGTACCTCGTCCAGCAGCGCCGGGACCGTGCCCTGCACGGCGGACTCCAGATGGCGCACGAGCAGCGGGCTCTCGCCATGGTCGGACACGGCCGCGGCCGTGTC
>NZ_MUNE01000055.1 GCF_002154605.1 Streptomyces milbemycinicus | reverse complement strand
TCCCCACGGACCCCACCGCCCTGCCGGCCTCGGAGCTTCCCGAGTACACCGCCCTGTGGGGCGGACCGGACTTCATGGCGGCCGTGGAGGACATCAAGGAGCGCATCCGCGCGGGCGAGGCCTTCCAGGTCGTGCCCTCCCAGCGGTTCGAGACACCCTGCGCGGCGAGCGCCCTGGACGTCTACCGCGTGCTGCGGGCCACCAACCCGAGCCCGTATATGTACCTCTTCCGCTTCGACGGGTTCGACGTCGTGGGCTCAAGCCCGGAGGCGCTGGTCAAGGTCGAGGACGGGCGGGCGATGGTGCACCCGATCGCCGGTACGCGCCCCCGCGGCGCCACCCCGCAGGAGGACGCCGCCCTCGCCGACGAACTCCTCGCCGACCCCAAGGAGCGCGCCGAGCACCTGATGCTCGTCGACCTCGGCCGCAATGACCTCGGCCGGGTCTGCGAGCCCGGCAGTGTCGAGGTCGTCGACTTCATGTCGATCGAGCGCTACAGCCATGTCATGCACATCGTCTCCACCGTGACCGGCCGGCTCGCCGAGGGCCGTACGGCCTTCGACGTGCTCACCGCCTGCTTCCCCGCCGGCACCCTCTCCGGCGCCCCCAAGCCGCGCGCCATGCAGATCATCGAGGAGCTGGAGCCGAGCCGCCGCGGCCTGTACGGGGGCTGCGTCGGGTATCTCGACTTCGCCGGCGACTCCGACACCGCGATCGCCATCCGTACGGCGCTGCTGCGGGACGGGACCGCGTACGTCCAGGCCGGCGCGGGCATCGTCGCCGACTCCGACCCGGTGGCGGAGGACACGGAGTGCCGGAACAAGGCGGCGGCGGTGCTGCGGGCCGTGCACACGGCGGGGCGGCTGGTGCGGGGCTGAACGCGTTCCGGGTTTTCGGCGTCGAATCAGGCAAACCGTATCCCCGGGGCGGGGCTGTCCGACCCGTGGGGGATAGTGGTACGCGTGAGTGCAGCAGCCGTACCCCAGCCCCGGGCCCATCACGAGCCCACCGCCTCAGCCGCGCGCGGCCGTAGACGCAGCCTCGGCGTCGCCCTGCTGTCCGGCGCGCTCGGCGCCGCGCTCGTGCTGCTGGCCACCAGCCGCACCTGGGCCAAGGGCACGGCAGCGGTCGCCAAGGGCACCCTGCCGCAGCATGCCAACGGTGACGACATCACCGGGCTGCCCGGAGCGCTGGCGGTCGTCGGCCTCGCCGCGCTCGTCGCGGTCTTCGCCGTCAACCGCCTCGGGCGCTGGGTCGTCTCCGGGCTGCTGGCCCTCAGCGGGGCGGGCATCGTGGTCAGCTCGTTGCTGGGCGCGTCCGACAAGGCGGCGCTCGAGGAGAAGGCGTCCCAGGCGACCGGCCTGGCCGACAGCGCCATCCACGACGTCGCGTACACCCCGTGGCCCTGGGTTGCCATGGTGGGCGGGCTCCTGCTGCTGCTCGCCGGAGTGCTCGCGCTGGGCTACGGCCGCCACTGGCCCGCCATGTCCGGCCGCTACGAGCGCACGGGAGGCGGCGGCAAGGGGAGCCGCGGCACGGCCGCGCGGGCGCGGCGCGGTGGGGCCGCGGGGGATCCGGAGCGGCCCGAGGAGCTGTGGAAGGCGCTTGACCGGGGCGAGGATCCGACGGAGCGGTCGGCGGGCCGCGAGGCCTGAGCGGTTAGGACCCCCCGCTCAAGACATCTTCGCGCGTCGGGGACAATGACGTGGGAGCGTTCGCCCCGCGCGCCCGGAACCCGGGGGCAGTAGAGCAACGAGGAGTATTCATGGCGGGTAACAACCACGGACACACCCCGGCCGCCTGGACCGGCGTCACCATCGCCTTCATCGGTTTCTGTGTCGCCGGTGCGTTCGTCGTGCTGGCCAACCCGATCGGCTTCTGGGCGGGCATGGTCGTGGTGGCCCTCGGCGGCGTCGTCGGCTTGGCGATGCGCGCGGCCGGTCTCGGCATGACGCCGAAGCGCCAGCCCCAGGTGCAGCCTGCGGCCCAGCCGCAGGCGCAGACCCAGCAGTAGGCCGAGGCCGGGTCGGGGGCGACCCGCCAGGTCTGTTCCGAGGCGCGGCGCGGGGTCCGGGCGCTGCGGCCGTACGGTCGTAGCGCCGTACGGAGGCAGATGCGCGGACCCTGAGCTGCGCCTTCGTGTATCCGCGGGGAGACTCGGCGATGTGACCGAGGAAACACCTGCGCCGACGGAAGTTCCACCGGACGTTCCGCCGGATGTTCCGCCGGACGTTTCAGGGGACGGCCGTGGGATCGGCGGCCGCGGGGTCGGGCTGGTGCGTCGGCTGGGCGCCCCTGTGGGCGCGCTCGCGGCGGTTCTGGCCGCCTTCGCCTTCGTCGGGCTCGTCGACCCCAACGAGCCGGGCCACTACCCCGCCTGCCCGCTGCTGAGGCTCACCGGCGTGTACTGCCCCGGCTGCGGCGGGCTGCGCAGCGCGTACGCGATCGCCCACGGGGAGCCGTTCACGGCGCTCGGGGCCAATGCGCTCGCTGTCTTCGGCTACCTCGGGTTCGCCGTGGTGTGGCTGCGGTGGTTCGTGGTGTGCGCGCGGGGGCGGCCGGCGGTGGGGGTGGCGGTGCCGGTGGTGCCGCTGCGGGTTGTACATGGGTGGGTAATCGGCGCGGTGGTTCTGGGATTCACGGTTATCCGGAACCTCCCCTTCGGGAGTTTCCTCACACCGTGACCGCTGACTTCATGGGGGTACCCGTTGGTTCCGTATCGGGTTTCGGGCGGCGGATTGTGCAGGTCCGCGTCAACCGGATGCGAGACCTCGGTCCTCCGCCAGATACCATCGCAGTGCCTGGTGAAGTGCTCGTCCCCCAGAGGACGCCCGCTGCGCCAGTAGTGATCAGAAGCTCCATCCCCGTCCGGAAGGGGGCCGCTCGCGTGAGTGTGCTCGACGAGATCATCGACGGAGTCCGTGCCGACCTCGCGGAGCGGCAGGCGCGCGTCACCCTCGACGAGCTCAAGGAGCGGGCCGCCAAGGCACCCCAGGCCAAGGACGGCGCCGCCGCGCTCAAGGGCGACAGCGTCAAGGTGATCTGCGAAGTCAAGCGGTCCAGCCCTTCCAAGGGCGCGCTCGCCGCGATCGCCGACCCGGCCGGGCTCGCCGCCGACTACGAAGCGGGCGGCGCCGCGGTCATCAGCGTCCTCACGGAGCAGCGCCGGTTCGGCGGGTCGCTGGCCGACCTGGAGGCCGTGCGGGCCAAGGTCGACATCCCGGTGCTGCGCAAGGACTTCATCGTCACCTCGTACCAGCTGTGGGAGGCGCGGGCGTACGGCGCGGATGTCGCCCTGCTCATCGTCGCCGCGCTGGACCAGGAGGCGCTGGTCTCGCTCATCGAGCGTGCCGAATCGATCGGGCTGACGCCGCTGGTCGAGGTGCACGACGAGGAGGAGGCCGCGCGGGCGGTGGACGCGGGGGCGCGCGTGATCGGCATCAACGCGCGGAACCTGAAGACGCTCGAGGTGGACCGCGGGAACTTCGCTCGCGTCGCGCCCGAGATCCCGGACCACATCGTGAAGATCGCGGAGTCGGGTGTGCGCGGCCCCCACGATCTGATCGCATACGCGAACGACGGCGCGGACGCCGTGCTCGTGGGCGAGTCCCTGGTCACCGGCCGCGATCCGAAGGGCGCGGTCGCGGACCTGGTCGCGGCGGGCGCGCACCCGGCCCTGCGGCACGGGCGGGACTGAAGCCGCCATGGACACGTACGCGCGCCTGGCCCGGGGGTGCCGCCCCCGTGGCTGCCGCGCGCCCGCGAGGCGGGTGCGGGGGCGGCGCGTGCGCTACCACATCGGATGCGAGCCCGGGCAGGTCAACGGGCGCCGATGGCGTGGCGCGCGTCGCGCGCAGCGTTGAGCTTGCGCGGGGTGCGCTGAGGTTGCACGTGGTGCGCTGAGCGTTCGTGGTGGGTGCCGGGGGCGGGGCCTCCGGGGCTGTCA
>NZ_MUNE01000549.1 GCF_002154605.1 Streptomyces milbemycinicus | reverse complement strand
GGGCCTGGTCCTGGCGGTGCCGGGTCACCGCGGACTCGATCAGATCATGGGCCGCCAGCAGCGCCCGCTCCACATGGTCGGTGCCCGCGGCACCGGCCGCCCCGCGCTCGGGTGACGGCTCGGGCATCCTCGCAAGACCAACCATGACTTCCCCTGCAGGGCGAAGGCGACCTGTTTTCTGAAATTCGAGCCTGGTTCGAGAATTTCTTGGAGCAAAAAAACGCTATGCAATTCCATTGACGACAGTAATTCGCGCACAGCGACGGCGTCAACGCAGCGAGTCAGGTAAAGAGTAGGCAAATGACGGCGTGTCAGACCCTACCGCAACGCCTCACGCGCGCAACGACACGCGGTATGTCAGGAAGTTGCATGTATCCGCGCCACCCGGCCGCCCGCACGCCACCCAACGCAGCCGACGGGCCACTCTGGGCAAGCGGCGGCCGGGGCCGCTGTCCGGTTGCTGCCAGCCGCCGACGGGCGCCCGGGTACCCCCGTCCGGGGGTGAGTCACTGCGGGCCGAAGCTGATCGGGCCCTGGAAATCCCGGCCTTGAATAACCGGCCCGGTGATCCGCGCATCACCCGAGATGGAATTATGGACGGTGCCGACCTCTTGGGCCGGTGTTCCGTACCGGCTCATCCAGGCCGCCAGATCGCGCCCCAACTCGGGGTCCTGGCGGGCCCGTTCGACCAACAGCTCGGCCAGTCGGCGCAGCCGCTCCGGGTCGTCGTACGGAATCGCGACAGGCTCGCCGTCGCCCGCCGGATCAGCGCCCGGATCGCCCGACGGATCGGCGCCCGGGTCGCCCGCCGGGTCCGCTCCCGGGTCGCACGGGCTCCGCCGCAGCACCCTGCGGGACAGCGCGCCCAGCGCCTCGAGCGCCCGCCGGCCCGCCTCACCCCCGGCCCCGGACACCACCGCGTTGACCGCCGCGATCAGCGCACCCGCCGTCACCGGATCCATGGGCCCCTCCCCGGCTCGCACACCACTCCGGAACGGCACGCTACCGAACCGCGGCTCACGGACCGACCGATTCCGCGCGAAGCGTGAACCAGACCGTCTTCCCGGTGGTGTTGAGGTCCGTGCCCCATTCGTCGGCCGTCTTGCTGAGCAGAAACATCCCGCGCCCGCTCTCGGAGAGGAAGTCGGGCTCCTTGACCACCGGCAGCGAGGGCTCGCTGTCGCTGACGGAGGCCCGTATGCCGTACGGGCGGTTCTCGAGGGTGAGCACACAGTCGGGCGAGGCCGCGTGCTTGTGGACGTTGGAGAGCAGTTCGGTGACACACATCGCCGCCGCGGTGACCAACTCCTCGCGGCCCCACTGGCGCAGCCGCGCTGCCACGACGCGGCGCACGTCCGCGAGTGTCTGCGGATGGACGCGCAGGCGCAGCTCGTATCGCCCCCAGCTACCGCCGGGCGGCGCCCCCTGCGGGATGTTCTCTGCCATGTCGTCCAGGGCCCTCCAAGGCACGGCGCGCTGCCGTGTCGCACAGGCGATCCTGTCCCATGTCCGTGCTACTCGCAATGTTTCGACCCACTCACGCAAGACTGGCATATGCCGCCTGGTGGTTGTAGTTGGCGATACGTCAGACTGGCGACATGTCCTACCACCCGGTGCCCACCGTGCGGCGCAGGCGGCTGGGGTCCACTCTGCGGAAGCTGCGTACCGAAGCGGGGATGACATTGGACGCGGCCGCGCAGGCGCTGAACGCGGCCCAAAGGGGACGTACGGGCGCCCGACGCTGGAGCGCCCCGAAGCTGTCCCGGATAGAGAACGCGAACGCGACCATCCGCGCCGCGGAGGTCGCCAACCTGCTGGAGGCCTACGCCATCAGCGACTCCGAAGTCCGCACGGCGCTCGAGAGGCTGGCCAGGGACGCCGGGAAACGCGGCTGGTGGCAGACCTACCGCGGCGTGGTCGCCCCCGCGTACGCCGACTACATCTCGCTGGAGAGCGACGCCGAATCCGTCCGCGACTTCGCCCCGCTGGTCGTCCCGGGGCTGCTGCAGACGCCCGACTACGCCCGGGAGACGATCGCCGCCAACGCGGTGGCGCGCAGCGAGGCGGAGGTCGCGGCGCTCGCCGAGGTGCGGCTGGCCCGTCAGGCGGTGCTGACCCGCCCGCACGCTCCGCTGCGGCTGTGGGCGGTGATCCACGAGGCCGCCCTCCACCGGCGTTTCTCCGGCCGCCCGGCCATCATGGCCGAGCAGTTGCGGCGGCTGCTCGACGTCGCGGACTGGCCCACGGTCACGCTTCAGGTGATGCCGATCGACGCGGCGCCCAACCCCGGGGACGCGGGCGCCTTCACCATCGTCGGGTTTCCCGGTCCGATGCCGGACGTGGTCACCCAGGAGAACCTGCGCGGCCCCATATACGTCGAAGGAGTCGGCGACGTCAACGTCTTCGCCGACGCCTTCGACCACATCGTCGACAGCGCGCTGTCGACGGAGGAGACGAAGGCCCTCATCGCCGGTCTCTTAGGAAAGAGGGCCACACACCGTGAACACCTCAAGAGTGCCCGAGAACCCGCATGACCTGTCCCCGAACCCGTATCCGCCCGCCGGCGCGGCCCGTCCGCGCTGGCGCAAGTCCTCGCACTCCGTGGGCGAGGGCCAGTGTGTCGAGGTCGCCGCGTGGGGCGGCCTGGTCCGGCTGCGCGAGAGCGACGACCCGGACGCGGTGCTGGACGCCGCCCCGGCCGTCTGGGCCGCCTTCGTACGCGGCGTGAAGGCGGGCTTATACGACGCGTGAGACGATGCGGGGCCCGGTCCAAGGGCCGGGCCCCGCACCGTTCAGGCCGATCAGAACTGGACGTCCGAGCAGGCGTAGAAGGCGTTCGAGGTGTCGGCGACGGTCCACACGGCGAGGATCAGGTGCCTGCCGGTCTTCCCGCTCGGGATGGTGCCCGAGTGGGAGAGCGTGGACGGCGGCCGCTGGCCGTTGTACGGGACGGTCAGGAACGGCGTGGAGTCCAGGCTCGCCCGGGTGAGCTTCGAGTTGGGGTTCCAGCCGTTCTTGGTGATGAAGTACTTGAAGTCCGTCGTGGCGTGCGAGGCGGTGAAGCGCCAGGTGAAGGTGTAGCTCTGCCCGGCGGTGAGCTTGGTGGTCGGCCACTGGCCGCCGCGCGGGTCGTCCAGCTGGGAGAACCGGCTGTTGCCACCCGCGCAGATCGTGCCGTCGGCCGGACCGCCGGACGGGAAGCCCTTGGGGCCCTCGACGCTCTGCGGTTCGTACTGGATGTCGCCGCAGTTGGTGACGGTGCCGTTGGCACACAGCTTCTGGCGGCTGATGGGCGAGTCGGTGTAGGCGTGGCCGGAGGCGCTGCCGCCGGTGGTGAGAACGGAGACCGCCGCGAGCCCGATGCCGATCACAGCGGCGCTGATCTTCTTGCGCATGCTTCGCTCCTGAAGACGTGGGGAGTGCTTCGGCGAGCCGAGTGCAGTGCGGTCTAGACCAAGTCGCAGAGTAACCGCGATTTCTTGGTCATGTCCATACCAAACGCAGGAGATGTCCATACCAATGAAGCGCGATGAAGCGCCCTGCCCGGAGCACCCCTCCAGGTCGGGTAGGATTCATCCGTCAGCAGGCGCCGCTAGCTCAGTTGGTTAGAGCAGCTGACTCTTAATCAGCGGGTCCGGGGTTCGAGTCCCTGGCGGCGCACTTGGCTTACGCCACTGACCAGGGGCTTCTCGGTTCACCGAGGAGCCCCTGTGGCGTTCCCGGTAAGCTGACGCGATCGGAGGTGGCTGTGGCGGCGCACAATCGCGGCCTGGCGAGCGACATCCAGGAGCGCATCAAGCGCTTGATCGTCGACCAGCGGCTGCCCTCCGGCGCCCCGCTGCCGACCGAGACCGAGCTGATGGAACTGCTCGGCGTCAGCCGCAACTCCGTGCGCGAAGCCCTCAAGGGGCTGCAGGCCATGAACATCGTGGAGATCCGCCATGGCTTCGGCACGTACGTCGGGCCCATGTCGATGGGCCCGATGATCGAGGGGTTGATCTTCCGTACCGTCGCCGGCCACTACCGCGGCGAGGACAGCCTGCTGCAGCTGCTGGAGCTGCGCGAGGCGGTGGAGACCGGGCTGATCGCACGGCTGGCCGGGCGAATACCCCAGGCCGACCTGACCGAGCTGGACGCCCTGGTCGAGCGGATGGAGGCGGAGGCCGCCGAGGGCGCCGTACGCGCGGACACCGACCGGGCCTTCCATGCCGCCCTCCACCGCGGCCTGGACAATCTGCTGCTCAGCGAGATGCTGGAGGCGTTCTGGGACGCCTTCCACCGGGTGCGCACCGATCTGGTGGATCTGCACACCGACCCCAAGGTCACCTGCCGGCAGCACCGGGAGATCCTGGAGGCGGTCCGCACCGGCGATGTCGTACGGGCCGAGGCCGCCGTTCGCGATCACTTCGGCAATATCCGGGAGCGGCTGCGCTCCCCCCACCAGGAATGACCCGGCGCCCCGTCCCACGACCGGTCTGAGCCCCGCCTCCCCGCGCCGGAAAGGTCCGGTTCTCGCTGTTGCGCTTCACGGGGCGGCCGTTCCATGTCCGCATGGTCGGTTGTCTCCACTAATGTGCCCGTACGGCCGAGGGGGTGCCGTTTCGGGGGAGAGCACACGACGAACGGGCTTCAGCACGCGGCCGGCTTTCGCGTGCGGGGGGAATGACTCATGGCGTCGACGACCAGCGCGCGCATCCCACGGCGGCATCAGAGCGAACCGCCCCGGCCCCGGCCTCCGCTGCCGAAGTACGACTACGAGCACTACAGCCGGCTCGCCGGCCCGCTCAGCCGACCGGATACCGAAACTGCCGGAAATTCAGCCAAACCGTACCGGGTGCGCTACCGCGGACTGCTGGCCGATGAGCCGCACCGCGTCCGCGCCGCGCTGCTGCTCGGCGCCGCGCCCCTGCTCTCGCTGGGGCTGCTGCTGTGGCTGATGCAGCCCGCCCACTGGACCAGCCGGGAGGGCGTCGGCCCCGTCATGGCCGCCATGGACACCGTGATGCTGGTCTCCATCGGGCTGATCGAGCTGTTCCGCACGCTCAATGTGCTGTCCAACGCGCATGCCACCCTCGTCGCCCGCGACCCGGTCCCGGTGGTGCCCGAGACCGGCACCAAGGTCGCCTTCCTCACCTCCTTCGTGCCCGGCAAGGAGCCGCTGGAGATGGTGACCCGGACCCTGGAGGCGGCGGTGTGCGTGCGCCACCGCGGAACGCTGCACATCTGGCTCCTCGACGAGGGCGACGACCCGGCGGTGAAAGCGGTCTGCGCGCGCCTGGGCGTACGCCACTTCACCCGCAAGGGCGTCGAGAAGTGGAACCGGCCCAAGGGCCCGCACCGCGCCAGGACCAAGCACGGCAACTACAACGCCTGGCTGGACGCCCACGGCGACGCATACGACTACTTCGCCTCCGTCGACACCGACCACGTCCCGCTCCCCAACTACCTGGAGCGGATGCTCGGCTACTTCCGCGACCCGGACGTCGCCTTCGTGGTCGGCCCGCAGGTCTACGGCAACTACGACACGGCCGTCACCAAGGCCGCCGAAAGCCAGCAGTTCCTCTTCCACGCCCTCATCCAGCGCGCGGGGAACGCCTACGGCGGCCCCATGTTCGTCGGCACCAACAACGCCGTACGGATCAGCGCCCTCAAGGGCATCGGCGGGCTGTACGACTCGATCACCGAGGACATGGCCACCGGCTTCGAGCTGCACCGCCACCGCAACCCCGCCACCGGCCGCAAGTGGCGCTCCGTCTACACCCCCGACGTACTCGCGGTCGGCGAGGGTCCGGGCGCCTGGACCGACTTCTTCACCCAGCAGCTGCGCTGGTCCCGGGGCACCTACGAGACGCTGCTCAAGCAGTTCTGGAAGGCGCCGCTCACCCTGCCGCCGGGCAAGCTCTTCAACTACACGCTGATGGTGATCTTCTATCCGGCGTCGGCGCTCAACTGGATTCTCGCCGCCCTCAGCTGCGCGCTCTTCCTCGGATTCGGCGCCTCGGGGCTCCAGATCGACCCCGCCATCTGGATGATGCTCTACGGCAACGCCTCGGCCCTGCAGATCGGTCTGTACATCTGGAACCGGCGGCACAACGTCTCCCCGCATGAGCCGGAGGGCTCCGGCGGCGTGGCCGGCATGGTGATGTCCGCCCTCGCCGCGCCGATCTACGCCCGCTCGCTGATGGACGCCGTACTGCGCCGCAGGAGCAGGTTCGTGGTGACACCCAAGGGCGACTCGGCGAGCCCCGACACGCTCTTCGGCACCTTCCGGATTCACCTTTTCTTCCTGGCGGTCTTCGGCGGGTCGCTCGCCTCTTCCTTCTATTTCGACCACAGTCATCCAGCGATGACCGTTTGGGCATCACTTGCCCTGGCTGTCACGGCCGCGCCGATCATCGCCTGGCGGTGGACCCTCCGCCGGCAGAAACGGACCGAGAAGCAGACCGCCGAAGCATCCCTTGGGGGACGATAGAACGTGAAGTACCGACCGAGTCGCCGCACCCGCCGCTTCGGGATCGGTGCGGCGGCTGTACTCATGCTGGCCGGAATGAACGGACCGGCCCTCTACCGCTTCAGCTCGGACAAATACCACCGGTACAAGATCAACCAGCCGGAGTACAAGGTCAGGAACGGCCACTGGGATGCGGTGAACGTCCCCGAGGAGTACCGGATCAACACGATCCACGCCGCCCTGCTGCACACCGGCAAGGTGCTGCTGGTCGCCGGCTCCGGGAACAACGCGAAGAACTTCGCCGCCAAGTCCTTCCGGAGCGTCCTGTGGGACCCGGCGAAGAACACCTTCCGGAACATCCCCACGCCCCAGGACCTCTTCTGCGCCGGACACTCCCAGCTGCCGGACGGAAAGCTGCTGGTGGCGGGCGGCACCCAGCGGTACGAAAAGCTCAAGGGCGATGTGGAGAAGGCCGGCGGCCTGATGTTCGTCCACAACGAGGACCCGGACAAGCCGAAGACGTTCCCGGCGGGCACCCGCTTCACCGGCAAGGAGAACGGCAAGGTCTTCGAGTCCAAGGACCCGGTTCTGGTCCCGCGCGCCAAGAAGTCCAAGAACGGCAAGTCCGGCAAGTCCGGCAAGGTCACCGTGACCGCCAGCACCGCCCGGGTCTATGTGGAGGCGCTGCGCAAGGGGAAGCGGTACCAGACCGGGACCCAGGACAACTACCGGATCGAAGGGCTGGAGGGCAAGGACCGGCAGAACTTCTACGGCATCGCGCAGAAGCTGTCGTTCGACAAGAAGGACTTCCAGGGCATCAAGGCCGCCTACGAGTTCGACCCGGTCGCCGAGCGCTATGTCCCCGTCGCCCCGATGCACGAGGCCCGCTGGTACCCGACCCTGACCACCCTCCAGGACGGCCGGGTGCTGTCGGTCTCCGGTCTGGACGAGATCGGCCAGGTCGTGCCGGGGAAGAACGAGACCTACGACCCCCGGACCAAGAAGTGGAAGTACCTGCCCAAGAAGCGGTTCTTCCCCACGTACCCCGCGCTCTTCCTCACCGACGGCGGCAGGGTCTTCTACACCGGCTCCAACGCCGGATACGGCCCCGACAACGTGGGCCGCACCCCCGGCATCTGGGATCTGAAGACCAATGCGTTCAAGGCCGTGCCCGGTATGAGCGACCCGGACATCCTGGAGACGTCGATGTCCGTGCTGCTGCCTCCGGCCCAGGAACAGCGGTACATGGTGCTCGGCGGCGGCGGGGTCGGCGAGGACCCCAGGGCCACCGCGAAGACCCGGATCGTCGATCTGCACCAGGCACGGCCGCGCTTCCACGAGGGGCCGAAGCTGTACTCCGAGGTCCGCTACCCCAGCAGCGTCATCCTCCCGGACGACACCCTCCTGACCACCAACGGCTCGGGCGACTACCGCGGGCGCGACGGCAGCAATGTGCTGCGGGCCGAGGTCTACGACCCCAAGACCAACACCGCGCGCGGTGTGGCCGACCCGCTGGTGGGCCGCAACTACCACTCCGGGGCGCTGCTGCTGCCCGACGGCCGGGTGATGACCTTCGGCTCCGACTCGCTGTTCGGCGACTCCGCCAACACCGAGCCGGGGAAGTTCCAGCAGCAGATCGACCTGTACACCCCGCCGTATCTGTTCCGCGACGCGCGGCCCACGCTGGTCGACACCGCGCCGCGAACCGTCAAGCACGGGGCGAGGGCCACCTACCGGACCCCGCATGCGCCGACGATCGAGCGGGTACGGCTGATCCGCCCGAGCTCCTTCACCCATGTGACCAACGTCGAACAGCGGTCGATCGCGCTGGACTTCGTCGCAGGCAGGGACAGCGTCACCGTCCGGATCCCGAAGGACCCGTCGCTGGTCCCGCCGGGGTGGTACATGCTCACGGTGGTGGACGACGAGGGCACCCCGTCAAAGGCGGTGTGGGTGGAGGTACCCCCGTCCGCAGCTACCGCGCGCACCTCCAAGCGCTGACCGGACGGCTACCCGCGCCGTTTGACGTTACGGGCGAGGTCGAGCGCGTACCGCGGCCACCACTGGCCGGCTTTGGGGCCGCCCTTGCAGGTGCCGTCCGACTCGCCCGGACGCTTGATCCACAGATAGGCGGCGACCGCGCCGTCGCCCGTGCGGACCGTCGGCGTCTCGCCCAGCGCCCGCCCCTTGGGGTTGCACCAGGCCTCGGGGTCCTCCTTGCCCGGCACCGGGCCGTTGCCATTACGGCTGGTGTCGATCACAAAGGGCTTGCCGCCGACCAGGGCGGAGAGCTTCTTGCCATATGCCTTGTTGTCCTCGGTGGTCTGGTAATTGGCGATGTTGAGCGCGAAGCCGTCGGCCTTCTTCAGCCCCGCCCGCCTCAGCGGCTCGGCCATCCGGCGCGGGTCCTTGATCCAGTGCGGATTCCCGGCGTCCAGATAGACCTTGGTGTGGGGCAGCCCCTTGAGCTTGTCCACGGCCCCGGTCAGCAGGTCATAGCGCTCCTCGAGGAACTTCTTGGGCGTGCAGCCGTCCACCGCGTGAGGCAGCGCGTCCGGCTCCAGGATGACCGTGACGGCCCGGTCGCCGATGCCCCTGACCGCCTTGTCCAGCCAGGCGCGGTACGTATTGCCGTCGGCGGCGCCGCCCTTCGAATACTGGCCGCAGTCGCGGTGCGGGATGTTGTAGAAGACCAGCAGCGCGTCGCGCTCCTCCTGGGCGGCGGCCTCGGTGAACCCGCGCGCCTGGCCCTCCGGATCGTCCACCCCCAGCCACTCCGCGACCGGCTGCGCGGCGATCCGCTCTATCAGCTTCGCCTCGGCGTCCTCCCCCTTCCTGCGGTACGCGGCGACCTGCCGCGCCGCGTACCGCAGGAAGGG
>NZ_MUNE01000548.1 GCF_002154605.1 Streptomyces milbemycinicus | reverse complement strand
CGCCCTTGCTGTCCCCGCCCTTGCTGTCCCCGCCACCTTCGATCAGGGCGGAGATCAGATCGTCGGTGGGCTCGGCCCGCCGCCGCGCGATCAGCTCCTTGACATAGTCCACGATGCCCACAAGTCCGTCGGCCATCCGGCTGCCGTCGCCGTACGCGAAGTCCCGTATCCAGTCGCACACCCGGCCCCGGTCCGCCTCGTCGACGCCGACCAGCTCGCAGATGACGACGGTCGTCAGCGGATACGCGAACTCACCCAGCAGATCCGCCTCGCCCTTCTCGGTCAACCCCCGGATCAGGTCCTCCGCGGTCCGCTCCACGAACGACCGCAGCGCCGCGATACGCCGGGCGGTGAACGCCCGGGTCAGCGGGGCGCGGCGCCGGGCGTGGTCCTCACCGTCGAACAGCGCCAGGTGACCGGCGACGTACTTCGCGTACTCGGCCGGAAATCCCTCGAACGCGGCCTCCACCAGCTCGGCCTGCGGATCCCCTCCCCCGGCCCCGCCGGGCACCTTCGAACGGTCCCGGATGAGCCGCGGCTCGGCCAGCGCCGCCTTGACGTCGGCGTAGCGGGTGACGAGCCGGACCGGGGTCGTCAGGCCCGGCAGCACCACCTGGGGGAGCTGGTCCTGCGCACGGAATTCCGCGTAGGCGCCGACCGGGTCCTCGACGAGCTCGGGGGTGAGATGGACGGGGGCGGTGGTGGTGGCCGTGCTGTGTGGTGAGGTCATGCCGCAGATCTTGCGGGCGGCGGCCTTCACCGCGGTTTCGGGGCGGTTTCACCGGCGGCCCGGACGGCCGCGGATGCCGACGCGAATATCCGCTGCTACCACTCGTGCCCCCCAAAGGTAGGGGTGCATTCCATGCTCTCGGGGGAGGTGTGCGGCCGATGACCAGCGCAGAGTAGAGGCGAGGGAAGGATGGAGATATGAGCCTGCATTCACCGCGCTTTACCTCGCGTCGTTCCGCACTCATTATCGGCATCTTCTTCGCGGTGGTCGCCCTGGTCACTTTCGCGATCTTCTTCTACGCCGCAAGCGCAGATTCCACACCCGGGAAGACCACGCCACGGGAATCCCATTCCTCGACCAAGTCGCCGTCTCCATCGAAATCCAAACACAAATCCAAATCCAAATCCCCTAAACACCAGTCCCACTCGGCCACTCCTCCTGAAGCGCAGCCGTCCACGCCGGATCAGCCCCCGCCCGATACGCCGTCCGACCAGCCCTCGGACCAGCCCTCAGACCAGCCACCGCCCGCACAGCCCCCGCCCCAACCGCCACCGCAGGACACCCAGCAGCCTCAGCCGGACCCGAACCAATCCCAGCCCGACCCGAACCAATCCCAGCCCGACCCCAACCAATCCCAACCGCAACCGGACCCCAACCAGCAGCAACAACCCCAGCCGGACCCGAATCAGCAGCAACAACCCCAGCCCGACCCGAACCAATCCCA
>NZ_MUNE01000547.1 GCF_002154605.1 Streptomyces milbemycinicus | reverse complement strand
CGGCCGGCGGGGCGGCGTCGGCCGCCGCGGGCGGCAGCGCGAGGGCGGACCGCCCCTGTCCGGCCTCGGCCGGGGCGGCGCGACGGGCCCGCCGCCCGGCGAGGGTCGACGGCTGCCCGGCCATGCCCTGGGGCGGCACCGGCCCCATCGCGGGGGGCTGGGGACCGGGTTGCGGGTTGGCTTGGGGACCGGCTTGCGGACCGGGCTGCTGACCGGAGCCGCGGGGATGGTGATGGGCCCCCGAACCCTGGCCGTCGGTTTGGGCGTTCGCGCTCGCGACCGCCGGCTGCTGCTCCTCGTCGGGGTGGCGGCGGGCGCGCCGGCGCCCGGTCGGCTGCTGCTCCTCGGCCGCGGCCGACTGCCCCGGGGTGGTGCTGTCGCCGTCGGGCGCGGGCGCCGCGGGCCCCGCGGGCGCGGAACCGGCGTGCGCGCCGCGGTGACCGGCGCCTTGGGTGCTGGGCGTACGCGGGTCGGCGCCGCGCGCGGGGGGCTGTCCGTCCGCACCCCCGTTGGCACCGCTTCCGTCGGTCCCTGCGCCGTTCGCCCCGGCTCCGTTCGTACCGGCTCCGTTCGTACCGGCGCCGTTGGTTCCGCCTGCGGCCGCGCCGGCCGGGCCGCGCCGCGCGCGCCGTCCGGTCGGTCCGGTCGGCGTCTGGCCGGTGCCCGCGCCGTTCGTCCCACCCTGGCCGACGGCGGAGCCCGGACCGGAGCCCGGACCGGTGTTCCCGGCGCCGGTGCCCCGGCCGGACGTACGCTCCGACGCCCCTGCGGCGTTCTCCGCCTGGTCCGCCTGGGCGGCGGCGGCCGCGGAGATCGGCACCTCGAGGACGTAGGCGTGCCCGCCCATGCCCGGCATCTCATGCGTCTGCAGCACGCCGCCGTGCCGCCGTACGATCCCGCGGACGATCGGCTCGTGTACGGGATCGCCGCCCGCGTACGGCCCGCGCACCTCGATCCGGACGACATCGCCGCGCTGCGCCGCCGCGACCACGATGGTCGAGTCGCCCGTCGCGCCGCCCGGGCCCGCGGCCGCCTTGCCGGTGGAGTCGACCCCCGCCACGTCCGCGATCAGGTGCGCCAGCGCCTGCGCCAGCCGCTCCGCGTCCACCTCGGCCTCGATCGGCGGCGCGTGCACGGCGAACTGCGCCCGCCCAGGGCCGATCAGCTCGACCGCGCCCTCGACGCCGGCCGCGACGACCTCGTCCATCGAGACCGCGTGCCGGGTGAACTCCTCGCCGCCCGAGTCGAGCCGCTGATAGCTCAGGACGTTGTCCACCAGCGTGGTCATCCGGGTGTACCCGGCGGCGAGGTGGTGCAGGATCTGATTGGCCTCGGGCCACAGCTGCCCGGCCGGGTCGTCGGCCAGCACGCCGAGCTCGCCGCGCAGCTCCACCAACGGGCCGCGCAGCGACTGGTCGAGGACGGCGAGCAGCTGGGCGTTGCGAGCGGCCAGCGCGTCGTACCGCTCGGTGTGTGCCTCACGCTCCTTGGCGAGCTGTGCGGTGAGTTCCTTCCGCTCCTTGGCGAGCTGCGCCGTGAGCTTCTCCTGCTCCTCCGTGTGGCGCGCGGTGAGCTTTTTCAGCTCCTTCGCGTGCTTGGCCGTGAGGTTTTCGAGCTCCTCCGCATGCTTCGCCACGAGGGTTTCCTCGGGCCGCCGGTCGGTGAAGGTCATCACCGCGCCGACCAGCTGCTCCCCGTCCCGCACGGGCGCGGTCGTCAGGTCGACCGGTACCGGGCTGCCGTCCTTCGCCCACAGCACCTGGCCGCGCACCCGGTATTTACGGCCGGAGCGGAGGGTCTCGGTGAGCGGGGACTCCTCGTACGGCAGAGGGGAACCGTCCGGGCGCGAGTGGTGTACAAGAGGATGAAGCTCCTGACCGCCCAGGTCACTGGCCCGGTAGCCGAGGATCTGCGCCGCGGACGGGTTGACGAGGACCACCTTGCCCTCGGTGTCCACGCCGACCACGCCCTCCGCCGCCGCGCGCAGGATCATCTCGGTCTGGCGCTGCTGGCGGGCGAGCTCGGCCTCGGTGTCGAGCGTCCCGGTCAGGTCGCGCACGACGATCATCAGCAGTTCGTCGCCGGTGTAGCTGTACTGGTCGGCGTAAGGGGTCCTGCCGTCCTCCAGGTTGGCGCTGGTGACCTCGACGGGGAACTGCATGCCGTCGGTGCGCCGCGCGATCATCCGTGTCGGCTTGGTGTGGCCACCCTCGTCCTGGTCGTCGGGGCGGCGCATCGAGCCCGGAATGCGATTGGAGTCGAAGGAGGGGAGGAGATCCAGCAGACCACGGCCGACCAGCGCTGTTCCCGGCACCTCGAAGGTCTCGAGCGCGATGTGGTTGGCGTTGACGACCGTGCCGTTGCAGTTGACCAGCAGCAGGGCGTCGGGAAGGGCGTCGAGTATGGCTGCGAGGCGAGCAGCGCCTCGGGATGGCCTGCTGCTCACGACGACGCTTCCTCCCTGATGTACCGCACCTTGCCCCGACACTCGCGGTGGTTGTGCCGCCCGTCCGTGGAGTGTCCTCAGGGGAGTCTACGGGCAGCGGGGGCGGACGCGGCGGTAGATGAGAGGGAGGTCGCAGCACGACGTACGCGTCTCGGCCCACGCCAGGACAAACCTCCTGGGCACGCTCTCTGGGCCGTTCTGTCCCAGTCCCGGCCAATCCCCAGGTCAGCTCTCAGGAAGACGCAAAACAGCAGAAAATCTGTCCCATCGGGCGATCTCGCAGCCATTGACCCGCGAGAACCGCGCGTCCACCGGCCGCCCCGCCCAACGACCGCGCAGCTGCGCGGTGGCAGGCCCCCCGTACTGCCCCGTGCACATCGCCGCGGGCGGCACGGGCGCGAACGGATCCCTCCCCCACACCGTCGCCGAGTCCAACTGATCGCACGCCCCGTGCGCGGCCGGGTGTGTCCCGCCCGCGGGATGGCACGCCAGCGTGTACGTGACAGAGTCCGCCGCACCGCCGCTCCGCGACACGGTCACGATCAGGTGATCGGTGCCCCCCTCGTCATACGGCATCGGAAGCGGCACGGGCGCGGCCGCCCAGGCGGTGGCACTCATCGCGGTGGCGGAGGCAGCCGCCGTGACGACGGCGACGGCAAGGCGGTGCAGCAGGGGCATGGGGGCGCTCCAGGTGTGATCACAGCGGGGCACACTGCCCCTGCCCCTCTAACGCGCCGCCGTCGTGCGCGTTGCGCCGCCATAAGGGCTTTGCGATGCGCCCCGCCAGCCGAGTACCGTAGGCGGCGATTGGTGACATCCCCCTGGGCTGTGACATCATCTGCACACACCGCATCTCGCTCGCGCGAATATGCTCGGTGTGCGTGGAGGCTTCGCCTAGTCTGGTCTATGGCGCCGCACTGCTAATGCGGTTTGGGGTAACCCCCCATCCCGGGTTCAAATCCCGGAGCCTCCGCACTCACCGGAGCCCCGGCCCCACGGCCGGGGCTCCGTCGCGTTTCCCCCACCCTCACATCACCCTCACCCACCCCGCTACGCCCTTCGTGGCTCATCCGGGCCCTAGCGCGGTGATCATCCGGCGATCCCGTCCGCTGAGCGCCGCGCCTCCTTTGGCCATACGCGCGGACGCTCCCCGTCGATCTTCCGGATGACCGTCAAAAGACAGTTTTCCCAGCTCAGAGGGGGTGAGGGAAACGGATTTCGCCTGACGCCACAGGTCATGTAATGTTGTCCCCGCAACGCCGACCGGCAAGAAAGATCGCCGGGAAGCCAAGCGCTCGTAGCTTAACGGATAGAGCACTTGACTACGGATCAAGAGGTTGCAGGTTCGAATCCTGCCGAGCGCGCCCCAGCTCAGAGGCCCCTTCCAAACATCGGAAGGGGCCTCTGGCGTATGCGGTGGCATCCAGCTGACATCAACCGTCACGCGGGGCATCGCCCATGCGGTCGAAAGCCGAGCGCGGCGACTCGAGCCGGACGAAGGTGTAGATGTCCATGGTCATGTGGATCGAGCTGTGCCCTAGCCGTTCCATGATCAACCAAGCGTCGGCTCCCTGCTCATGGAACCGGACCCGTCGGCTGCCTACCGGTTCGCACAGCAGGGTGAAAGCGCGGTGCAAGACGGGCCCGCTTGGCGGCCGCGAGCCGGCGGCCTGCGGCCGCTACCGGGACCGCGTGGTTGGTGGCGGACGGGTTCCGAGTTTTGAGGCACCTCCCCGGCCCGGGGTCGGCGTCGGGCTTTTCTACCTCCCGCCCCGCAGTCCCGAACTCAATGACATCGAACGGGTATGGCGCTCGGTGAAGTACGAGGACTACCCCGAGCGCGTCCACACCACCGCAGAAGCAGTCGCCACCGCCATCGCCCAAACCCTCAACCGCCAACGCACACGCATCAAAAGATCAGCAGCGAACTTCACCAAAGCCGCTTAGCAACCGGGCCTCCGCTCCCAGCAGTAGCCGACGCTGCCGCTCATCCAGATGCGGGAACACCACCGCAAACCCCTTACAGTGAGTTGCTTATAAGTCTTTTTCGGGATGCGCTACCTCACCAACGATCCCCGGAACGGAAGTAACGCCTTGATTCCCTGCAAGCCCTTGGGTCTTTTCGGCGACAAAGAGCCCGAACGTATCCACCTATCCCAAGCTCGGCCCGTGCCGTACGAGCCCTGGGGAGCCGATGGCCCGAACCGTCTTGCAATACAGACACGACGGTTGACGAGGTTGGTGAGTTGAGGATCGACGTAAGATCGGAGAATCGTAACTTGCCACCGGGCGATCCGGCTTCCAGAGTCACGGAGAAGGTGATCCAATGATTGAGATCAGAATGGCATTCACTAGTGACGTTGATTTCGAACTATTGCTCCAGCACGGCAGAAATGAAGGGTGGACAGCGGAGACGACTGGCGAGTCCCCAATCCCATCAGGTGAGGCCGCCGAGGACGGCGCGTATTTTTTCTCCTGGCGACTTGGCAAAGGGGGGGCTGGTCGATTCGTTGACGACGAAGTGGTCGAGGTGAAGTTCTTCGTCTTCAGCGGAGAAGTTAAAACCTCCACCATCACGAGATTTCGCCAAAGCTTCCCCACTGCTACCTACAAAGAATTTCTCGATCGCGTTGCGAACGACGTTCCACACGAGGATCAAGGCCGCGCCCTTGAAACGATCGGTGCCATTGCTCCGCGCACCTACACCGATGCGGTCTACGAGTCCGTATCACGCGGGCTGGACGGCGACACGGCGTCTGTTCGAACTGCGGCGATTTCAGCGGTAATGCAACTGTCATGGCGGGAGTTTCGAGAACCATTGAAGCGAGTCGCGGATCACGACCCCGACCCCAATAACAGGGCTTACGCCACGAACACCTTGTATTCGTTGCCGCAGGGCTGACAGGCGGCCATGCGACGTCGGTGCCCAGCCAGCCAGCCAGCCAGCTCAGCCAGGCAGGTCGAGCAGTTCCGCGTACCGGCCGAACTCCGGTGTCACGGGAGGCAGCTCCTGGTACTCCGCTGGATCGTGTGAATCAGCAGCGGCATCATGGCGCGGCCCTTCCCTTCCGCCGCCAAGGATGCTGCTGTGACCGCGACTGAACGGATGTTGCCTCCCATCGGCTCGAACGACTCCGCGTAGAAGTCGAGGTCGGGGGGCGTCGGTGCGGGGGAGGGAGGTCGGGCAACCTATGGATGGGAGGCCTCTGACGGCAACGCTGACGGCACCGACCACACA
>NZ_MUNE01000546.1 GCF_002154605.1 Streptomyces milbemycinicus | reverse complement strand
CGGACGTAGTAGTCCACGCTGACCCCGGCCAGCTGGGCCACCTCCTCCCGGCGCAACCCCGGCACCCGGCGGCGCCCATGGGAGATCAGCCCCACCTCTTCGGGGCGTATACGGGCGCGCCGTGAGCGCAGGAAGTCACCGAGAGCGTCGTCGTGCATGCCCTGAGGGTAGGCGAGCCCTCCGCCGCCAACCTGGTACTGGCAGACCCAGGAAAAGCATCACCCTGGGTAAGACGGCGCGGCGACCGCAGCCTTGAGGACGTGCCGGGAGGCACGACATCACCACACGACACCACCGCACGACACTTCAGGAGCACACGAGATGAACCACGCAGACGTCGCCGTGAACACCGCCGTGAACACCGCCGCGAACACCGGCGAGGTCGCCGCGAACACTGGCAACCTTGCCGGGCGCACCGCCGTCATCACCGGGGCCGCCAGCGGCATGGGTGCGGCGACCGCCCGGCTGCTCGCCGCCCGGGGCGCCCGGGTGGCGCTGTGGGCGCGGCGCGCCGACCGGCTGGAGGAGCTGGCCGAGAAGATCGCCGCCGAGGGCGGACAGGCCCTCGCGGTCCCGGTCGATGTGACTGACGAGGCCGCGGTCGCCGCCGGTGCCGCCCGGGTCCACGACGCCTTCGGCCCGGTGGACCTGGTGATCAACGGCGCCGGGGTGATGCTGCCGAACCCGATCGACGCCGGCCGGACCGACGAGTGGACCCGCATGGTGGACACCAACCTCACGGGAGCGCTGCGCGTCGTGGGCGCCTTCACCCAGGACCTGCTCGCCGCGGCGGCGGACGGCAGGCCCGCCGATCTCGTCAACATCTCTTCCATCGGTGCGCATGTGCCGTTCCCCACCTATGCGGTGTACTCGGCGACGAAGGCCGCGCTCACCCAGCTGTCGGCGTCGCTGCGCACCGAATTCGGCCCGCGGAATGTGCGCGTCACCAACATCGAGCCGGGGCTGACCGAGAGCGAGCTCGGCAGCCACGTCGACAACGCGACGGCGACCAGCCAGCTGGACGACATGTTCGCCGCGCTCGGGGGGCTCTCCTCCGAGGACATCGCCGACCTGATCGCGTATGTCACCAGCCGTCCGGCCCATGTGAACCTGCGCCAGGTGATCGTGCTGCCCACGCGCCAGGCGTGACGCGCGGTGGCTCCCGCGGCGGTCGTGACGTCGGCCGCCCCCGTGGCAGTCGTGACGTCAGCCGTCCTGCCCCGGCGGCCGTGCCCTGCGGGCCCGGTGCGCGGGTGGTCCGTTGGCGCTGGCCTCGCTTTGCCCAGCGGGGCTGTGCCGGCGCAGGTTTCGCCTGGCGGGCGCTAGCCCGCGTCGGCCTTCGCAGCCGGGTGCTCTACCCGGCGGCGACCCCGTTCGGCGTCGCATCCCCGTCCGCCGACGCGACCCCGCCCGGCGGGGCGAGCAGTCGGCGCAGTGCGGCCGACACCTCGTGGGCGAGCCCGGCGTTCACGGGTGCGTGTCGGCTCATCAGCCGGTACCACATCACCCCGAACGCAAGGTCGACCGCGAGGTCGAGTGAGGCCGCGTGTTCGCTCAGCTTCCCCTGCCGTACCGCCCGCTCCAGCACCTCGCGCAGCGCCCGGCGGCGCTCCGCCAGTAGCCCGGTCTGAAGCCGGTCGGCGAGTTCGGGGTCGCGTTGGGCCTCGGCCATCAGCCCGGCGACGGCTTGGCCGGTCAGCCGCGCGGTCATGGTGTACGCGCCGACGAGAAACGTCTCCAGATCGCGCAGCGGATCGCCGGTGTCCGGCAGGAGCGTCGGGGCCTCGCGTTCCGTCAGATCGCGCAAGGCCTCCAGCAGTACGGCCTCCTTTGTCGGCCACCAGCGGTAGACCGTCTGCCGCCCGACCCCGGCGGCCTCGGCGATGCCCTTGATGGTCAGCGGTTGGAAGCCGTCGCGGTGGCACAGCTCCAGCGCCGCGGCCAGGACGGCCCGCCGCGCCTGCTCACTGCGCGGTCTGCCACGCGCCGGAGTGCCTGTCATGGAACGCACTTTACAAGACACCGTGCCTCGAATTAAATTTAACGAGTCACCGTGCCTCGTAAATGGCCTTGAGGAGCAGTAGGCAATGACAGAACGAATCGTGATCATCGGCGGTACATCGGGCATCGGGCTGGCCGCGGCCGAGCGGCAGTTGGCCGAGGGCCGTGAGGTCGTGATCACCGGGCGGGACGCGGACCGCCTGGCGGCCGCCCTGGAGAAGCTGGGCGGGGCTGCCACCGGCCAGTCCGTCGACGCGTGCGACGAGACGGCGATGCGCGCCTTCTTCGCCGGCCTCGGCAAGGTCGACCATGTCGTGATCACCGCCACTGGCACCTCGGCGGGCGGCCCCTTCAAGGATCTGACGGTCGACGCGCTGCGCACCGCGGTCGAGGGCAAGCTCGTCGCCCAGACGGTCGCCGCGCAGGCGGCGCTCGATGTGCTCGCTCCCGAAGGTTCGCTGACCTTCATCACCGCGGGGTCCTCCGGCGCGTCGCTGCCCGGTACGGCGGGGCTGGCGGCGGTCAACGCCGCCGTCGAGGCGATGGTTCCGGTGCTGGCCGTGGAGCTCGCACCGGTCCGGGTCAACGCTGTGTCCCCGGGCGTCATCGCCACCCCGTGGTGGGACTGGATGCCCGCCGAGGCGCGGCAGCAGGCCTTCGACAGCTACGCCAAGGTCACCCCGGCCGGGCGCGTGGGCGCGGCGGAGGACATCGCCGACGCCATTGGTTATCTGATCGGCAACAGCTACACCACGGGCACGGTGCTGTCGGTCGACGGCGGCCTGCGGCTCAACGCGGCGGCGCTGTGACGGTCCGTTCCGCGGTGGCGGGCCGGACCGTACTGATCACCGGCTCGACGGACGGGCTCGGGCGCGAGCTGGCCGTACGGCTCGCCGTTGAGGGTGCGCGGGTGCTGGTTCACGGGCGGGATGCGGGGCGGGCGGAGGAGGTGCGGGATCGTATCCGCGAGGCGACGGCTGGGGCCGGCTTTGGCTCTGGGGCTGACTCCGGGCCCGGCTCGGGCTCTGGCCCCAGGTCCGGCTCGGGCTCTGGCCCCAGGTCCGGCTCCAGGTCTGGGGCGGGCGCGGGTTGCGGTAGTGCCGAGGTGCTGCTCGCCGACCTTGCCGACCTGCGGGCGGTGGACCGGCTCGCGGACGAGATCCTTGCCCGCCACGACCGGCTGGACGTCCTGATCAACAACGCCGGCCTCGGCGGTGGCCCGCCCGGCTCCGCCCGCCAGGAGAGCGCCGACGGCTACGAACTCCGGTTCGCCGTCAACTACCTCGCGGGCTACCGCCTCACCCGCCGCCTGCTGCCCCTGCTCACCCGCTCCGCCCCGGCCCGCGTTGTCAATGTCGCCTCGGTGGGCCAGCAGGCGCTCGACTTCACCGACGTCATGCTGGAGCGCGGCTACGACCGTTCCCGCGCGTACGCCCAGAGCAAGCTCGCCCAGATCATGTTCACCTTCGACCTGGCCGACGAACTCGACCCCGCCGCCGTCTTCGTCGGCGCCCTCCACCCCGCGACGTACATGGCCACGACCATGGTCCGCGAGGCCGGTGTCGCGCCCTGGAGCACGGTGGAGGAGGGCGTGGAGGCGGTCCTTCACCTCCTCGCCGCATCCGCGCGGGGCGTGCCGTCCGGCCGTTACTTCAACGGCACGGAGGAATCCCGTGCGGATGCCCAGGCGTACGACGCGCAGGCGCGGCGGAGGCTGCGCGAGCTGTCCGGGGATCTTGTTGCGCGGGCCCTGGCGCCGGGGCGGGCGTGAGCGAGCGGGAACACTGAATGCCCCCCCGTATAGATGACATCTGGCGCATTGGTCCATCGGCTGCCCGCCCAGGCTGGGAGTGTCGCTCCGTACGAAGGAGGTCCACCGTGGCACTGATGGCTCCCGAGCCCGCACCACCGCACACCGACATCGACAGGAACACCGTCTCATCGGTCGAAGATGCCTTCGTGGCGTTGAGCGCGGCAGCCCCCGAGGGGTGGCGCGTGGAACTGGTCGAGGGGCGCATCCATGTGGCGCCGCCCGCCAACGGTGGCCTCGGGCGCGACCGCAGAGAACGATCGAGGGCCGAAGCTTCGCGGGTACGCCCGGGCGGGCATCCCCTGTTACCTCCTGATCGACAGGGAACGAGGCCACGTGGTCGTGCACACGGAGCCCTCCGGGCAGCGTTACGCACGGCGGACCGAGGTGGATTGGCAAGACGGTTGCCCTGCCGTATCCCTTCGAATTCGAGCTGGATACGGGCGAGTTCTGATCCGCGTGGGCCGCGTGCCGCGTGGGGCGCGTGTGCGCCGTTGGGCAGCATTCGGCTTTGGCGGGTGGCGGGTATCGTCTCGCGCTTCGGCGCAAAACGGCTGGCAGCGGGGAGGGAGGAGGCGTCCTGGGGCATCGTCGCCGGCTGGCGGCTTGGTGGGTGGCCGAGGCTGTGGGGCGTGTGGAGCGGAGGTCGGCGGTCCTGTTGAGGGGCCTCCCTCCACCCCCTACAAAAAATCGCTTGATGGAGAACAAGCATTTTTTTGCGAGGGGGCGGGACAGGGAAGGAGCCACCCCTTCGAGGGGGTTGTGAACAGGTGGTGATCGACGGCATTTGAGCGTGTTCTGGTGCGCAGGGGTGAGTCCCTGGCCAGTGGGAGGCGCACTCCTTGGCGGGGAACGGGAGTTCCTGCATCGAATGCGTGACCTTCGCCGGTGATGGTCGTTGGGTGTGGTGACGGATTTCT
>NZ_MUNE01000545.1 GCF_002154605.1 Streptomyces milbemycinicus | reverse complement strand
CGCCAAGGGCGGGCGCCGCCTCGGCACCGGACCGCGGCTTGCGCGGGCGGCGCTTGGTGGACGAGGGCGCCGCGCCGTAGCCGACCAGGTTGGCCTGGCGCCCCCCCGACTCGGCAGCCTGGGCAGCCTCGGCCGCCTCGGCGGGCTCGGCCGGGGCGGCGGCGGGCTCCGAGGAGGCAGCCGCGTCCCCCGCACCCGGCTGGGTGTCCACCGAGATGATCGCGGTGCCCACGTCCACCGTCGAGCCCTCGCCGAAGCGCACCTCGTGCACCACACCGTCGAACGGAATCGGCAGTTCGACCGCCGCCTTCGCGGTCTCGACCTCACACACCACCTGGCCGTCGGCGACCCTGTCGCCCGGCGCCACGTACCACTTGAGGATCTCCGCCTCGGTGAGCCCTTCGCCCACATCGGGCATCTTGAACTCACGGAAGCGCTGATCGGTTGCAGTCATGGTCACGACTCTCCTCAAGCCCTTCAGTACGCCAACGCGCGGTCTACGGCGTCGAGCACCCGGTCGAGGCCCGGGAGGTATTCGTCCTCCAGCCGCGACGGCGGGTACGGGGTGTGGAAACCGCCGACCCGCAGCACCGGGGCCTCAAGGTGATAGAAGCACCTCTCGGTGATCCGCGCGGCGATCTCCGCGCCGGTGCCCAGGAAGACCGGTGCCTCATGGACGACGACCAGCCGGCGGGTCTTCTCGACGGACCGCTGAAGGGTGTCGAAGTCGATCGGCGACATCGACCGCAGGTCCACGACCTCGAGCGACTTGCCCTCCTCGGCAGCCGCGCCGGCGGCGTCGAGCGCGACCTTGACCATGGGGCCGTACGCCGCGAGCGTCAGATCGGTCCCGGCCCGTGCCACCCGCGCGGCGTGCAGCGGGTCGGGGATCGCGGCCGTGTCGACCTCGGACTTGTCGTGGTAGCGGCGCTTGGGCTCGAAGTAGATCACCGGGTCGTCGCTGTCGATGGCCTGCTGCAGCATCCAGTACGCGTCGGACGCGTTGGAGGGCGAGACCACCTTCAACCCGGCGACATGCGCGAACAGCGCCTCGGGCGATTCGCTGTGGTGCTCGACCGCGCCGATGCCGCCGCCGTACGGGATCCGGATGACGACCGGCAGCTTGACCTTGCCCAGCGACCGGGCGTGCATCTTGGCGAGCTGCGTGACGATCTGGTCGTACGCGGGGAAGACGAACCCGTCGAACTGGATCTCCGCCACCGGGCGGTAGCCGCGCAGCGCCAGCCCGATCGCGGTGCCGACGATCCCGGACTCGGCGAGCGGGGTGTCGATGACCCGGTCCTCGCCGAAGTCCTTCTGGAGGCCGTCGGTGATGCGGAAGACCCCGCCGAGCTTGCCGACGTCCTCGCCCATGATCACGACCTTGGGGTCGTTCTCGAGCGCCTTGCGCAGCGAGGCGTTGATCGCTTTGGAGAGCGACATCTTCTGGGCTGCCATGTCAGTTGCCCTCCTCTGCGGAGACGAACGAAGCCTGGTACTCGGCGAACTGGGCCCGCTCCTCGTCGACGAGCGGATGCCCGTCGGCGTAGATGTGCTCGAAGAGCGCCATGTCGTCGGGGTCGGGCATGGCCCGTACGGAGTCGCGCACCCGCTTGGCGAGCGCGTCGCTCTCCTTCTCGAGATCGGCGAAGAAGGCGTCGTCCGCCAGGCCCTGGGCGGTCAGATAGGTGCGCAGCCGCGAGATCGGGTCCTTGGTCTCCCACAGCTCCCGCTCCTCGGCCCGGCGGTAGCGGGTCGGGTCGTCGGAGGTGGTGTGGGCGCCCATCCGGTAGGTGAACGCCTCGATGAGCATGGGGCCCTGGCCGGTGCGGGCGCGCTCCAGCGCGGCCTTGGTGACCGCGAGGCAGGCCAGCACGTCGTTGCCGTCGACCCGTACGCCCGGGAAGCCGTAGCCCTGGGCGCGCTGGTAGAGCGGGACGCGGGTCTGCCGCTCGGTGGGCTCGGAGATGGCCCACTGGTTGTTCTGGCAGAAGAAGACCACCGGGGCGTTGTAGACCGCGGCGAAGGTGAACGCCTCGGCGACATCGCCCTGGCTGGAGGCCCCGTCCCCGAAGTAGGCCAGGACCGCGGAGTCCGCGCCGTCCTTGGCCACGCCCATCGCATAGCCGGTCGCGTGCAGCGTCTGCGAGCCGATGACGATGGTGTAGAGGTGGAAGTTGTTGCTGTTGGGGTCCCAGCCGCCGTGGTTCACGCCGCGGAACATGCCCAGCAGATTCACCGGGTCCACGCCACGGCACCAGGCGACGCCGTGCTCGCGGTAGGTGGGGAAGACGTAGTCGTCGTCCTGAAGGGCCCGGCCGGAGCCGATCTGGGCGGCCTCCTGGCCCAGCAGCGAGGCCCAAAGACCCAGCTCGCCCTGGCGCTGCAGCGTGGTGGCCTCACCGTCGAAGCGCCGGGTCAGCACCATGTCGCGGTACATGGCGCGCAGCTCGTCGGGGGTGGGGTCCAGGGAGTACTCGGGGTGCTCGACCCGCTCGCCCTCCGGGGTCAGCAGCTGGACGAGCTCGGGCTGGTCGGCCGTCCGCCGCTTGGCGCTGGTGCGCTTGGCTCCGCTACGGCGCGGTTTGCGCGCTGCAGTGCTCTCCACGGTCACGTGTGCTCCTCCGTCTGTCCGGCCCCCGGGATCCGCCGGCGGCCAGTTGCGGCTCGCTCGCTCGACGACAGCGCACGGGGTGGGTGCGCCGAAGACCGACCGGGCGTGACAGGTATCCCGGCGGCTGGCCCTGCAAAGGGCACGTTACCCAGTGGGTCGCATCTCTGCGTAACCCCCTCTGACCTGCAATTTTGCTTGGATTTCCAAGTAAATCACGCAGAAGTGGAACAATCACTGGTCACAGCCCCGCAGCCCGCCGGAACAACGGCACGTTATCTCCCCGGCCAACGGCGCGGAAAGACATTGAAAGACTTAAGAAGACCCTCAGAAGACGCAGTGTGTGAGACTGGATTCGTGCGCGAAGAAGGAAAAATCAGCATTTTCCTACTCGACGACCATGAAATCCTACGCCGCGGTCTTCATGACCTCCTCTCGGGCGAGCCGGACATGGTCGTGGTCGGCGAGGCGGGCACCGTGGCCGAGGCCCTGGCCGGCATCCCCGCGGCGCACCCTGAAGTCGCCCTGCTGGATCTGCGGCTGCCGGACGGCAGCGGTGTCGAGGTCTGCCGGGAGATCCGTGCCCACCATCCGGACATCAAGTGCGTGATGCTCACCTCCTTCGCCGATGACGCGGCCCTCATCGACGCGATCATGGCGGGCGCGTACGGCTATGTCCTCAAGGACGTCGGAAGCGGCGAACTGCTCAGGGCGGTACGGGACGTGGCCGCGGGCCGCTCCCTGCTCGACCCGGCCGCCACGGCCCGGCTGCTGGAGCGGATGCGCACAGACGCCGAGACCGGCACAGACACTGCGGCGGGCGCGGGTGAACTGGGTGACGACCGGAGCGCCGATCTCACCGTGCAGGAGCGCCGGATCCTCCTGCTGATCGGGGAAGGGCTGACCAATCGCGCGATCGGCGAACGGCTGCATCTGGCCGAGAAGACGATCAAGAATTATGTCTCCGGGCTGCTGGCCAAGCTCGGCATGGAGCGCCGCTCGCAGGCCGCCGCGTACGTGGCACGGCTCCAGGCCCAGGCGCAGGCACATGCCCCGCCGCCCTCTCAGGCGCAGCCGCAGGCGCGGGATCAGGAGCGGGCCCGTGCCGCGGCCGAGGAGCGAAAGACCCAGCCGCAGAAGCACTGAGCGGACCCCCGAGTCAACTCGCGCCGTACCGCCCGCGCCCGTTGATCTAACATCTGGCGCGTGCCGCGCTCACATGTAACCTCCGCCGAGAAGACCGCTCCCGACGGGGAAACCCTGAGCGCGCTGTTGCGCCGCTACGACGGCCCCGGCGAGGCGGTGTCCTGCGAGCGCGTCGCCGAGGGACTGCTCAACCGCGGCTACCGGCTGGCCACCACCCGCGGTCGGTTCTTCCTCAAGCACCACTTGGACGGGGACCGCGCCACCATCGACCACCAGCACCGCGTGACCAAGCAACTGGAAGAGCTCGGGGTGCCCGTCGCCCCGGCCGTCCCCGACGCCGACGGCCATACCGTCGCGGTCATCGGCGGCCGCTGCTACGCCCTGCACCCCTGGGTCGACGGACGGCACCGGGCCGGCGGCGAGCTGACCGCCGCCCAGTCGTCGCGGCTCGGCGGGCTGCTCGGACGCGTCCACACCTGCCTGGAGCAGGTCGTGGTGGCCCGCGCGGCGGACCGCCAGCCCCCCGAGGCCTCGGCCGACCCCGAGTACACCTTCGCGCTCATCGACCGGCTGCTCACCCTCACCCGCGGCCGCCGCCGGCGCGACCCCTTCGACGAACTCGCCGAGCACCGCCTGGTCGAACGGCGCGCGCTGCTGGAGCGGCATGCCCACCGCCGCCCGGAGGCCGACGCCATCCCGGCCACCGGCTGGGTCCATGGCGACTTCCACCCGCTGAATCTCCTCTACCGCGATACGGAACCCGCCGCGATCGTCGACTGGGACCGGCTCGGGGTGCAGCCCCGCGCCGAGGAGGCGGTCCGCGCCGCCGCGATCTTCTTCGTACGGCCCGGCGGCCCGCTGGAGCTGGACAAGGTGCGCCCGTACGCGCGGGCGTACCGCCGTGCGACGGGCGCCGGGGCCGCCGAGATGGCGGCGGCCGTGCACCGGGTGTGGTGGGAACGGCTCAACGACTTCTGGATGCTGCGCTGGCGCTACCAGGACGGCGACCGGCGCGCCGATCCGCTGTTCCCCGCGGCGGCGGCCCTGGCGGTGTGGTGGACGCGGGAGTACGAGGCGGTCCGCGATGCCTTCTGTGGCTGAGTCGCTTTAAACAGCGGGACAACTTAAACAGCGGGACAACGCGCGACGGGGCGCGCCTACGCGTAGGCGCGCCCCGTCGGAGGACCAGTGAGCCCGTCAGCCGGTGACCCCGGGGTCGGCCGGATCGGTCGGGTCGACGGTCGGATCCGTCGTGGGCGGAGTCGTCGTCGGGGTGGTCGGATCGTCGGTCGGAGTCGTCTCGTCGTCCGTCGGCTGGTCGGTGGGTGGGTCCGTCTCCGTGTCCGTCGGGGGATTGGTCGTGGGCTCGGTGTACGTCGGCGAGGACGGCTCCGCGCTGCCGGGGTAGCCGCCGCCGGTGTCCCCGGAGGTCTCCGTGGGCGAGCTCGTCTCCGTCTGCTCGTCCGTCGGCTTCTCGGTCGGGTCCTTGGTGTGGGACTGCGAGGTCGACGTCTCCGGCTTGCCCGGCTGCTTCCCGCCGCCCTTGTCGCGGCCGAAGTCCATGGCGAACGCGACTCCGGCCGCGATGGCGATCACCGCGAGCACGGCCAGCAGCCACAGCTTGCCGCGGCCACCGCGGCCGCCGGAGCCGTCGTCGTACCCGCCGTCGTAGCCACCGGAAGCATCGTCGTGGTGCCGACCTCCCAGGATCGGCTGCTGGGCGGTGTTGCCGTGCCCGGGGTGGGGCAGGGCGGTGGTGCCGGCCATGCCCATGGCGCCCGTGGAGCCACCCAGATGCTGGGTGACCGGGCCGGTGTTCCAGGTGCCGGTGTGGCCGCCCGCGTCGATCAGCATCTGCAGCGCGTACTGCGCCAGGCCGCGCATCTCCTCGGCGCTCTGGAACCGGTCGTCCGGGTCCTTGGCCAGCGAGCGCATCACGAGCCCGTCGAGCTCCGGCGGCACCACACCGCCCGAGACCTCCGACGGCGGCACCGGCATGTCCTGAACATGCTGGTAGACCACCGACAGCGGGGTCTCGCCGACGAACGGCGGGCGCAGCGCCAGCAGCTCATAGAGCAGACAGCCGGTGGCGTACAGATCGGAGCGGTGGTCGACGGCCTTGCCGAGGGCCTGCTCCGGCGAGAGGTACTGCGGGGTGCCCATGACCATGCCGGTCTGGGTCATGGTGGAGGCGGCCCCGTGCAGGGCGCGGGCGATGCCGAAGTCCATCACCTTGACGGCGCCGCTGTGGGTGATGATCACGTTGGCCGGCTTGATGTCGCGGTGCACGATGCCGTGCTGATGGCTGTAGGCCAGCGCCTCCAGCACCCCCGAGACGATGATCAGCGCCTGGTCCGGCGGCGGCGCCTCGGCGTTGACCAGAAGATCGCGGATCGTACGGCCCTCGACCAGCTCCATGACGATGTACGGCACAGTGCTTTGAATGGATCCAGGCTGGCCGACGATGTCCTCGCCGGAGTCGTAGACCGCGACGACGGCGTGGTGGTTGAGCCCGGCGACCGACTGGGCCTCGCGGGTGAAGCGGGCCTTGGAGACCGGGTCCTCCGCCAGATCGGCGCGGAGCAGCTTCACCGCGACCGTACGGCCGAGCCGCACGTCCTCGGCGGCGAACACCTCGGCCATACCCCCGCGGCCGAGCCGGCCGGTGAGTCGGTAGCGTCCGTCGCCGACCAGTCCACCGTTACCCCACGCCTCCGGGGAGTCCGACATTCCGGACCCGGTGGCGTCAGGTTCGGAGGGCCCCTGGGCGCTCTGGGTCTGTGCCATCGGTCCTCGCCGTCTGATCTGGGGTGGGGGTCTGTCGTGATCGCCCCGCTCGCGGGCGGTACGGTTTCCTGCTAGGGCACGCTACAGGGTCCGTGCCACTCGCCGGTTCCTGATGGACCGGCCATCCAACCTGTTGTAGGTGAGGCCATGCAAATCGCGTGACGGGTTCTTGCACATCCGGTCACGGAACGGGCACGTCGCTTGACGTGTCCGCGGCCTGGGGCAGACTGGGCCAGGGTATCGACTACAAGAAGATCAACAGCAGAACGTGCGCGTCAAGATAGTGAGTGCGCCGAGGGGGACGTAAGAAATGAGCCAGCAGGGCGCACCAGGCCGCTACGAAGGGAAGTCGCTCGCCGGCGGCCGCTATCAACTGCGGGACCTGCTCGGCGAGGGCGGTATGGCCTCCGTCCACCTGGCCTACGACAGCGTCCTCGACCGCCAGGTAGCGATCAAGACCCTGCACACCGAACTGGGCCGCGAGCAGTCCTTTCGCGAGCGCTTCCGCCGCGAGGCCCAGTCGGTCGCCAAGCTGAGCCACACCAACATCGTCTCGGTCTTCGACACCGGCGAGGACACGATCGACGGCTCCGTGATGCCGTACATCGTCATGGAGTATGTCGAGGGCCAGCCGCTGCGCGCCGTCCTCGACGCCGATGCCCGGCAGTTCGGCGCGATGCCCACGGAAAAAGCGCTGAAAATCACCGCCGACGTGCTGGCCGCGCTGGAGATCAGCCACGAGATGGGGCTGGTCCACCGCGACATCAAGCCCGGTAACGTGATGATGACCAAGCGTAATGTGGTCAAAGTCATGGACTTCGGCATCGCCCGCGCCATGCAGTCGGGCGTGACCTCCATGACCCAGACCGGCATGGTCGTCGGCACCCCGCAGTACCTCTCGCCCGAGCAGGCCCTCGGCCGGGGCGTGGACGCCCGCAGCGACCTGTACTCCGTCGGCATCATGCTCTTCGAGCTGCTGACGGGCCGGCTGCCGTTCGACGCCGACTCGCCGCTCGCCATCGCGTACGCGCATGTCCAGGAGGAGCCGGTCGCTCCCTCCACGATCAACCAGTCCATCCCCCCGGCGGTGGACGCGCTGGTCGCCCGCGCCCTGAAGAAGAACCCGAACGAGCGGTTCCCCACCGCCGAGGCCATGCGCGACGAATGCGACCGCGTCTCGCGCACCGGCCAGACCGGCGCCTCCCCGATCATCATCAGCGGCGGCCCGCCCGCCCGCAGCGGCTCCGGCGTGGGCTCGGCCGTCTTCCCGCCGGTCAGCCAGCAGCCCCCCGGCCCGGGCATGGGGAGCGTCCAGACCCCGTACCAGCCGCAGTCCTCCGGCGGATTCGGCGGCTTCGGCCCCTCCACCCCGCCGCCGTCCGCCCAGCCGATGCCCCAGCAGGGCTACAACACCCCGGCGCCCGCTCCGACCCCGGCCCCGACCCCCGCGCCGTACGCGCAGGGCGGGGCCAACACCCCGCCGCCGTACACCGTCTCGCCCGCCTCGGCCCCGGCCTCGGGCGGCGGCCAGGGCGGTGACAACGGCAACAAGCGCGTGATCATCGGCTCGGCGGTCGTCGCGGCGATCGCGGTCATCGCCGTGGTCCTGGTGATCGCCCTCAGCGGCGGCGGGTCCGACGACGGGGGGCAGGCGCGCGACGACGGCAAGGACACCAAGACCGCCACGGCGTCCTCGACTCCGTCCGGGTTCCGCGAGGGCGACAAGACCAAGGTCATCAACCCGGAGAAGTGCAAGGACGCCTCGGAGTCGTACGAGCAGAAGGGCGCCTACAACGTGCCCGACTTCCAGAACCTCTACATCGACTCGGTGAAGAAGTGCATCCGGGACGCGGGCTGGAAGTACCGCGTGACCACCGAGGACGAGAACCTGTGGGGCAAGGGCACCGTCCTCAACTACACGTACCGCAACTACGAGCCGTACGACCCGGACACCGACACCATCGAGCTGACGGTCTCCACGGGGCTGCCGGGCTGAGCCCGCCCGCTTCCGTTCTCAGGTTCTTCGCGCAGTCGCAGGGGCCCGGCATCCGCCGGGCCCCTTTCCGCATCACAGTGTTGTGAAGCCCGTACGCCAGGTGGGGTGGAGCGGCCGCCAACCGAGGCGACGGGCAAGGGTGTTGTCGGCCCCGCGCTCCCAGCCCGCCCGGCCGCCGTCCACAGCGGGGGCGGGTGCCGGCGCGCCCACCGCGGCCGCGAACGCCGGCAGCCACGCGCGGGCCGGCGCCGGTTCGTCGTCCACGACGTTGACCGTGCCGCTCGGCCAGCCCAGCGCGGCCACCGCGGCACGGGCGGCGTCCTCGACATGGACGAACGAGCTGACCGCGTCGCCCGCCACCGCCGGGCCGATCAGCGCCGCCACCGGACCCCCCGCCGCCTGCTCGCCCCGCAGCGCGGCCTCCAGCGGCCCGCCCCGCGCGTACCAGGTCCCGGGGCCGTAGAAGGTCCCGTATCTCAGTACGACATGCGTCTCGATCTCCGCCGCCGTCTCCTCCAGCGCCCGCAGACTGCCGACCATCCCGGCCCGCGGCGGCTCCGCCGCCGTATCGAGCGGGGTGGACTCGTCGGCCGGGGCGTCGCCGGGCGCGTAGGCCCAGGAGATCGACTGGGCGACGATACGCGTCACCCCGGCGCGTTTGGCGGCGTCGACGAGGTGACGGGTGCCCGCCCTGCGGATCCGCCCGTTCGCGGCGCGGTCGCCGTGCGCCAGGTCGGTCAGCTGGTGGACGACCGCCTCGGGGGCGGCGGCAGCGACCGCCCGGTGCACGCTGTCGGCGTCGAAGACATCGACGCGTACGGCCGAGGCCCCCTGCGCGCGCAGCCGCTCCGCCCCCTGCGGGGTGCGCGTACCGCCGGTCACCTCGTGTCCCGCCGCGACGAGAAGCGGGACGAGGCGGCGGCCGACGGCGCCTGTGGCTCCCGCGACGAAGATGCGCATGGTGGCGGACCTCTCTCGCGGCGGGCCGCCCCGGAGGACTCAGGATGTCCTCCGGGGCGGCCCGCCGTAGGTAAAAGGGTCGGTCGATGGCTATGGCTATGGATCGGTTGACAGCTAAGGGTCGGCTGACGGCTAAGGGTCGGCTGACGGCTAAAGGTACGGGCCAGAACGGGCCCCGCCGTGTTGCGGCCCGCCCTCCCCGTCCTCGCCGCCGAGACCCGGCGGCAGGGCCCGGCGCATCTGCTCCAGCTGGGCACGCGCCGCCATCTGCTGGGCGAACAGCGTCGTCTGAATGCCGTGGAACAAGCCCTCGAGCCAGCCGACCAGCTGGGCCTGGGCGATCCGCAGCTCGGCCTCGGTCGGGACCGCGTCATCGGTGAAGGGGAGGGAAAGACGCTCCAACTCGCCGATCAGCTCCGGCGCGAGGCCGTCCTCCAGCTCCTTCACCGAGCTGGCGTGGATCTCCTTGAGACGGACCCGGCTGGCCTCGTCGAGAGGCGCCGCCCGGACTTCCTCCAGAAGCTGCTTGATCATGCTGCCGATGCGCATGACCTTGGCCGGCTGTTCGACCATGTCCGTCACGGGAACCTCGCGCGACTCGTCGTCACCGCCGCCGCCAGAGGTGGCGCTCCCGAGGGCCATGCCGTCCGGGCCGACGACCAGGACGTGCGGGCTCTCCTGCGATCGTTCGTTCATCGGCTGGTTCATAACCCCCATTGTTCCGCACGAGCACCCGTACGGAGGGGGAGGGTGGTCAGGATCAGGCACCGTTCTCCGGCGCCTTCGGCAACCGTCGTGGCTGCTGTGGTCCTTCTGACGGCAACCTCACTTGCAGTCCTTCTGACGGCAACCTCACTGACGGCGCAGCGGCAACCTCACTGACGGCGCAGCCGCAGCCCGAGGAACGCCAGCCCCAGGCCGAGCCCCATCAGGGCCAGGCCGGTGCCCAGCGGCAGCACGCGCAGCGTCCGCCCGGTGGGCACGGCGTCGGTCCGCGCGGCGTCGGCGGGGTCGTACGCGTCCTCGTACGAACCCTGCGGCCCCTGCGTCGGTGTCCTCTGGCCCTGCTTGCGCTGGCCTTCTCGCGGCTCCCCCGCGCCCTCTCCGGCCCTCCGCGAGGGCGCGGGCCCGACCGACGCGGGGGGCGGTGCGGCATCGGGCTCATCGGTGCGCCCGGGATGCGCCCGGCCCTCTCCGGCGCGGGTCCCGGCCAGCTCGTCGTTGTCGTCGGCACGCGCCACGACGGGTACGGCCGGCAGCGCCACACCGGCCATCACCAGCACCGCCGGCAGCGTGCGCAGCCTACGAAGCGCAGGTCTCACGGTCGTCACCCTCCCGTGCCGAGCCGTCGCATGACGGTTTCAGCGTCACACGACGGCATGGGCACGGCACCCGGGGCCGCCCAGGATTAGACCGTCCAGCCGCCTCAGACCGTCAGCAGCACCTTGCCGATATGGCCGCTCTGCTCGAGCACGCGGTGCGCCTCGGCCGCTTCGCGCATCGGGATCGTACGGTCGACGATCGGGCGCACCCGGCCGCTCTCGACGAGCGGCCAGACGTGCTCGCGCACCGCCGCGACGATCGCCGCCTTCTCCGCGAGGGGGCGGGCGCGCAGGCTGGTGACCATCACGGCGCCGCGCTTGGCCAGCAGCGCGCCGAGGTTCAGCTCGGCCTTCGCCCCGCCCTGCAGACCGATGATCGCCAGCCGTCCGTTGGTGGCGAGCGCCGCCACGTTCCGCGCGAGGTACTTCGCGCCGACGATGTCGAGGATCACATCAGCTCCGGCGCCCTCGGTGGCCGTGCGCACCTCCTCGACGAAGTCCTGCTCGTGGTAGTCGATCGGGATGTCGGCGCCCAGCTCACGGCAGGCCGCCAGCTTCTCCGCGCTGCCCGCCGTGACCGCGACCCGCGCGCCGACCGCCTTCGCGAGCTGGATCGCCATGGTGCCGATGCCGCTGGAGCCGCCGTGCACCAGCAGAGTCTCGCCCGGCCGGAGGTGGGAGAGCATGAAGACGTTGGACCAGACGGTCGCGGCCACCTCGGGGAGGCCGGCCGCGGTGACCAGGTCGAGGCCGGGGGGCACGGGCAGCACCTGCCCCGCGGGCACGGCCACCTTCTCGGCGTAACCGCCGCCCGCGAGCAGCGCGCACACCTCGTCGCCCACCGCCCAGCCGCTGACGCCGGGGCCCAGCGCCGCGATCCGGCCCGAGCACTCCAGGCCGGGGTGGTCGGGGGCGCCCGGGGGCGGCGGATAGTGGCCCTGGCGCTGCAGCAGATCGGCGCGGTTCACGCCGGCGGCCGCGATATCGACCAGGACTTCGCCCTCGCCGGGTACGGGATCGGGGACCTCCGCCCACACGAGGGCGTCGGGGCCGCCGGGTTCGGGGATGGTGATCGCATACATGGCGGGGAGGCTACTCCTCAAGTTGCGGGCCAGGCGGTGGACCAGGGCAGGTCCAGGATCTCGACCTCACTCCCCCGGTCCGCGCCGCCGGGCGGGATGACGGCCAGGCCGTCCGCGACGGCGACGCCGCGCAGCATGGCCGGGCCGTTGAAGCGGAGCGGACGCGCCTCGTCGCCCCGGAAGACCACCGGGACCAGGCGGGTGTCGCGCGGATGGCCGTGGACGGCGGCGGTCAGCGGGGCCGGACAGGGGGTGGGCGTCGGGCGGCCCGTCAGCGTCCGCAGCAGCGGCTCGGCGAGGGTCAGCAGACCGGAGACGGCGGCCAGCGGATTGCCGGGCAGCCCCACGAGGTGCTTGTCCGGGGCCAGGCGGGCCAGCAGCATCGGGTGGCCGGGGCGCACCGCCACCCCGTCGACCAGCAGCTCGGCGTCCAGTCGGCGCAGCGTGGGGTGGACGTGGTCGACGGGTCCCGCGGCCGTGCCGCCGGTGGTCAGGACGACATCGGCGGGGGAACCGGCCACGGCCTCGTACAGCGCCTCCGCGTCGTCCGCCAATCGGCGGGTCGCCAGCGGCTCGGCGCCGAGCGCGCGCAGCCAGGGGGCGAGCATCGGGCCGAGCGCGTCGCGGATGCGGCCGTCGTGGGGGAGGCCCTGCCGCAGCAGCTCGTCGCCGAGGACGAGGATTTCGACGCGGGGCCGGGGCACGGTCGGCAGCTCGTCGTATCCGGCGGCGGCGGCCAGACCCAGTATCACGGGGGTGATCAGGGCGCCCGCGGGGAGCAGCAGATCGCCGCTGCGGCACTCCTGGCCGCGGG
>NZ_MUNE01000544.1 GCF_002154605.1 Streptomyces milbemycinicus | reverse complement strand
CCTCCTGGCTGCTGGAGCACCCCTCAGGGCTGACCGAGGAGGAGGTCGTCCAGCATCTGCGACTGGTGCTGCTCACCGGCAACGAGACCACCACCAACCTGATGGCCAACACGCTGCGGACGGTGCTCACCGACCCGCGCTTCCGCGCCTCCCTGGCCGGCGGCCATATGACCCTGCCGGACGCCATCGAGCATGTGCTGTGGAACGAACCGCCGCTCGCCGTGATCCCCGGCCGCTGGGCGACCGGCGATACGGAGCTGGGCGGGCGGCAGATCAGGGCCGGGGACATGCTGCTGCTCGGCCTGGCCGCCGGAAACGTCGACCCCGCCGTCCGCCCCGACATCGCCGCACCCATGTACGGCAACCGCTCGCATCTCTCCTTCAGCGGCGGGCCCCATGAATGCCCCGGCCAGGACATCGGCCGCGCCATCGCCGACACCGGCATCGACACCCTGCTGCTGCGCCTGCCCGATCTGCGGCTCGCGGTCCCCGAGACCGAGCTGAGCTGGACGGCCTCATGGATCTCCCGCCACCTGGTGTCGCTGCCCGCCGAGTTCACGCCGCGCGGGGGCGATTCGGACACCCTGGAGACCGAGACGGGCCTGCTGGCACCCGACTTCCTGGCCCGCTCCGCGCCCCAGCCGGACCCCCCGGATCAGTCGAAGGCATTGGACCGGCCGAATACGCCGGACCGGCCGGACGTACGACGCTCCTCCCGGCGCCGGTCCTGGTGGCGGTCCCTGTGGCGCCGGCTCAGGCCCGGGCCACGACCACCCCGACGGTGAGCAGGCCGAGCACCACCCAGCCGAACCAGAGCCATCCATTGCTGCCGAGGGCCACCGAGTACGCGGTCACCAGGACCAGGCCCCCCACCGTGCACGCTGTCATCGCCTTCGCAGATCCGGGCATCCCCGCAACCTCCTCAGCCCCAACGGCCCAGGAGGACATGGTCGTACGGAACCGCCCTCACCGCTAGACGCTGGACGGCGTCGGCAATGAGGGCGGTGAGGGCGGCGGGACGGCCGGGTGGCGCGAAGCGGTCAGCGGCCGCGGGTCTGGAGCGAGGCCAGATAGGCGTTGTACGCCGCGAGCTCCTGGTCGCCGTTCCGGTCCGCCGTACGGTCCGCGCGCCGCGCCTGGCGCTGGTCGGACTTGTACCACTGGGCGAGCAGCGCGACCAGGACGATCACCGAGGGGATCTCGCTGAAGGCCCAGGCGATACCGCCCGCCGCCGTCTGGTCGGACAGCGCGTCTATGCCGAGTGAGGCGGGCGGGTGCTCGTAGCTGCCGACCATGGGCTCGCTCGCCATCATCAGGGCGATCCCGAAGAAGGCATGGAAGGGCATGCCCGCGAAGAGCTCCAGCATCCGCATCACATAGCCCGGCCGGTGCGGGCCCGGGTCCACGCCCATGATGGGCCAGAAGAAGAACAGGCCCACCAGCAGGAAGTGGGACATCATCGCGATATGCCCGGCCTTGCTCTCCATGAGGAAGTCGAAGAGCGGGGTGAAGTAGAGCGCGTATAGGCTCGCGATGAACATCGGGATCGTGAACGCCGGGTGGCTGACGATCCGCACATAGCGGCTGTGCAACAGCGCGACCAGCAGCTCCCTGGCCCCCTTGCGGCCGCGTGCCGCCGTCGGCAGGGCCCGCAGGGTCAGCGTCACCGGGGCGCCGAGCAGCAGCAGGATCGGGGAGACCATGCTGACGACCATGTGCTGGACCATGTGCACGCTGAACATGACCATGCCGTAGTCATTGAGCTTGGTGCACATCACCAGCGCGATGGTGAGGACGCCCAGCACGAACGACACGGTCCGGCCCGCCGGCCAGCGGTCGCCGCGCCGCATCAGCCGCGCCACGCCCCAGCCGTACAGGGCGAGCGCCACCACACAGCCGACCAGGAAGAACGTGTCCCCGCCGAACTCCAGCCCTCGCGCCAGCGTGAACGGCGGCAGATCCATGGGCATGCCGTGCCCGCCGTGATCCATGTGGTCCCCTTTGTGCGCCTAAACCGGCGCCGCTCTCGCGGACCTGGTTGCTCGCCGTCGTGGTGGCGCAATTGATGGTTCTGGCATCCGCCGTCAGTCCTCGGCCGATGCGGTACTCAGAGTACGCACTCGGCCTCGGCGTACCGCTCCGCGGGTACCGTCTTGAGGTGTTCGACGGCCTCCGCGAGCGGCACCAGCGTGATGTCCGTGCCCCGCAGCGCCGTCATCTGCCCGAAGTCACCGCGGTGCACGGCCTCGACCGCGTGCCAGCCGAACCGGGTGGCCAGCACCCGGTCGTACGCCGTCGGCGTGCCGCCCCGCTGGACATGGCCCAGGATCACCGGCCGCGCCTCCTTCTCCAGGCGCCGCTCCAGCTCGACCGCGAGCTGCCGGGCCACCCCGGCGAACCGCTCATGGCCGTAGACGTCCGTGCCGCCCGCCTCGAAGGCCATGGTGCCCTCCTGCGGCTTGGCGCCCTCGGCCACGACCACGATCGCGAACTTCTTGCCCGCCTCGAAGCGCGCCCCGACGACCTTGGTCAGCTCGTCGATATGGAACGGGCGCTCCGGCACCACGATCGCGTGGGCGCCCGCGGCCATGCCGGAGTGCAGCGCGATCCAGCCGGTGTGCCGCCCCATGACCTCGACGATCAGCACCCGCTGATGCGACTCGGCGGTGGTCTTCAGCCGGTCCAGGGCCTCGGTGGCCACCCCGACCGCCGTATCGAAGCCGAAGGTCACATCGGTGGACGCGATGTCGTTGTCGATCGTCTTGGGGACGCCGACGATCGGCAGCCCGGAGTCCGACAGCAGCCGGGCCGCCTTGAGCGTGCCCTCGCCGCCGATCGGGATGATCGCGTCCAGGCCGAGCTCGGCGACATGCCCCTTGGCGCGCTCCACGCCCTCGCGCAGCCGCGTGGGCTGCACCCGGGTGGAGCCGAGGATGGTGCCCCCGAGCGCCAGGATGCCGCTCACGGCGTCCAGGTCGAGCTTCCGGTAGTCGCATTCCAGCAGGCCCTTCCAGCCGTCCTGGAAGCCGATCACCTCGTCGCCGTGGTCGACGACCGCGCGGTGCACGATGGACCTGATCACAGCGTTCAGGCCGGGGCAGTCGCCGCCGGACGTGAGCACACCAATGCGCATGGCCCTGATACCTCTGCAGTGTGGGCTGACGGCCGGACCGCGGTGTCCGGCGGGACCCCGCCACCCTACAAGCGAGTGGGGTGGCGGGTCCGTGGTCTGTCCGCCATGCGGGCGGCTGGTGCGACCCGGAGGAAGCCCGAGCCGGCCCCGGGGCGGCCCGGGCCACCCCGGAGGGGCTTACGCGGTGGCCTGGGTGGCCGCCGTGATCCGCTCGTTGCGCAGCGCCTCGTACCACTCGTCGTTCACCGGCGGCAGCGCGTTCACATCCAGCGCCAGCTTGAGCAGCAGGTCCGCGATATGCGGATTGCGCGCCATCACCGGGCCGTGCATGTAGGTGCCGAAGACGGTGTCGTTGTACGCGCCCTCGGTGCCGTCACCCGTGCCGTTGCCATTGCCGAACCGGACGCGCGCGAAGGGGCGCGCGGACGGACCGAGGTGGGTGACGCCCTGGTGGTTCTCGAAGCCGGTCAGCGGCGGCAGCCCCAGCCGGTCGTCGATATCGCCCAGCACATCGCCGACGCAGCGCTCACCCTCGCCCCGGGTGCTCACCACATCGAGCAGCCCCAGGCCCGGCTCGCGCTGTCCGAGGTCGTTGATGAACTCGTGCCCCAGGATCTGGTAGCCCGCGCACACCGAGAACACGATGGCGCCGTTGGACACCGCGCGGTTCAGCCCGCCGTCGCGGCGCAGCCGCTCGGCCGCCAGCCGCTGCGGCCGGTCCTCGCCGCCGCCGACCAGATAGATGTCACCGGAGGTCGGGATCTGCTGGTCCGAGCGGACGTCGAGGCGGGAGACGTCCAGCCCGCGCTGGCGCGCCCGGCGCTCCACCACCAGCGCGTTCCCCTGGTCGCCGTACGTGCTCAGCAGGTCCGGGTAGACCCACACCAGACGCAGGCTGTTCTGGTTCATCCGTCGCAATTCCCTTATGCCCTTTTCGCTCGTGCGGACTCGGTCGTGCGGACTCAGTTGCCCACGCGGCGGCGCAGGTCCTGGAACGCGGTGTAGTTGGCGATCGCCTCGATCCGGCCGGGCGGGGCGATCTGCACGGCCTCGTCCACGGTCTGGCAGACCCGGAAGTCCAGCCCGGCGACCTCCAGCCGCACCGCCAGGTCCAGCTTGCGGTCGCCGATCACACAGATCGGATGCCCGGCGAGCCGGGTGTAGTCCACGTCCCACAGCCAGGAGGTGTCGGTGCCGTCCGCGCCGCGGGCGTTCACCGACAGGATCACCGGGGTGGGCGGCGGGTCGATCAGGGAGAAGGTCTCCAGCCAGCCGGCGGGGTTCTTGGCCAGCAGCAGCCGCAGCTGGCGCTCCTGGAAGGTGACCACGTCGTACCGTCCGGCGACCGCCTGGACCTGGTACATCCGCTCCAGCGCCACCTGCGGCGGCACCCCGAAGGTCGCCGCGACGGCCGCCGAGGTGGCGGCGTTGGCCTTGTTGGCGCGGCCGGGCAGCTGCAGGTGGATCGGCCAGGCCGAGCCGTGCGGGTCCATGACGTAGTCGCCGTTGAGCGCCCAGGTGGGGACCGGGCGGCGGAAACCGCAGTCGGCGCAGACCCAGTCGTCGCCGGGGCGCTGCAGCACACCACCGCAGGACGGGCAGGACCAGGCGTCGTCCTTCCACTCCTGGCCCGCCGCGACCCAGACCACATTGGGCGAGGAGGAGGCGGCCCACACGATCAGCGGGTCGTCCGCGTTGGCGATCACCACGGCCTTGGTGCCGCTCAGTCCCTCACGCCACTTCTCGGCCAGCATGCGCGTCTCGGCGGCCCGGTCGAGCTGGTCGCGCGAGAGGTTGAGCAGCGCGATGGCCTTGGGTTCCGTATCGCGCGCCACACCGGCGAGGTACTTCTCGTCGACCTCGATCACGCCGTAGCGGGCGTCGGAGCCGCCGGCGAGGGCCGAGGTGATACCGGCGGGCATATTGGCGCCGAGCGCATTGGAGACGACCGGTCCGGCCGCTCGCAGCGCCTCGGCGATGAGCCGGGTGGTCGTGGTCTTGCCGTTGGTCGCCGACACCAGGATCACGTCCAGGTGCCGCGCCAGCCTGCCCAGCAGCTCGGGGTCGAGCCGCAGGGCCACCTTGCCGCCGATCACCGATCCACTGCCGCGGCCCGCCGCCCGCGACACCGCTGCCGCGGCCTTGCCCGCCGTCACGGCCAGCTTGGCCCGCGGCGACAGCGGCTCCGAGTTGCCTGCCATCGTCTTCGTCCTCCTCGCATACCGGCGCCGCTCTTGCCCCCTGAGGCGCCGGTGGTACGTTCCCCTCCGCGCCGAATCGCCAGCCGGGAGGCCACGGTCGGGGATCAGCCTATCGAGATCCGGGCGCTCTCCCGAATCTCACCCGCATAACCGGGACGAGTCGACCCACGGTCGGGCCGTGCGCCCCGCGTCGGACACGTAGGCTTTGCTGCCATGCGAAACGGCGCGATCCCCGGCAGTCGCGGACTGGTGCGGCCGATGCGGCTGCTCGGCGATCCGGTGCTGGCCACCTCCTGCGAGGAGGTCACCGCCTTCGACGCGGCCCTCGGCCGGCTGGTCGAGGACATGTACGCGACGATGTACGCGGCGCAGGGCGTCGGGCTCGCCGCCAACCAGGTCGGGGTGGCCTTGCGGGTGTTCGTCTACGACTGCCCGGACGACGAGGACCGCCGGCATCTGGGGCATGTGGTCAATCCGCGGCTGGTCGAGGCCGACGGGGTGACGGTGCGGGGGCCGGAGGGCTGTCTGTCGCTGCCCGGTATCGAGGCGGGCACGGTGCGCCACGACCACGCGGTCGTGGAGGGTGTGACGGCGACCGGGGAGCCGGTGCGGGTGGAGGGCACGGGCTTCTTCGCGCGCTGTCTGCAGCACGAGTGCGACCACCTCGACGGGCGCCTGTTCACCGACCGGCTCACCGGGCTGCGCCGCCGCCGGGCGCTGCGCGCGGTGCGGCGGGCGCCCTGGGCCGCGGACGCGCCCTCTGCCACGTAAGCCCCAGCCGTGCCCCGTCCGGACCCGCGGCCCCTGCCGCCCTCGCTCAGAAGCCGGGAGCGCCGACGCGGTCGTCCATCGTGGTCAGCCGCCCCCACAGCAGATCGGTGAGGTGCCGTACCAACTCGGCACGGGAACAGGGCCGCTCGCGCAGCCACCAGTCGCCCGCCGCGTGCATCATGCCGACGATCCCGTGTCCCCAGACGCGGGCGAGCTCCGTGCCGCCGGGGCCGAGTTCGAGCCGGTCGGCGATCACCTTGGCCAGCTCCTCGCCGAGGCGCCGCAGCACCGGGGCCGAGTGGCGGCCGACGTCGAAGCCCTGCTCGGCCTGGGGGGCGTCCTCGGCGGGGTGCATCAGGAAGCGGTAGACCTGGGGGCGCGCCTCTATCGCCGCCAGATAGGTGTCCAGCGTGGCCTCGACGCGCTCCCGGCGGTCGTTGGGGGCGTCGAGGGCGGCGCGCAGCGAGGCGAGCAGCGCGTCGGTGTGGCGCTTGGCGAGGGCGCGGTAGAGCCCGCTCTTGTCGCCGAAGTGGCGGTACAGGATGGGTTTGGTGATGCCCGCTTCCGCCGCGATGGCGTTCATCGAGGCGTCGGGTCCGTCCCGCAGCACCACTCGGTCCGCCGCCTCCAGCAGTTCCTTGCGCCGCCGCTGGGCCGCGTGCTGCTGATCGTCGCGCTGACTGGTGCCCGTGTCCATGAAGTCGCCTCCCGCCCCCTGGTGCTTCCTAACGCCTGCGAAACGTAACACCCCTGGCCCCGGTGAGGGGGTGGATCGGCCGGGGGAGTTGACATCGTCTACTCGTGAGTAACAGACTCTTGTTACCGACGGTAATAGTCAGGTGGAGGGGTAATGCCGGAATTCTCGTTCGAGCTCGACGACGACCAGAAGGCGGTCCGCGACTGGATTCACGGATTTGCGGTCGATGTGATGCGCCCGGCCGCCGCGGAATGGGACGAGCGGGAGGAGACCCCCTGGCCGATCATCCAGGAGGCCGCCAAGATCGGACTGTACTCGCTGGACTTCTACGCCCAGCAGTACTTCGACCCCACCGGCCTCGGCATCCCGATGACGATGGAAGAGCTCTTCTGGGGCGACGCCGGTATCGCGCTCTCCATCGTCGGCACCTCCCTGGCCGCCGTCGCCGTCCTCGCCAACGGCACCGAGGAACAGGTCGGCACCTGGATCCCGCCCATGTACGGCGACGCGAACGACGTGAAGGTCGCCGCGTTCTGCTCGTCCGAGCCGGACGCCGGGTCGGACGTCGCCGCGATGCGCACCCGGGCCGTCTACGACGAGGCCAAGGACGAATGGGTCATCAACGGCACCAAGACCTGGGTCACCAACGGCGGCATCGCGGGCGTCCACGTCGTGATCGCCTCCGTCGACCCGGAGCTGGGCGCGCGCGGCCACGCCTCCTTCGTGGTGCCCCCGGGCACGCCCGGCCTCTCCCAGGGGCAGAAGTTCAAGAAGCACGGCATCCGCGCCTCGCACACCGCCGAGGTGGTCCTGGAGGACGTCCGCGTCCCCGGTCACTGTCTGCTCGGCGGCAAGGAGAAGCTCGACGAACGCCTCGCCCGCGCCCGCGAGCGCGCCCGTAGCGGCACCGAGCGCGGCAAGAACGCGGCCATGGCGACCTTCGAGGCGTCCCGCCCGGCGGTCGGCGCCCAGGCGGTCGGCGTGGCCCGCGCGGCGTACGAGGTCGCGCTCGAATACGCCAAGAACCGGGTGCAGTTCGGCCGGCCCATCATCGACAACCAGGGCATCGCCTTCCAGCTCGCCGATATGCGCACACGGATCGACGCGGCGCGGCTGCTGGTGTGGCGCGCCTCCTGGATGGCCACCGCGGGCAGGCCCTTCACCGCCGCCGAGGGGTCGATGTCCAAGCTCTTCGCCGGGGAGACGGCGAAGACGGTGACGGCCCAGGCGGTGCAGATCCTCGGGGGCAACGGATTCACCCGGGAGTACCCGGTGGAGCGGATGCACCGCGACGCGGCGATCTTCACGATCTTCGAGGGCACGAGCGAGATCCAGCGGCTGGTCATCGCCCGCACCCTGTCCGGTATGCAGATCCGCTAGCGCCGGGGCGCCGGGGGCGTCAGGGTTTGTGCGCGACGCCCCCGTAGACGTCCGTCTTCTCGATGGGCGCGTCGGCGGGCTCGGGGCGCCACAGCGGGCAGGACACGATGCCCGGCTCGATCAGCTCCAGACCGTCGTAGAAGCGCGCGATCTGCTCGGGGCTGCGCAGGACGTACGGGACCGCGCCGGTGTCGTCGTAGCCCTGCTGGGCCTGCTTGAGCGCCTGGTCGGTGTCCGTGCTGTCGTAGTGCACGAAGTAGCTGCCGGCCGGGAGCGCGTCCTGGAGCCGCCGGGCGATCGACCGGGCCTCGTCGTAGTCCCGGATATGGCCCAGGATGCCCATCAGCATCAGCGCGACGGGGCGGCTGAAGTCCAGCGTCTTGCTCGCGGCCTCCAGGATTCTGTCCGGCTCGTGCAGATCGGCGTCGATGTAGTCGGTGACGCCCTCGGGGGTGCTGGTGAGCAGGGCCTGGGCGTGCCGGAGCACCAGGGGGTCGTTGTCGACATAGACGATCCGGGCCTCGGGGGCGACCCGCTGGGCGACCTGGTGGGTGTTGTCGTACGTCGGCAGCCCGGTGCCGATGTCCAGGAACTGGCGGATCCCGGCCTCCCCGGCCACATGCGTCACCGTGCGGATCAGATACGCGCGGGACGCGCGGGCCATCACCTCGATGGTCGGCGCGACCTCGCGGTACTGGTCACCGGCCACCCGGTCGACCTCGTAGTTGTCCTTGCCGCCCATCCAGTAGTTCCAGATGCGGGCCGAATGCGGCACGGATGTGTCGATCTTGCCTAAGGCCGCCTGCCGACCGGGGGTGGACGAGCCGTGAGTCATCTGGAGATTCTCCTGCCATGCGTGAGGCCGTGCTCGGAGCTCCAACTTACCGCCGAGGCAGGGTGCTTCGCCGGGCCCGGGCGCAGGGTGAACACGGGGGCGTGCTGGGCGAGGGTCGTGAAGGCGCGCTCATAGGCGGCGGCCGCGGCCTCGGTCTCCGCCATGGCCGCGGCCGCCGTGGCGCCCCGCCCGGTCAGCCGCTCCGTGAACGCGGGCGGTGGAGCCGCCAGATGGACGAACGCGCCGCCGCGCTCGGCCACCGTTTCGGCGAAGTCGAAGGCCTCGATCCATGTCACCCGGGAGTGTCCCCGGCGCAGCGGCCCGTAGACGAGCTCGCCGACGAACCCGGAGTCCACCGCGAGCGGCCCGGCGAGCCGTAGCAACTCGCGGTACGGGCGCGCCGGGTCGAGCGCGGGCAG
>NZ_MUNE01000543.1 GCF_002154605.1 Streptomyces milbemycinicus | reverse complement strand
ACGGCGGCGACCGCGGGGACGGCGGCGACCGCGGGGACGACGGGCCGCGGCGGCTCGTACGTCCCAGTGGACCCCGCGGACTGGCCCCGCAGCCGTGACTCGATGGCCCGCGCCATCCGCGCCTCGGCCACGCCCGAGCGCGACGACCGGCTCTTCCCGGGCGACATCGGCCAGTTCGCCGACGGCGGTGGGCTCGGGGTGGCGCATGGCGCGGCAGGTGTTCTCCACGTGCTCGACCAGACCGGCGCCGGGCGGTTCGAGGCCGGGGAGGAGTGGCTGCTCAAGCACACCGCCCCGCCCCCGCGCGGCACCCCGCTCGGCTTCTACGACGGGCTCGCGGGCGTGGCGTACGTCCTGGAACGGCTCGGCCACACTGAGCGGGCACTGGAGCTCATCGAGCGGGTCCTCGACGAGAAGTGGCAGCGCCTGGCGCCGGATCTGCACGGTGGCCTCGCGGGCGTCGGTCTGACGCTTGACCACCTCGCCCGGGCGACCGGCGAGACGGGGCTGCGCGAGCGGGCCGACGAAGCGGCGCGGCTGCTCGCCGACCGGCTGGGCGGGGCGGCCGGGGCAGCCGGGGGAGCCGGGGCACGGCTGACCGGCAAGCGGGCCGGGCTGCTGCACGGCGCGACCGGCCCGGCGCTGCTCTTCCTGCGGCTGTACGAGCACTCCGGCGACCCGGCGCTGCTCGACCTCGCCGCCACCGCGCTCCGCCAGGACCTGGACCGCTGTGTCCGGGACCGGCACGGCACCCTGCTCGTCGACGAGGGGTTCCGCACCATGCCGTACCTGGGCGCGGGAAGCGTCGGGATCGGGACGGTCCTCGACAGCTGGCTCGCGCACCGCGCCGACGACGACTTCGAGGCGGTACGCGGCGGCATCGCGGCCGCGGCGTCGCTGCGCTACTACGCCCAGCCGGGGCTGTTCAACGGCCGCGCCGGGATGGTCCTGCACCTCGCCCGCACCACCACCCCGGACCTCGCGCCCGAACGGCTCGCCGCGCAGATCGCGGGCCTGGGCTGGTACGCCGTGCCGTACCAGGGCCAACTCGCTTTCCCCGGCGAGCAGATGATGCGCCTTTCGATGGATCTGGCCACCGGAACCGCGGGCTGCCTGCTCGCGCTCGGCGCGGCCTGCGCGCCGCCGCACGCCGAACCGGTCGGCCTGCCCTTCCTGCCGCCGCTCCGGCGGCCCTAGAACCGGCCCCCGCAAGGGGGTCGCAGCAAGAAAACGCAAGGAATCGTAAGAAAACCCATCCCCAGGGATATTGAGAGAGAGGAACGACCATGACACTGCTCGACCTCCAGACGCTTGAGACCGAGGAGTCCGAGGACTTCGGTGGCGGTGGCGGCGGCGAGAGCAGCGTGAGCCTGCTGCTCTGTGACAAGCACAGCTCGCACAGCAACCTCCTGTGCCTGTGACCTGACCGGTCCGCACCATCGCGGTCCCGGCGGCATCACCCGCCGGGACCGCGCCCCGCGGGGATCGGCCCACCGCTACCCGCGGCCCCGCGCCGGGCTTCCGGACCGGCGCGGGGCGCTTCGCGACTGCCCGAACGACACCCCACTCGCGAGCAGACGAGGACCTGCCCCGCATGGCCTCTTCCATCCCGGCGGACACCACTGCCGCAGACCCCGCCACGACCACCCCCGACGGGTCCGCCGGCCGCCCCGGTGAGCGGTTGTTGCGGGGGGCGCTGCGGCACAGTGCGGGGCGGGTCGTCGCCGTCTTCTGGTTCACCACCGCGTCCGCCGCCGTCGGGCTCGCGCTCCCCGCCGTGCTCGGCCGTACGCTCGACGTCCTGCTCGCCGACCCCCACGGCGCCGAGGCCCGGCGCTGGGTGCTCGCCAGTGCGGGGCTCACCTGTCTGCTCGTGGTGCTGGACGCACTGGACTCCCTCCTCACCGGCACCGCCAACGCCCGCTCGATCGCCTGGCTGCGCCGCCGCCTGCTGCGCCATACGCTGAGCGCCGGGACGCGCGCGGGGCGGCGGACGGCCGCCGGGGATCTGGTGACCCGGCTCGTGGGCAACGCCGCGCAGGCCGGGACCGCGCCGACCGCGCTCGCCTCCGCGCTGGCCGCCGTCATCACCCCGGTCGGTGGGCTGGTCGCGCTGGCGCTCATCGACCCGTGGCTCGCCCTCGCCTTCGTCCTCGGGCTGCCGCTGCTCGCCGTTCTGCTGCGCTCGTTCGTCCGGGACACCACCGACAGCGTCGCCCGCTACCAGCACAGCCAGGGCGAGATCGCGGGCCGCCTGGTGGAGGCGCTGGGCGGGGCGCGGACCATCGCGGCGGCCGGGACGGGCGGCAGGGAGCGGGCGCGGGTGCTCGCGCCGCTGCCCGAGCTCAGCCGACAGGGGCATCGCATGTGGCGGGTCCAGGGGCGCTCCGCCGCGTGGGCCGCCGCGATCGTGCCGTTGCTGCAGATCGCCGTGGTAGCCGTGGCCGGGCTGCGGCTGACGGCGGGGGAGCTGAGCGTCGGATCTCTGCTGGCCGCCGCCCGTTACGCGGTGCTGGCCACCGGCATCGGCATGCTGGTCGGCCACCTCAACGGCCTGGTGCGCAGCCGCACCGCCGCCCGTCGCTTCGCACCCGTCCTGGCCGAGCCCGCCACCGCGTACGGCACGCGCTCGCTGCCGCCGGGGGACGGGACGCTGGAGCTGCGCGGGGCCCGGGCGGTGCGCGGCGGGCGCGAAGTGCTGTGCGGGGTCGACCTGGTGGTGCCGGGCGGGCGCTGCCTCGCCGTGGTCGGCCGCTCCGGGTCCGGCAAGTCGACACTGGCCGCGATCGCCGGGCGGCTCGCCGACCCGGACGGCGGCGAGGTGCTGCTCGACGGCGTGCCGCTCCCCGAGCTCACCCACGACGCGCTGCGCCGCGCGATCGGCTACGCCTTCGAACGCCCGGCGCTGCTCGGCGGCACCATCGGCGGGACCATCGCGCTGGGACCGGCCCCGTCCCCGCCCGGCCGGGTCGTCGAGGCGGCGCGTGCGGCCTGCGCCGACGACTTCGTACGGCTGCTCCCGGACGGGTACGAAACACCGGTCGCGGACGCCCCGCTGTCCGGTGGCGAGACCCAACGCCTGGGGCTGGCAAGGGCGTTCGCCCATGAGGGCAGGGTGCTGATCCTTGACGACGCCACGTCGAGCCTGGACACCGTCACCGAGCTGCGGGTGACCCGGGCCCTGGCCGGCCGCCTCCTGGGCGCCCGGCCCCGCACCCGCGTGATCGTCGCCCACCGCGCGGCGACGGCGGCCCGCGCGGATCTGGTGGTCTGGCTGGAGGACGGGCGGGTACGGGCGGCGGGGCGGCACGCCGAACTCTGGGCGCTGGACGGCTATCGGGCGGTGTTCGCCGCGCCGGATGTGCCCGACGGGCCGGATGTCCCCGACGGGCCGGATGTGTCCGACGGGCCGGATGTCCCCGAGAGGCCGAATGTGCTGGATGTGCCGGATGCATTCGACGAGCCGAACAGATCCGAAGCGCCGCAAGCGGACGGGGGAGTTCAGGGTGGCTGAATCCGCGCCGGACAAAAAGGGCGGCCGGATTGGGGCGCGCGGGGCTAGACCGGGGCCATATGCCGAGGGCATTCGCTTTCTGCGCGAGCGGCGCCGGGTGCTGTGGCGGCTCGCGGCGTGGTCGGTGCTGGAATCCGGACAGACCTTCCTGAGCGGATACGCGCTGGCCCGGGCGCTGGACGACGGCTTCCTGGCGGGGGACCGGGGCATCGGTCTTGCCTGGCTGGGGCTCGCCGCGCTGGCCGTGGCCCTTGGCGCGTACGGCACCGGCCGCGTCTACCGCGCGATGGCCGCCCTCGTCGAGCCGCTGCGCGACGCGCTCGTACGCCGGGTGGTGACCCACGCCGTGGGCGGTGCGGGTGGCGGGCGTACGGAAGGTGGAGGTGCGGGCGGGGGCACTACGGCGGTCTCCCGGCTCACCCACCAGGTGGAGATCGCCCGGGACACCTTCGCCGGTCTGGTCATGGTCTCCCGCTCGTTCGTATTCGTCGCCGCCGGCGCCCTGGTCGGCCTCTTCTCGCTCGCCCCGGTCCTGCTGCTCGTCGTCCTGCCGCCGCTGGTCCTCGGGCTGGCGCTGTTCCTGGCGACGCTGCGCCCGATGGCCCGCCGTCAGGAGGCGTTCCTCGAAGCGGACGAGAACATCGCGGAGACGCTGGGCGCCGTCGCCTCCGGGCTGCGGGACATCACGGCGGCGGGGGCGGAGGAGCCGGTCGGGGCGGACGCGGGGGGCCGGATCGACACCGAGTATCGGGCGGCCCGCGCCCTCGCCCGGTGGGGCGTGGTGCGGGTGGTCGCCATCGGGGTCGGCGGGCGGCTGCCCGTCGTACTGCTGCTGGTGGCCGCCCCGTGGCTGCTGGGGCGCGGAGTCACGACGGGCGCGCTGGTAGGCGCGCTGGCCTACCTCCAGCAGTCGCTGCTACCCGCCCTCCAGAGCCTGATGCAGGCCCTCGGCACGGGAGGCTCCCGGCTGGCGGTGGTGGTCAGGCGGCTGGCCGGGACGGCGCCGGACGGGGGCGGGGCGGGCCCGGCGCTCGCTCCGGGGCCGGCGGTTCCGGACGGAACGGTGGCGCGCCCCACCTCCCCCGCCGTCGAGTTGCGCGCCGTCACCTTCGCGTACGGCGACCGGGCCGCCCCGGTCGTCGAGGGGCTGGGCCTCGACGTCCCGGCGGGCGGTCATCTGGCCGTGGTCGGGCCGAGCGGGATCGGCAAGTCCACACTGGCGGGGCTGATCGCGGGGCTGCTGGAGCCGCGGTCGGGCGAGGTCCGGGTGTGTGGGGAGCCCGTACGGGGGTCCGGCGCCGTACGGGCGGCCGCGCTGCGGGTGCTGATTCCGCAGGAGGCGTACGTGTTCTCCGGCACTCTCGCCGACAACCTCCGCTATCTGTGCCCCCAAGCAGGCCCGGGTGCCCGCACGGACGCCGAACTCGCCGCTGCCGCCGAGGCCGTGGGGCTCGACGTGCTGCTGTCGCGGATCGGCGGGCCGTACGCCGACGTCGACCCCGGCGCCCTGTCCGCGGGGGAGCGCCAGCTGATCGCGCTCGCCCGCGCGTATCTCTCGCCTGCCCCCGTGGTGCTGCTCGACGAGGCGACCTGCCATCTCGACCCGGCCGCCGAGGCCCGCGCGGAGCGGGCCTTCGCGCGGCGGCCCGGCACCACCCTGATCGTGATCGCCCACCGCGTGAGCTCGGCGCGCCGCGCCGAGCGTGTGCTGGTCATGGACGGCCGGCAGACGGTCTGCGGCCGCCATGCCGAGCTGCTGGAGCGCTCACCGCTCTACCGCGACCTCGCGGGAAGCTGGGGAGGCCCGGGGGACTCGGGGCACCTGCTGGGCGCCGGGGCGTCAGACCCAGCCCTCGCCCCGCGAGATGCGGATGGCGTCCACCCGGTTGCGCGCCCCGGTCTTCCGGGTGATGGCGGCCATGTAGTTGCGTATGGTCCCGTTGGACAGATGCAGGCTGCGGGCGATCTCGGCGATCGAGGCGCCTTCGGCGGCCAGTGAGAGCACGCTCAACTCGCGTGCGGTCAGCGGCATTTGGGCCGCCTGGAGAAAGCCGTAGCCCAGGGAGTCGTCGATGAAACGCTCCTTGTTCGCGACGCTCCGGATGGCGTCCAGCAGCCGGTCGGGCGAGGCGTTCCGGTCGATGTAGCCGAGCGCCCGCGCCTCGTGGGCCCGCCGTAGCGGCCCCGGCCGCTCCGCGTCCGCCAGCACCAGCAGTTCGCACCGGCCGTCCTTGCCGGTTCTCCCGCCGGATATCCCCTCGGATATCTTCGCTAACTCCCCTTTTCTCGTGGCCCCGTCGGAGCCCGGACAGTCCGTGTCCACCACGCATACGTGCGGTCGAACGGCGCGGGCTCGACTACGCGCGTCGCACCACGATGTCGTCGTCACCTCGATGTCCGGTTCGGCTTCGATCAGTGCTGCCAAACCGGATCGCAGCAAACGAGAGTCGTGCACCAGAAGTACCCGGATCACGTGCTGTCCCTCCAACCCCGTACGGTTCGCCCGGTTCCGGGCATCGTTGATGAATACCGGGGTTACCCCTGTCATGAACGCGCATATTGAGCCAACGGGGGGCGCACAGGCGCGCAAAAGGCCTCATTCATGCTTATCTGCCCTCGCGTGCGCCGTCTGCGCCCTCGCGCGCCCCGTCCCGGGCGGTCAGGTCGATGAGCCGGCAGACCGTCTCGATGTCGATCTTCACCTGGGCGATGGAGGCGCGCCCCGACAGCCAGGTGATCAGCGCCGAGTGCCAGGTGTGCTCGATGACCCGCACCGCGGACAGCTGCTCGGGCGTCGGCGGCCCGTCCAGTCCCATCGCGTCGAGGATGATCGCGGTGGTGAGCCGGGAGACGGTGTCCACCTCCGGGCTGACCGAGCGGTCGGCGAAGGTGAGCGCCCGGACCATCGCATCCGCGAGATGGGGTTCGCGCTGGAGCGCCCGGAAGGCGCGCATCAGGGTCTGGGCGACCCGGGTGGTCGGCTCCTCCTCGGTCGGGGGGCGTTTGCGCAGCGCCTCGTGCATATGCTGCAGCTGGTCCTGCATGGTGGCCACCAGCAGATGGACCTTGGAGGGGAAGTAGCGGTAGAGGGTGCCGAGCGCCACGCCGGAGTTCTCGGCGACCTCGCGCATCTGCACCGCGTCGAAGCCGCCGCGGCTGGCCAGCCGGGCACTGGCGTGCAGGATTCGCCGACGGCGCGCCTCCTGCCGCTCGGTCAGCTGCAGGGAGGCCGGCTTGGCTTCTGCGGTCATCTGTCTCACTTCGGTGCGGTACAGCCACTGAAACTCGTTCTAGATTAGCGCGGTGGCTCGCCCGCCACACCGGCGTTTGCGCAGTTGAGACAGGTGGCGGCCCTACTGGCGAGTATCAGGGCCGGCCGGCCGCGCCCCGCCCGAACCTCCCCACCTGCACCCGCAGTGGTGCGGATCACCCGTCCCGGCCGCGGTGCCGATGTCCTGACCAGGTATCTTCAGGACTTCTCGGGCGATCCGATAGTGAAACTTGTTCTAGATAAACGCGAGCGGTTACGCTCCCGCTCAGTTGCACCTAGGAGGGGGCGCGAGTGACCGCTGAGGCCGCGCAGAAGACCGGGACCGAACCGCTGCCCGACCCGCCTCCAGCCACCGTCGACAGGGATCCGGACCGACCGCTGCGGATCGCGCTGCTCACCTACAAGGGGAATCCATTCTGCGGGGGCCAGGGTGTCTACGTACGTCACCTCTCCCGCGAACTCGCCCGGCTCGGCCACACCGTGGAGGTCATCGGCTCCCAGCCGTACCCGGTCCTCGACGACCAGGAGGGCGTCACCCTCACCGAGCTGCCCAGCCTCGACCTCTACCGGCAGCCCGACCCCTTCCGTACGCCCCGGCGCGAGGAGTTCCGCGACTGGATCGACGGCCTGGAGGTCGCCACGATGTGGACCGGCGGCTTCCCCGAGCCGCTGACCTTCAGCCTGCGCGCCCGCCGCCATCTGGCCGCCCGGCGCGGCGAGTTCGACGTCGTCCACGACAACCAGACCCTCGGCTACGGCCTGCTGGACCTGGACCGCGTCGGCTTCCCGCTGGTCACCACCATCCACCACCCCATCACCGTCGACCGGCAGCTGGAGCTGGACGCCGCGCCCGACTGGAAGCGCCGCGCCTCGGTGCGCCGCTGGTACGGCTTCACCCGGATGCAGAAGCGGGTGGCCCGGCGGCTGCCCTCCGTACTCACCGTCTCCGGCTCCTCCCGCCGGGAGATCGTCGACGACCTCGGGGTGCGCCCGGGCCGGGTGCACGTGGTGCACATAGGCGCGGACACCCGGCTGTTCTCCCCGGACCCCGCCGTGCCCGAGGTGCCCGGCCGGATCGTCACCACCTCCAGCGCCGACGTACCGCTCAAGGGCCTGGTCCACCTCGTGGAGGCGCTGGCGAAGGTGCGCACCGAGAACCCCGACGCGCATCTGGTCGTCGTCGGCAAACGCCCCGAGACCGGCCCGGTGGCCGAGGCCATGGACCGGTACGGGCTCGAAGGCGCCGTCGACTTCGTCAAGGGCATCAGCGACGCCGAACTCGTCGACCTGGTGCGCGGCGCGCAGATCGCCTGTGTGCCCTCGCTGTACGAGGGGTTCTCGCTGCCCGCCGCCGAGGCCATGGCCACCGGCACCCCGCTGGTCGCCACCACCGGCGGCGCCATCCCCGAGGTCGCCGGGCCCGACGGTGAGACCTGCCTCGCGGTGCCGCCCGGCGACGCGGGCGCGCTCGCCGCCGCGCTGAACCGGCTCCTGGACGACGCGGAGCTGCGCCGCAAGCTGGGCGCGGCGGGCCGTGAGCGGGTCCTGACGCACTTCACCTGGGAGCGGGCCGCAATGGCCTCGCGGTAGCGCTCCACCGTGCCGATCGCGTCCTCGACCTGGGCTGCGGCGCCGGCCGGCACGCCTTCGAGTGTTACCGGCGCGGCGCGCAGGTCGTCGCCCTCGACCGCAACGGCGAGGAGATACGGGAGGTCGCCAAATGGTTCGCCGCCATGAAGG
>NZ_MUNE01000542.1 GCF_002154605.1 Streptomyces milbemycinicus | reverse complement strand
CGATACGGCGGTCGGCGCCCGTGCCGACCGGCCGTATCGGGCTCACCGGGCGGCTGGGCGCCCGCCGACCGTCATCCTGGTCCGTGCCCGGGGAAGCGTCCTCGTCCCGCTTCTTGCTCGGGGGGCTGAACCAACCCCAGTCGCCACTGTTTCCGCCGGTACCGTCGTTGCCGGCCGACGGCGTGGTGGTCGGAGCGTCCATGGTTGCCTCGCCTCGAACATCTTTCTGTCGGTTTTCGCACTTCCGAAGCCGGAATGTGCCCGCAATTCCCCGCTCTGTTCCACTGGTTGAGATGAGATTGGTCCGGACGGCCCGCCCCGTACTTCTCCATGGGCAGCATGCCACGCTTGTTCGCCGGACAGGACACATAGCCGGAACTCCAGGTAACGGCACCCGTGTTCCGTTAGGCTGGATTGCCCCGATGTGGCCCCGCGACACAGCCGCCGCGCAGAACCCGGATCCGACCCTACCGGGCCCGGATGAATTAACAAGCCCCAAGTCCGGCGGCTCCGTTACACATGGGAACCATCGTAATTACCGGTAGTTACCAGCCAATTCGTAGGCCTCCCGCAGATCACGGCCGGTATAGCCGCACGATGCGATTTCGCTCACATGGTGGTCGGCGTTGACCGCGATCGAGACCGGCACCACGGCGAACAGCTCCGCATCCGACATCGAGTCGCCGTAAGCGACACAGTCCTCCATGCTCAGACCGAACGTCGCACAGAGTTCATCGGCGATGCGCACCTTCGCCGCCGGAGTGAGGATGCCCTCCGGCTCCAGCGGCTCCCGAAACGGCACGGCCGGCCAGCGCGACCCGCGCGCCGCGTCCGCGCCCCATTCCAGCAGCCGCTCCACGAAGAAGCCGGGAGAGAGCGAAATCACCGCACAGCGCTCGCCACGCCCCCGGATGTCCGCCCACACCTCACGGATCCCCACCAGCCACGGCGCCCCCTCGAACGCCGCCGCCACATGCCGCTCCGTCAGCTCCCCCCACAGCGCACAGGCCCGCTGCGCGAACTGGGCGGTACTCAGCGCCCCGTCCGCGAACGCCCGCTCCAGCTCGGCTATCTCCCGCTCCACCCCGAGCTGACGGGATATCTCGACGGCGGCGGCCGAGCCGTGGATGAGCGTCCCGTCCAGATCGAACAGATGCAGTCTGGTCATGGAAGCTGAGCCTAGGGGCCCTGAGCGGCACGGCGTACGGCGGGAGTACGCGCGGATACTCCCGCCGTCAGACGCCGTACGGAGCGCCGCGGACGACCGTGGAGGAATGCAGCCGAACCTATCGCGCCCCGCCCGCAGGGCCCTCCTCGTCGTCCATGTCGTCGTCTCCGTCGGCTGGCTCGGGCTCACCCTCTGTCTGCTCGCGCTCGGCATCGCCGGGGCGGCGTCCGGATCGGCGGACACCGCCGAGGCCGCCTACCGCGCCATGAAGATCTTCGGCGACTGGCTGATCGCACCGATCAGCCTGGCGTCCCTGCTGAGCGGGGTGGCGCTGTCGCTCGGGACGCCCTGGGGGCTGGCCCGGTACCGCTGGGTGTACATCAAGTTCTGGCTGACGGTGCCCGCGGTCGGCGCGTCCATCGTCGCGCTGCGGGCCGAGATCGCGTCGGCCGCGGGCGATGCCTCGGCGGGCCGGGCCGTGCCCTCCGCCGTCGATCTCGTCATCGCGCCCTCGGTGGCGCTGGGCGTCTATCTGTTCCTCACCGCCATCTCGGTCCTCAAGCCGTGGGGGCTGACGGCGCGCGGCCGTCGGTGGCAGGCCGGACGCCGTTCCTCCGCAGCCGGGGGCGGGGACAAGGCCGGGGCCGGAGCGCGGTCCGGCCGCCGGGTGGCCGCGCGCGCCCAGGTCCGCTCCCCGGCCCGCTCGCGGGCGTGACAGGAGTAGGCGACGGGCGGGTCAGCGTACGGCTGTCGCGTCCTCCCTCGGCTCGTCGGCGGCGGCGAGCCCGCCCGCGGCGACGATCCGCCCGGTGCGTGCGGTGCGCCGTTCGAGGGTGGCCGAGAGGACGGCGGTACCGAGGGCGGCCGCGGCCATCAGGGCGCCGACCCAGTTGGGCGCGGTGTAGCCCATTCCGGCGGAGATGACGATCCCGCCGAGCCAGGCGGCCAGGGCGTTGCCCAGGTTGAAGGCGCCGATGTTGGCCGCCGAGGCGAGCGTCGGGGCGTCCGGTGCCTGGTCCATGACCCGCTTCTGGAGCGGCGCCACGGTCGCGAAGCCGAAGGCTCCGACCAGGACGAGGGTGGCGGCGGCCGCGATCTTGTTGTGGGCGGTGAAGCCGAACGCCGCGAGGACGACGGCGAGTCCGCCGAGGGTGAGGTACAGCATCCGCATCAGTGCCCGGTCGGCGTAGCGCCCGCCGATCAGGTTGCCGCCGACCAGGCCGAGGCCGAAGAGGACGAGCAGCCAGGTCACGGCGGAGCCGGGGTAGCCGGCCACGTCCACCATCATCGGCGTGATGTAGGTGATGGCGGCGAAGACCCCGCCGAAGCCGAGCACGGTCATGATCATCGCCAGCCACACCTGCGGATTGCGGAAGGCCGCGAGCTCCTGGCCGAGGCGGCCGACGGCCGGGCCGGGCCGGCTGGGTACGAGGGCGGCGATGCCGACCAGGCCGAGCACGCCGAGGCCGGCGACGGCGAGGAAGGACGCGCGCCAGCCGAAGGTCTGGCCGATCCAGGTGCCCATGGGTACGCCGATGACGTTGGCGACGGTCAGGCCGGTGAACATGGTGGCGATGGCCTGGGCCCGCTTGTGGGGGGCGACCAGGTCGGCGGCGACCACCGCGCCGATGCCGAAGAAGGCGCCGTGCGCGAAGGCGGCGAGCACCCGCCCGGCGAGCAGCAGAAGGAAGGCGGGGGCGAGCGCGGAGAGCAGATTGCCCGCGATGAACAGCCCCATCAGCATCACCAGCATCTGCTTGCGGGTGAGCCGGGTGCCGAGCAGGGTCAGCAGCGGGGCGCCGACGGCGACGCCGAGCCCGTAGCCGGTGGTCGCGTATCCGGCGGTGGGGATGGAGACATGGAACTCGTCCGCCACCTCGGGCAGCAGTCCCATGATCACGAATTCGGTGGTGCCGATACCGAAGGCGCCGATGGCGAGCGCCAGCAGGGCGAGGGGCATGTCGGGGGGTCCTCAGAACGAATAGACGATTGCATGGAACCTTTGAATGCGTTGACAATAATTCCAGACGACTTTATTTGCAAGCGCCGTCTTTTTCGCCGAGTGGACTACCCTGGGGGCACCACACCCAAGGAGGGGACCCATGCCGGATGCGCCGACCGACGCGCCGCCCCTGGAGAAGCCGCTGCTCGGCGGGCGGGCCCTGGCCCAGGGCTGGTGCGCCCTGTCCGCACTGCACGGCCGCATCGAGACCCATGTCGAGCGCGCGCTGCAGGCCCGGCACGAGCTGAGCGTCCGCGAGTTCTCGGTGCTCAACGTGCTCAGCGAGCAGCACGACGGCCCGGGCGGGCATCTCCAGATGCGCCAGCTCGCCGACGCCGTCGTCCTCAGCCAGAGCGCCACCACCCGCCTGGTCACCCGCCTGGAGGACCGCGGGCTGCTGTCCCGGTACATCTGCCCGGACGACCGCCGCGGCATCTACACCAACATCACCGCGGCGGGCCGGGAACTGCTCGACCAGGCCCGCCCCACCAACGACGCCGCGCTGCGCGACGCCCTCCAGGACGCCGCCGCACGGCCCGAGCTGGCCCCGCTGGTCACGGCCGTCGAAGGGCTGTGGGCCCCCGCGTAGGCTGCCCGCCATGAGCGACTTCGAGATCCGCCGCGCCACCGCCGACGACATACCCGCCATCGTGGCCATGCTGGCCGACGATCCGCTCGGCGCCCGGCGCGAGTCCCCGGACGACCTGGACCCCTACCAGGCGGCGTTCGAGCGGATCGACCGCGACCCGGGCCAGCGTCTGGTCGTCGCCGTACGGGACGGCCGTACCGTCGGGACCCTCCAGCTCACCGTCATCCCCGGCCTGTCCCGGCGCGGCGCCACCCGTTCGATCATCGAGAGCGTGCGCATCCACTCCGACGAGCGCGGCGGCGGGCTCGGCACCCAGCTGATCCAGTGGGCCGTCGACGAGTCGCGCCGCGCGGGCTGCGTACTGGTGCAGCTCACCTCGGACGCGACCCGTACCGACGCCCACCGCTTCTACGAGCGCCTCGGCTTCGAGGCCTCGCACGTGGGATTCAAGCTCGCGCTCTAGAGGACGCCGAGGTCGATCGCTTCGGCCATCCGCCGGTAGCCCGCGTCGTTGGGGTGCTTGTGGTCCCCGCTGTCGTACGCCGGGTCGAGCGCCTGCGGATCCGACGGCGCGGCCATGACGGCGGCGAAGTCGACCACCGCGTCGAACTCGCCGGAGGTGCGGATCCACTCGTTGATCGCGGCGCGCTTCGCCTCGGACCGCGCCGTGTGGTACTCGGCGCCCTTGAAGGGCAGGATCGTCGCGCCGACGACCCGCACCCCCCGGGCGTGGGCCCGCGCGATCAGCTCGCGGTAGCCGGCGATCACCTGCTCGGCCGAGACCTGCGGATTGGGCTTGTACGTGGGCAGATCCACCTCGCTGAACCCGATGTCGTTGAGCCCCTGCAGCAGGATCACCGACCTGACGCCCGGCTTGTCCAGCACATCGCGCCGGAACCGGGCGCCCGCCCGGTCCCCGTACCAGGGCGAGTCGTGCAGCAGCAGGTTCCCCCCGATACCGGAGTTGAGGACCGGGCGCGGGGTGCCGGCCGCCGCCAGGCGCTCCGCCAGCAGGTCGGGCCAGCGGCTGTTGGCGTCGTAGGACGAGCCGAAGCCGTCGGTGATGGAGTCGCCGAAGGCGACCACGGAACCGCGCCGTCCGGCGCTCCCGCCGGTCAGCTCCACGTCCGAGAGGTAGTACCAGGAGTGGGTGTACGCGGTGAAGGCCGCGCCCGTACGGTCGGCGCCGTGGTCGCCCTCCGCGCGGTAGCTCTTCGCATAGGCCTGGGCGTGGAACGTGGACGGACCGGTCGGCTCCGCGAAGTACAGCGTCACCGTCAGCGATTCGAACGGCGCCACACGCACCGGCGCCGCGTCGCTGGCCGTCTCGCCGCCCGCCGGGATCGTCACCGACTGCCGGTGCCCGAAGGTCAGCCTGCGCACGCTCCCGGCCTCGACCGAGGCGCCGCCCGCGGTCCGGGCGACGGTCGCGCCCGCGATGCGCAGCGGCTCGTCGCCGTACAGATTCGACAGCCTGATCCGTGCCGCGGTGCCACCGCCGGTCACCCGCACGACCTGGCGCACGGTCTGGTCGGCGAAGCCCTTGAGGGCCCAGTTCTCCTCGAAGCCCTCGCTGGGGCGCTGGACGGGCGCCGCCCACCCGGCCGACCAAGTGGTCCCGGGTCGGGCGCTCCCGGGCCGGTCACTCGCGGTTCGGGCGGTGGCCGGGCCTGAGGCGGCCATGACCGCGGTCAGGGCGAGCAGGGACGCACCGACGCGCAGCGCTGAAGAGCGCATGGCGGATCTCCTTCGGACGTGGCGGACGCGGGGCCGCCGGACGTGTGGACGGAGATCAGCCTGCGGCGGTGCGCGGAGCCCACCCAGCCCCCGCCGGTGCGTACCACCGCCAGGGTCAGGCACAGATCGGAGCCGGGGCGCGCCTCACGCCCCCGGGCGCCACCCCTGCGGGTCCACCCCGCCCGGCACCGCGCCATCGGCCTCGTACGGCTCCCGGGTGAAGACGAAGGTGCCCAGATCGAGGTGGACGTTGTCCGCCCCGCCGTACGGACCGCCGCCCGCGCCCCGCACCACGCGCAGCGTCTCCCCCGCGTAGTAGCCGTCGAGCCCGGTCCAGGTGCCGTCCGGCTCCGCCCGGAACCGCGAGCCGCGGCCCCTCCCGTTCAGCGGGCGCAGCTCGAGCCCCCGCTCGGGGCGCAGCTGCAGCAGGAAGGGGGTGGGGCCCCAGTACCAGGGCCCGGTCAGGGCCACCAGCTCCAAATCGGCCTCGGGCAGCGGGCGCCAGGGCGCGGGCATGAGCGGCTCGTGCTCGGCCGCGATCCGTACGAGGTCGGCGGCGACGGCGCCGACCGTGGGCCCGGAGGTGGCGTTGGCCAGCGCGATCCCGGCCAGCCCGTCCTCCGGGCTCGCCCACAGGGCGGCCAGGAAGCCGGGCATGGAGCCGGTGTGGCCGATGAGGAGGCGGTTGTCGCGACGGGTCAGCTGGATACCGAGGCCGTAGCCGGCGTCCCAGTCGTCGCTCTCGGGGGCGGCCGCCGGGGCCCGCATCTCGGCCAGCGTCCGGGGGTCCAGCACCCGTTCGTCCCCGTCCATCAGGAAGGCGGCGTACCGGGCCAGGTCGGTGGCCGTCGACCACAGCTGCCCGGCCGGGGCCATCCGGCCGGTGTCCACGGCGGGTTCGGGCAGCAGCACATCCGCCCAGGGGTGCACCGCCCAGCCCTCGGCGTGCGGGGGCTGGGGCAGCGCCGAGGTGCGCGCCATCCCCAGCGGCTCCAGCACCTCACGCCGCAGCACCTCGTCCCAGGGCGCGCCGCGCAGCCGCTCGACGAGCGCGCCCAGCAGCGCGAAGCCGGGGTTGGAGTAGTGGTGGCGGCGGCCGGCGGGGTGGCGCAGCGGGCGCTCCCCGAAGATGTCGGCCGTCTCGGGGCGCAGTTCGCCCGACGTACGCTCCCACCAGGGGCCGCGGGCCTCCGCCGCCAGGCCCGAGGTGTGGGAGAGCAGCTGGGCGATGGTCGCGTCCCCGGCCTCCGGTACGTCCAGGTGGCGGGAGAGCGGGTCGCCGAGATACAGCAGCCCCTCGTCGCGCAGCCGCATCACCAGCACCGCCACAAAGGTCTTGGTGAGCGATCCGATGCGGTACTGGGTGTTGGCATCGGGCGCCCCACGGCCCAGTTCACCGCGCGTCCCCACCCACCACAGCCGCCCGTCCCGCACCACCGCACCCACGAGGGACGGCGCGCGGCCCTCGGTCTGGGCGACGGCGATCCGGCGGAACAGGGCGCGGCGCGTGGCGGGCAGCGGCTGTGCGGTCTCATCCATGGGCGCGGTCATGCCCGCACCCTATGTGCCGCGCCATATCCCGCGGCCCATGTCCGACCGGTCGGTTCCATGGGCCAGTTGACCGGCCCTGGCATTGACGTCGGCGTCAAGGTCTACCGTCGTGGCCATGCGGATCGGAGAGCTGGCCGAACGGGCGGGTACGACCACCCGCACGCTGCGCTACTACGAGACGCTCGGGCTGCTGCCCGCGCGCCGCGCGGGCAATGGATACCGGGCGTACGACGAGGACGACCTGCGGCTGCTGCGGCAGATACAGACGCTGCGGGACTTCGGCTTCGGCCTGGAGGAGACCCGGCCGTTCGTGGAGTGTCTGCGCGCCGGTCACCCCGCGGGCGACTCCTGCCCGGCCTCGCTCGCGGTGTACCGCCGCAAGCTGGCCGAGCTGGACGAGTGCATCGCGCATCTGAACGGCGTACGGCAGCAGGTCGGGGCGCAGCTCGCCGAGGCGGAGCGGGCGATGGCCGCGCTGGAGGCCACGGCGACGGCACCGGGGGGACCCGGGCCGCGCTGCGAGCTGGGCCCGCATGACCCGCATGACGGAGACGAAGCGACAGGGAGGAGAGCAGGATGACGTCGACTCGGACCACGGGAGTGGTCACGGTCACGGACGAGACCTTCCAGCGGGAAGTGCTGGAGTCGGGGCTTCCGGTGCTGGTGGAGTTCACGGCCTCGTGGTGCCCGCCGTGCCGGATGATCGCGCCGGTGCTGGCGGAGGTGTCGCGGGAGGAGGCGCACCGGCTCAAGGTGGTCGAGCTGGACGTGGACGCCAATCCGGGCACCACGGCGGCGTACGGTGTGCTGTCCATGCCGACGCTGATGGTGTTCCGGGACGGTGAGCCGGTGCGGTCGATGGTGGGCGCCCGTCCCAAGCGGCGGCTGCTGGAGGAACTGGCCGACGTGATGTAGCCGCTTCGGGTCACCGGCCCTGAGTGTGGGATCTCGCGATCCGTGGCATGGGGTGCTCTCGTGACCTGCGGGTTCTTTGGCTGTCTCACGTCGTGTCGCCTGCCTGCCGTCTCAGCCTCATGTCATTCCTCAAGCGGGTGCCAACGGCCGGGCAGCTCATCACTCCTGGTCCGCTCCGTCCGCTGGGTGGGGAAGCAGGGGGAACAGCCGGGTAATGAGGGCCACTGGTCGAGCGCCGTCGGGCCGGGCCAGGGGGCGTTGTTCGCGGTCCTGGTAGGGCGCGAGCGCCCGTCGGATCACGTTCGCGACCCGGCTCATCTCTTCGGGTGTCAGGTAGGCAACGGCGCTGAAGGCTTCGGCGTGGTGCCATTCGGACGGCGCTTCATCTCGCTGGGTCAGCCATCGCTGCCAGCTCTCGTCCTCCAGCCCGCGAGCCAAGTCGCCGAACTGCTCCTCCGTAGGACCGTCGGCAGCGGGGGTGCGCTGCCTCAGACGCCAGGGACGTGCGCGGCCTCCGCTGTGGGGAGACTCTTCGATGTATCCGTGACGTGCGAGCTGCCGTAGGTGAAATGAGCAGAGGCCGGAGCTGTAGCCCAGCTGGGAGGCGGCTTCGGTCGCCGTGACGGTGCCGACTTCGGCGAGCAGGTCCAGCAAGGCTGTGCGGACTTCGTGCTCGCGCAATTCTTCGCCGGTGCCGGCTGCCTGGTCGTCCGGGGTGTTGACGTCGTCTTCAGTCACTTTGCAAAGTCTGCTACTTTGCAAAGGCTCTGGCAAGCGGTAGTCCTTGCTGAAGGCATCAGCTGCGGTGACCTCGGCGGCATCTGTGGCGTGCGTAAGAGGGAGACAGCCATGTCTGTTCGTCGCGAGCGGTCCCGTTCCGTTGATCGGCAAGTCCGTGTGCAAGGCCGCCCCGTGGACACCTGTCCAGCTCTCCCACCGGAGGCGGGACGGGGTTCGGTTCGCCGGGTCACGGTGGTGGGTGAGGAGGTGCTGAGCCGTCCGTGCCGGGAGGTGACCGAGTTCGGGACTCCGGAGTTGTCGGCGTTGATCGACGACATGTTCCTGACCATGTATGTGGCCGACGGTGCTGGCCTGGCCGCCAACCAGGTTGGCGTTGACCTGCGGCTGTTCGTGTATGACTGCCCGGACGACTATGGGATCCGGCATGTCGGTCACATCATCAACCCGGTTCTGGACCTGCCCGGTCCGGGGAGTCGGCGACTCGTTGATGACTTCGAGGGCTGTCTGTCCGTGCCCGGTGCCGCCATGGCGGTTCCCCGCACCGATCGTGCTGTCGCCCGTGGGTTCGACAAGGACGGCGACCCTCTCGTCATCGAGGGGTTGGGGTACTTCGCCCGGTGTCTGCAGCATGAGACCGATCACGTCGTCGGCCACACGTATCTCGACCGCCTGTCGAAACGGGACCGCAAGGCTGCGCTGCGGCAGATGGAAGACCGCCGTGAGGACGTCTTCGCCCAACGCGCGGTCAAGGCCGCCCGCCTGGGCCAATGAGACGCTTGGCGGCAGCGGCCACTTTTCTGCCGAAGGGAGTGGGTCGCATACTCAGCCGGAACAGCGGGCGCCGGTTCTCCAGCTCTGCCGGCAGCCGGAAGGCCGTCGCCCGACTCGGCTGGGGCACCACATCCGGGCCGCACCGAGCGATCACTCGGGCCCTCGTCCGCTCGATCACCATCGTGCGTGACGGCTTCGACTCCCCGGTGTGCTCGACCATCACGTCCAGCGCGGTCTCGACCCACCGGTCATCGGCTCTATCCTGCGAACCCCTGGCCTCTCCTTCGCGCGCGAGTTCCGGGCTGCCGGACCGATACCCCGTCAGGACCTCGTGGACATGCTCGGCGCGGTCGAGCATCTTCCGCCGCTCGGCTTCGCGCAGTTGTCCCAACACCACCGAGGCGATCTCCTCGACATCGTCGGCCGCCGGGCCGGAATGGTCGCGGACTGTCGCGGACCAGTAGGTGCCGGAGTAATGCCGCTGGCCCCTGGACCGGGCGATTGCCCGTAACGCCACGGTGTCAGCACAGGACACGGAATTTGAGACCCTACAAGCACTCTGTCAGGTCTGGGCCATGTCCACGAAGCGCGAGTAGTGCCCCTGAAAGGCGACCGTGATCGTGGCCGTCGGGCCATTACGGTGCTTGGCCACGATCAGGTCCGCCTCGCCCGCGCGCGGCGACTCCTTCTCGTACGCGTCCTCCCGGTGCAGCAGGATGACCATGTCGGCGTCCTGCTCGATGGAACCACTTTCACGCAGGTCCGAGACCATGGGCTTCTTGTCCGTGCGCTGCTCGGGTCCACGGTTGAGCTGCGAGAGCGCGATGACCGGGACTTCCAGCTCCTTGGCCAGCAGCTTGAGGTTTCGCGACATGTCCGAGACCTCCTGCTGGCGGCTCTCGGGGCGCCGCGCGCCGCCGGACTGCATCAGCTGGAGATAGTCGATGACCACCAGCTGCAGATCGTTGCGCTGCTTGAGGCGGCGGCATTTGGCGCGGATCTCCATCATCGACAGGTTCGGGGAGTCGTCGATGTAGAGGGGGGCGGCGGACACATCGGGCATGCGGCGGGCGAGCCGCGTCCAGTCCTCGTCCGTCATGCTTCCGGACCGCATATGGTGCAGCGCCACCCGCGCCTCGGCGGACAGCAGACGCATGGCGATCTCATTGCGCCCCATCTCCAGGGAGAAGATGACGCTGGGCATGTTGTTCTTGATGGAACAGGCGCGCGAGAAGTCCAGGGCGAGGGTGGACTTGCCCATCGCGGGGCGGGCGGCGATGACGATCATCTGGCCGGGGTGCAGCCCGTTCGTCAGCGCGTCCAGGTCGGTGAAGCCGGTGGGCACGCCGGACATCTGGCCGCTGCGGGAGCCGATGGCCTCGATCTCGTCGAGCGCGCCCTCCATGATGTCGCCGAGCGGCAGATAGTCCTCGCTGGTGCGCTGCTCGGTGACGGCGTAGATCTCCGCCTGGGCGTTGTTGACGATCTCATCCACATCGCCGTCCGCCGCGTATCCCATCTGGGTGATGCGGGTGCCGGCCTCGACCAGGCGGCGCAGCACCGCGCGCTCATGGACGATCTCGGCGTAGTACTCGGCGTTGGCGGCGGTGGGGACCGACTGGACGAGGGTGTGGAGATACGAGGCGCCGCCGACGCGGGCGATCTCGCCGCGCTTGGTGAGCTCGGCGGCGACCGTGATCGGGTCGGCCGGCTCGCCCTTGGCGTAGAGGTCGAGAATGGCCTGGTAGACCGTCTCGTGGGCGGGGCGGTAGAAGTCGTTGCCCTTGAGAACCTCGACGACGTCGGCGATGGCGTCCTTGGACAGCAGCATGCCGCCCAGGACCGACTGCTCGGCGTCCAGGTCCTGCGGCGGAACGCGCTCGAAGCCCGCCCCCTCCCAGGCACCCGACTCCCGGCCGCGCTCATGCTGTTCATCACGGCCGCGGCCGCCTTCGCCGCGACGGAACCGGGGGGAAGGGAACCGGTCGACCGGGCCGGAGTCCGCGTCCGCCCAGGGGTCGTCCATGGGCTCGGGCATGCTCACCCCGCCACCTCCTCCCGTCCGCGGTGCGGACCTCGCCGCGCATCTCTTTCTTACGCCACGGCTATGACAAACAGGGCGCCCAACTTCCGGTTCCGGCGCAGCGGGTTCGGTGGAATCCAGGCCGGAACAGGCAGCGGGCGCCGGACCACGGTAGGCCCCTCTCCCCCTTCAGCCAACTTGGTTATCCACAGGGTGTGTGGATGACGGGGGCCATCCTGTGGAGAAGTCCCGCGATCCTGTGCACGGGGCGGGGGACAGTGCTGTGGACAAACACACAATCACCCCAGACTTACGGCTCTGACCTGGGATTTCTTCATTCAGGGGCTGTGCAGGAGAAAAACTTCGGCACCTGGATCAAGATCACGACAAACGGCGCAGAGGAGATCGTCCCGTAGCCTCGCATGTAAGGGATGAGACCGGGTTGTGTCTCTTACCTGTGGAAGATTAGATTGCCCTCATGACTCTGGCCCCCGCGACCGAGCGGAAGACCGCCCGGCGACACGATCGCGAGATCGTCGCGCTCGCCCTCCCCGCCTTCGGCGCACTGGTGGCGGAACCCCTCTTCGTCATGGTCGACAGCGCCGTCGTCGGCCACCTCGGCACCCCGCAACTCGCCGGGCTCGGCGTCGCCGCCGCCCTTCTCACCACCGCCGTCAACATCTTTGTCTTTCTCGCCTATGCCACCACGGCGGCCGTGGCCCGCCGCGTCGGCGCCGGCGATCTGGCCGGAGCGCTCCGCCAGGGGCTTGACGGCATCTGGCTCGCCCTCCTTCTCGGTGGCGCCGTCATCGCCGTCACCCTGCCCACCGCCCCGGAGCTCGTCGGCCTCTTCGGCGCCTCGGGCACCGCGACCCCCCATGCCGTCACCTATCTGCGCATCAGCTCGCTCGGTATCCCCGCGATGCTGGTCGTCCTCGCCGCCACGGGTGTGCTCCGCGGTCTCCAGGACACCCGGACCCCGCTGTACGTCGCCATCGGCGGTTTCATGGCCAACGCCGCCCTGAACGCCGCCCTCGTCTACGGCGCCGGACTCGGCATCGCGGGCTCCGCATGGGGCACCGTGATCGCCCAGTGCGCCATGGCCGCCGTCTACCTCACCGTGGTCGTACGGGGCGCCAGGCGCAACGGCGCCACGCTGCGCCCGGACCTGGCCGGGATTCGGGCCTGCGCCCATGCGGGGGTGCCGCTGCTGGTCCGTACCCTGGCCCTGCGCGCCGTCATGGTGATCGTGACCGCGATGGCGGCCCGCCTCGGCGACGACGAGGTCGCCGCCCATCAGGTCGTCCTGTCCCTGTGGAACCTGCTGGCGTTCGCCCTGGACGCCATCGCGATCGCCGGCCAGGCGATCATCGGGCGCTATCTGGGGGCGGGCGACGCCGAGGGCGCGCGCGCCGCCTGTCGCCGGATGGTCCAGTGGGGCGTGGCCTCCGGGGTGGTGCTCGGGCTGCTGGTCATCGCGGCCCGCCCGCTGTTCATCCCCCTGTTCACCTCGGACCCTGCGGTACGGGACACCCTGCTGCCCGCCCTGTTGGTGACGGCCGTCATCCAGCCGGTGTCCGGGGTCGTCTTCGTCCTGGACGGGGTGCTGATGGGTGCGGGGGACGGCGCCTATCTGGCCGGGGCGATGATCGTCACCCTGGCCGTCTTCGCCCCGGTCGCGCTGCTGGTGCCCTCGCTCGGCGGTGGTCTCACGGCCCTGTGGTGGACCATGGCGCTGATGATGACGGTCCGGCTGGTCACCCTGTGGCTGCGCACCCGCTCGGGCCGCTGGATCGTCACCGGCGCGGTGCGCGGCTAGGCCGCGGAGCGCAGAGGTCGGGCAGACGACTGAGGGCCGCGACCCCGGCGTGGGTCGCAGCCCTCAGTCATGCTGTACAGCGGGCCCCCCGGCTACCGCCGGCGGGGCACCTCCCCAGCAGCGGGGAGGCGGCACCTTCCCGGTAGCCGGGAGAGGCACCTCCCAGCGGTAGCTGGGAGGGGGCACCTCCCAGCGGTAGCTGGGGGAGTATCCGTCAGGCGGCGACGACCTCGACGCCCACCTTGGCGGCAACCTCGGCGTGCAGACGCACCGACACCTGGTGAGCGCCCAGGGTCTTGATCGGGGCGGCCACCTCGATCCGGCGCTTGTCCACCTGGGGGCCACCCGCGTCCTTGATCGCCGAAGCGATGTCGGCCGGGGTGACGGAGCCGAACAGACGGCCGGCGTCACCGGCACGGGTCTTCAGGCGCACCTTGACGCCCTCGAGCTGCGACTTGACCTCGTTGGCCTGCTCAATCGTGGCGATCTCGCGGATGCGACGACCGCGGCGGATCTGCTCGACGTCCTTCTCGCCGCCCTTGGTCCAGCGGATCGCCAGACCACGGGGGACCAGGTAGTTACGGGCGTAACCGTCCTTGACGTCCACGACGTCGCCGACGGTGCCGAGGCCGGAGACCTCGTGGGTGAGGATGATCTTCATGAATCGGTCACCCTTCCCTTATCGCGCGGTGGAGGTGTAGGGCAGCAGCGCCATCTCACGGCTGTTCTTCACGGCCGTGGCGACGTCACGCTGGTGCTGAGTGCAGTTGCCGGTGACCCGGCGGGCACGGATCTTGCCGCGGTCGGAAATGAACTTCCGCAGCAGGTTCGTGTCCTTGTAGTCGACGTAGGAGATCTTCTCCTTGCAGAACACGCAAACCTTCTTCTTAGGCTTGCGAGCAGGCGGCTTCGCCATTGTCTCTCTCCAGTGTGATCAAGAAGTTTGTGCTGGTCGCCCTGACCAGACCGGGCACCGTTTCACGTGAAACAGCGGTTTCACGTGAAACAGCGCATACGGGCCTAGAAGGGCGGCTCGTCCGAGTAGCCGCCGCCGGAGTTGCCGGAGCCGCCGCCCCAGCCACCACCGCCGCCGCCCTGCTGGCCGCCGGCCGGGGCGCTGGTCGCCCAGGGGTCGTCGGCCGGAGCGCCGCCGCCCTGCTGGCCGCCGCCGGGGCCGCCGCCCCAGCCACCGCCGCCACCGCCGCCGCCCTGCTGG
>NZ_MUNE01000541.1 GCF_002154605.1 Streptomyces milbemycinicus | reverse complement strand
CTCACGCCAAGCCCGCCCAGGACCGTGGCCAGCAGCTCCCCTCACCCGCCCCGGCCCCGTGCGCGCCCCTGACCGCCCGCTCCCCCGGTGAGCAGGCCCGGCAGGCGATCGAGAAGATCAACGGCTCCGCCCAGCCCTACCAGGGCGCAGCCGAGACCACGGGCGCACCGCCCGGCCCGGCCCCCGAGGCGATCCCGAGCGACGCCCGGGGCATCCTGGAGCGCCCCACCCGCCCGCCGTCCTCCGTCAACGGCACCGGTGACCACAATCAGCTGAGGGGTGCCTGACGACGACCGCTCGCGTACGACAACCGGCCGCTCCCGTACGACACCTACTGGGCGCCGCCGACACCCAGCCCCGGACCGGGTGTCGGTGGTGCCCAGTAGGGTCGCCGGGTGAGCGTGATGTGGGTGACCGTGGAGACGCCGCTTCCCACCGGGCGGATGCGGGTGGGCGTGACCGACCAGGGCGTGGCGGCGGCCGCCTACACCCCGCAGGTAATCCGGCGACCGCAGAGCGGCGGCGGTGGTCGGCCGCTTCGCCGACTACTTCACCGGACGGCGGCATGAGTTGGAGCTGCCGCTGGACTGGCGGCTGACGTCCGGGGCTCAGCAGTCCGTGCTGCGTACGCTCCAGCAGACCGTCGGTTTCGGACGCACCATCACCTACGGCGAACTCGCCGAGCGCAGTGGGGCGTTCGAGGCGGCGGATCCGGAGCAGCGGGCACTCGCGGCGCGCACGGTCGGGTCGATCATGGGCTCCAACCCGATCTCGCTGCTGGTGCCGTGCCACCGCGTGGTGGCCGCCGATGGCATCGGCGGCTTCGGCGGCGGGGAGACGGGGCTCGCGGTCAAGCGGTGGCTGCTGACCCTGGAGGGGGCCTTGGCACCCACGCTGTAC
>NZ_MUNE01000540.1 GCF_002154605.1 Streptomyces milbemycinicus | reverse complement strand
CCGCCACCCACACCGCACCGCCGCCCTCCCGCGCCTGCGTCACCGCCTTCGAGCCGGGGCGGCAGGAGGACTGGGTGCGCCAGGCACACACCCAGGGCAGCCGGATCTTCGCCGACGTGGGCTGGGACGACTCCGGCCGCTGGGACCTGGCCGCACTGCCCGACCTCGGGTACGCCCACGCCTTTTTGCCCAACGCGGCCGAGGCACAGCGCTACACCCGCACCGACACCCCCGAGCAGGCCGTACGGGCGCTGGCCGACCTGGTGCCCATCGCAGTGGTCACCCGGGGCGCCGAAGGGGCCGTGGCCATCGACTCGCTCACCGGGGAGAGCGCCGAGGTGCCCGGGCTGCCCGTGGCCGCGCTCGACCCGACCGGGGCCGGCGACGTCTTCGTCGCGGGCTTTATGACCGGCACCCTCGCGGGCTGGCCGCTCGCCGAACGGCTCGCCTTCGCCAACCTCACCGCCGCCCTCTCGGTCCAGCACTTCGGCGGCTCGCTGGCCGCCCCGGGCTGGGCGGAGGTGGCCGCGTGGTGGGCGCTGACCTCCCAGGCCGCCGACGACGGCGCGGCGTGCGGCGAACTGGCGCACCGCTACGGGTTCTTGAACGAGCTGATCCCGGCCGGGGTGCGCGAGTGGCCGCGCCTGCGGGCCCTGCCCACCATCGGTTTCCGGGGCGCGTGACGATGCCCACGGGTCCACGGATACGTCTGAAGGAGATCTTGATGGGATTCCCCAGTACCGGCTCGCGCCGGGTACGCCGGAGGGCTGTGCCGATCCTGCTCACGGCCGGGCTCGCGCTGCTGGCCACGGCCTGTGTGCCGGGCACCGACGGATCGCAGGCCTACGGCCCGGGCAACGGCCCCGCCGTCGCCGTACCGGACCCTGCGAAGGCCGGGAAGGTCACGCTGACGGTCTGGGACCAGGAGATCCGGGGCGGCACCAACGGGGAACTGCAGCAGCTCAACAAGGAGTTCGAGCGCAAGTACCCCAATGTGAAGATCAAGCGGGTGGCGCGCAGCTTCAACGATCTGAAGACCACGCTCAAGCTCGCCCTCTCCGGCAACAACCCTCCCGATGTGGTCCAGGCCAACCAGGGCTACCCGGACATGGTGTCCTTCGTCCAGGCCGGGCTGCTCGCCCCGCTCGACAACTACGCCGGGGTCTACGCCTGGAACACCCGCTACCCGAACACCCTGCTCAACCTCAACCGGGTCTCCGCCGACGGCACCGACTTCGGCACCGGCCGGCTCTACGGCATATCCCAGACCGGTGAGTACATAGGCGTCTACTACAACAAGGACGTCCTGGCGAAGGCCGGCGTCAAACCGCCCAAGACCTGGGGCGAGTTCACCGCGAGCCTCTCGCGCCTCAAGGACCGCGGCAAGCTGCCCATCCAGTTCGGAAACCTGGACAAGTACCCGGCCATCCACACCTTCGGCGTACTGCAGGACCAGCTCGCCGCCGCCGAGGTCCGCGACACCGTACTCGGCCGCGGCACCGGCTTCGACACCACCGCCACCAAGGACGCGGCGGCCACCCTCGCCGACTGGACGAAGCGCGGCTACCTCCCCAAGGGCTCCAACGGGCTCGGCTACGACGACGCCGCCAAGAAGTTCTCCTCCGGCGACGGCGGCTATCTGCTGACCGGCACCTGGCTGCTGGCCGACCTGAAGAAGGCCATGGGCGACAAGCTCGGCCTGATGACCCCGCCCCCCGCCTCGGCCGGCGGCGCCCCCGTCACCACCGGCGGCCAGGGGCTCGCCTGGTCGATCACCTCCCGCTCCCGGCACCCCGAAGTCGCCGCCGCCTACCTCGACTTCATCACCAACAAGCACGCGGCCGATGTGATGACCGAGCACGGTGTGCTGCCCGCGGTGCCCGGAGCGGCCGCCGAGCGGGTGGACCCGGACACCGTGGACGGCCAGATGATCGCCGGATGGAAGCGGCTGAGCGCGGCCGACGGTCTTGTCCCGTACCTCGACTACTCCAGCCCCACCTTCTTCGACACCATCACCGCAGCCCTCCAGGGCGTCATCAGCGGCAAGACCTCGCCCGAGAAGTTCGCCGCCACCCTGCAACAGGACTACGGCGCCTTCATGAAGAAACAGCGTGAGCGCCACGCGGCCACACCCGCCCCGGCGGAGCCGAAATGAAAAACCCTCTCTCCGCGGCCGCGTACCGGCGGCGGGCGCCGGGCGAGCCCCGCGCCATCGGCTACCTCTACATCCTGCCCGCCCTCGTCCTGTACGCGGCCTTTCTGCTCTACCCCTTCGGCCAGTCGGTCTGGCTGTCGTTCGTGCACTGGGACGGCCTGACCGTCGCCACCCCCGCGGGGTTCGACAACTACCGCGACCTGTTCACCGACCCCGCGCTGCGCGCCCCCTTCGCGCACGCCCTGCTGCTGCTCGTCTTCTACTCGGCCCTGCCGGTGGCCATCGGGCTGCTGCTGGCCGCCCTGATGTCCCGCGCCAGGGTCCGCGGTATGACCTTCTTCCGTACGGTCCTCTTCCTGCCCCAGGTCCTCGCGCTGATCGTGGTCGGCGTCGCCTGGCGCTCGATCCTCGCCCCGGACGGGCTGCTCAACGACACGCTCCACGCGGTCGGCCTCGGCTCCCTCGCGCGCCCCTGGCTCGGCGACTACGACTGGGCCCTGCCCGCCGTCGGCATCGTCGGCACCTGGGTCGGCACCGGGCTGTGCATGGTCCTCTTCCTGGCGGGCGCCCAGCGCATCCCGCGCGAGCTGTACGAGGCGGCCCGGATGGACGGCGCCGGGCCGGTACGGGAGTTCTTCTCCGTCACCCTGCCCGGGCTGCGGCCACAGATCGCGGTCGCGCTGACCCTGACGATCGTGGCGGGGCTGCGCAACTTCGACCTCATCTACATCACCACCAGCGGCGGCCCCGGCAACTCCACCTCCGTACCCGCCTACGAGGTCTACCACCGGGCGTTCGAGACCAACCAGGTCGGCTCGGCCGCCGCCGTGGGGGTGGCCCTCACGGTCCTGATCTTCGTCCTGACCGTCACGGTCTCCCGGCTCGTGGAAGGGCGGCGGTCATGACCACGCGCCTCGAACGCACTGTCACCTACGGCATCCTCGCCCTCTTCTCGGTCATCGCGCTCACCCCGGTCATCGGCATCCTCTCCACCGCCTTCGACTCCCAGGACTCCCTGGACACCGGCTTCTCGCTGCCCGAGGGCGGACTGCACTGGAGCAACTTCGCCGACGCCTGGAACCGCGGCCACTTCGGCACCTACCTCGGCAACTCGGTCCTGGTGACCGCGGCCGTGGTGGCGGCCACCACCGTGCTGGCGGTGCTCGCCGCGTACGCCTTCGGGGTGATGCGCTTCCCCGGCTCCACGGTGCTGTTCTACCTCTTCGTGATCGGCCTGACACTGCCCCAGGAAGCGCTGGTCGTACCGCTCTACTTCGACCTGCGGTACGCCGAGCTCACCGACACCTACTGGGCGCTGATCCTGCCGCAGACCGCGCAGTCCCTCGCCTTCGGCGTCTTCTGGATGCGGACGTACTTCCGGGGCAGCGCACGGTCGGTGATCGAGGCGGCCCGGATCGACGGCGCGAACACCTGGACCACGCTGTGGCGGGTTCTGGTCCCCATGGGCCGCCCGGCCATCTCCACCATGGTGGTCATCACCTTCATGTGGACCTGGAACGAATTCCTGATGGCGCTGGTCATGGTCAGCGACGAGGCCCACCGCACGGTCCCGCTGGGCCTGGCCTTCTTCCAGGGGCAGCACAGCTCCGACGCGGCGCTGCTCGCGGCGGCCTCGGTGCTCATCGCGCTGCCGGTGGTGGTCGTCTATGTGGCTCTGCAGCGCCGGTTCATCGAGGGCATGCTGGGCGGCGCGGTCAAGGAGTGACCGGCGCGGTCAAGGAGCGACCACTCACCGGAGGAGCGCGGGCGGTCACAGATCGGGGGTGCGGCTCACCTCGCGGCCGCGCCGCGCCACGGCCCGGGCGAAGACCACGGCGTCGTGGACGGCCGCTCCGCCCGGGTCGTTGTTGAAGTACGCGTAGACATCGCCGCGCTCGGGCCAGGCATCGGCCACCCGGCGCGCCCAGGCGGTCAGCGACTGGTGGCTGTAGCGCGGCGCGGGCCTGGCCAGCCCGTGGTGGAAGCGGACATAGCCCCACCCGGCCGTGCGCCACAGCGGGGTCACCGGCCGGGAGGCGGCGTCCGCCCAGCACAGCGCCGCGCCCCGGCGCTCCAGCACCCCCCGGACCTCGTCGGTCCACCACGAGTCATGGCGGGGCTCGACGGCCACCCGCGTCCCGGCAGGGAAGCAGCCGAGCGCCGCGTCCAGCAGCCCGCTGTCGGCGCGCAGGGTGGGCGGCAGCTGCAGCAGCACGGGGCCCATCCGGTCCCCCAGGCCCTCGGCGTGCGACATCAGCCGCGCGACCGGCTCCTCGGGGTCGCGGAGCCGCTTGATGTGGGTGAGATAGCGGCTGGCCTTGAGGGCCATCACAAACCCGGCGGGGGTGCGCTCCCGCCAGGTGGCGAACTGCTCGCGGGTGGGCAGCCGGTAGAAGGCGTTGTTCGACTCGACGGTGGCGAACCCCCGCGCGTACTCCTCCAGCCACAGCCGCTGTGGGCAGTCGGACGGATACAGCACGTCGCGCCAGTCCTTGTACTGCCACCCCGAGGTGCCGACGAGGACCGTCATGCTTCACCCGGATGCCAGGGCGGCCACTGGCCCGGCCGGTCGACCCAGTGGATCTGCTCGGGGTCGTCCAGGTCGATGTCCGGGAACAGCCGTCGCACCCGCGGCTCGAACTCCTCCTGCTCCAGCGGCTCCCAGCCCAGGCCGCGCAGCCACACCCGCCGGTATCTGGTGTCCGCGTCGTACGCGTCCACGAAGACGAGATGGCCGGACTCGCTCGGATCCGTGGCGTTCTCCATGGTTCCAGGGTGGGCCGCCCCGGCCCGCTTCCGCGCGCCGACGCGGCCGACCGGGTCCCCGCCGGTTTGCGGACGGGGGAATCTTCGGATGGAGTCGTAAGAGCGGGGTCTCCCTGTCTAGGGGGTGAGTCATGATCTTCGTCGACCGCGTGGACGCAGGGCGGCGGCTGGCCGCCCGGCTGTCCCCCCTGAGCGGCGAGGATCCCGTGGTGCTCGGGCTGCCGCGGGGCGGGGTGCCGGTGGCCTTCGAGGTGGCGCGGGAGCTGAAGGCGCCCCTGGACGTGATCATCGTCCGCAAGCTCGGCGTCCCCTTCCACCGCGAGCTGGGCTTCGGCGCCATCGGCGAGGGCGGGGTGCGCGTGGTGCACGACGCGATCGTACGGATGAGCCGGGCACGCAAAGAGGAACTGGAGGAGGTGGAGCGGACCGAGGAAGAGGAGCTGGCACGGCAGGCGCGGCGGTTCCGGCGCGACCGGCCGCGGGTAGCGGTCGGCGGCCGGACTGTGATCGTCGTGGACGACGGGATCGCCACCGGCGCCACGGCACGGGCGGCCTGCCGGGTCGCCCGGGCCCAGGGCGCGGCCCGGGTGGTGCTGGCGGTCCCGGTCGCGCCGCCGGACGCGGCCGAGGCGCTGCGGCAGGACGCGGACGACGTGGTGTGTCTGTCCACCCCCGCGGAGTTCTCGGCGGTCGGCGAATGGTACGAGGACTTCTCCCAGACCAGCGACGCCGAGGTCGTGGAGCTGCTCTCCCGGTCGACCGGGATGCCGGGTCAGGCGCATCCTGGTAAATGAAGCAGGAGGTGATGACCGCGATGGAGACGATCGTGGGATGCGACATCGAAATGGAGTTCCGTGAGCTCGGACCCCTGACCGAGGCGGTCGTCCGGCTGAGGATGCACGACGGGACCGAGATCCTCGCACAGGGCCGGGCCAACCGGAATCCCGACGACCCGGCTCAGCCGCGGGTCGGCGAGGAGATCGCGGCGGCGCGTGCGCTGAACAACCTCGCTCACCGGCTGATCTCGAAGGCGGGCGGTGACATCGAGGAGGTCACGCACGCGAAGGCACATCTGGTGATGTAGGGCGGGTCTGCCGCGGCACCGGGCCGCGGCAGAGCACCCTTCGCTCACACACCTCTCAGATCTGGACGCCCTTGGACCGGAGATAGGCGAGCGGGTTGACGTCCGAGCCGTAGTCGGGGCCGGTGCGCACCTCGAAGTGCACATGCGGTCCGGTTACGTTGCCGGTCGCCCCGGACCGGCCGAGCTGCTGGCCGGCGGACACCGTCTGGCCGACGTGGACGGTCAGCGCCGACATATGCGCGTACTGGCTGTACATGCCGTCGGAGTGGCGCAGCACGACCTGATAGCCGTACGCACCGCCCCAGCCCGCGGCGACCACTTCGGCCGAGCCCACGGCGCGCACCTGGGTGCCGGTGGCGACGGGGAAGTCGACCCCGGTGTGGTGGCCGCTGGACCAGTTGCTGCCGGAGACGCCGTAGGCGGTGCCGACGGCGTGGCTGGCGACCGGCGAAGTGAAGGACGAGGAGGAGTGCGCCGCCGAGCCGGACTTCTTCTTGGCGCGCTCGCGGGCCTTGTTCGCCTGCTCGACCCGCTGCTTGGCCGCCTGCTCGGCGCGCTGCTTGGCCTGGTCCGTACGCTCGGCCCGGGGCTGGCTCTCGCGCGGCCGCGCGGCGGGGGACCGGTTTGTGTCGAGGGTGAGTTTCTGGCCGGGGTAGATCAGGTCCGGGTCGCCGCCGATGACGCGGCGGTTGGCCTCGTAGAGCCGCTGCCAGCCGCCGTCCACATCCCGCGTGTCGGCTATTCGGGACAGGGTGTCGCCGCCGACCACGGTGTACGAGGAGCCGGACCGCCCGGAGGCGGCCGCGCTCTGGTCGACGGCCTTGGTGGTGGCCTTGGGCGCGGCCTCCGGAGCCGACTCGGTCTTGGGAGTGGCCTTGGGCGTGGCTTTCGGAGTCGCTTTGGGGGTGGCCTTCGGAGCGGTCTGGGTGCGGCCGCTCGCGGTGCCAGGGGTGACGTCCGCGGGCTGGCCGCCGCGGGTCAGCCCCGCCTTGACCGAGCAGACCGGCCAGGCGCCGGGGCCCTGGGCGTCGAGCACCTTCTCGGCGATGGCTATCTGCTGGTCCTTTGAGGCCAGATCGGCCCGGGGCGCGAAGGACGTCCCCCCGTACGCCTCCCATGTGGACTGTGAGAACTGGAGGCCGCCGTAGTAGCCGTTCCCGGTGTTGATGCTCCAGTTGTCGGTGGACTCACACTCCGCCACCTTGTCCCAGGTGTCGACGGAGGCGGCACTTGCCTGGCCGACGCCTATGAGGGGCAGCGCCACGCCGGCGCCGCCCGCGGTGAACGCGAGCGAGGCGCGGGAGACGCGGCGAGGCCGGGGCCGGCGGTGACGTCCGCGTGCAGCCATTGAGCTCATCCTCTCCTGACGCCTGCGAGGTGAGCTGTCGGGTTCGGGCGGGAGCTGCCCGGCCGCGCCTCTCCCGGTGCCCCCGGCACCGTGGCGCGACTTCACCCCTAGCCGTCCCGCCCGACATGGCACGGCACGGCGCCTACCTGGTTCCCCCGCTCCTGCCGTGACAGGTCGTCGTGTCACTCCTCCGCCACGGCAGGACTCGGCGCTCCGGCGAGGGAGAGACCCGTGCATGGAATGCGCCGGGTGCGGCACAGTAAACACATCGTTTAGGTCACGACAAGGTCTCGACGGACCTGTGTCCGGAAATCGATCACGGCGGTGATGAACTGTGATCCGCATCACTGCTTTACGAATGGGGTGATTGTGACGCGGAATCCGCAATGCCGAATTGCCCCTGTTATGCGATTAATGCCGTCGCAGACATAAGGGCGCCGATCGGGGGAAGAGGAGCCGAAGGGGAATGGACGGGGAATGTCGGGGCACTCGGCGCGGCGGCTGACGAGCCGCCGGATGCCCGACCACAGGAGGTTGCCCATGGCTCAGCGGTACGGCGGGACGCCCGCGAGGCGTCTGCCGCCGGTCTTATCCGTATCCGCACTGCTCATCGGTGCACTGGCCGCGGTCACCGCCTGCGGCGCCGACGAGGACTCCGGGGCGCCCGCGCCGCCCGGCGCCGCGGGCGCATCCCACTCGGCCGCGAGCGCCAGCCGCCCCGGCGCCGCTGAACCCGGCGCACGCGCGCATGACTCCGGCCGGGCCTCGACCCCCGCGAAGGCGCCGAGCGCGGCCAAGCCGTCCGTCGCCACCGAGGGCGCCTCCGGCGCCCCGCCCGCCGCGCGCCGCATCTGCTCCGAGGATCAGCTGAAACTGTCGGCCGGCCGGGCGGATTTCGGCGCCGGCAATGTCTATGTTCCCCTGGCCTTCACCAATACCGGCGAGACCAGTTGCACGCTGACGGGCTTTCCCGGCGTTTCCCTGCTCGACACCCCCGGTACGGCTATCGGCGGCCCCGCCGCCCGCCGAGGACCGGCGCGGCCCACGGTCGTCCTGAAACCCGGCGACAGCGCCTACGCGAGTCTGCACACCCTCAACAAAGGCCTGTCCGACAAGCCCTGTTGGCGGACCGCGTCCGAAATTCGCGCCTACCCGCCGGACTCCTACCGCTCCATGAAGACGTCGGCGCGCTCCTTCCAGGTCTGCGGGGAAGTATTCGAAGTCACCGCCCTCGAACCGGGCTCCGAGCCCTGACCCGGAGCGCCACGGCCGGGCGCGGAACCGCCGCCCCCGCCCGCGCCCGACCGTGCGGCGCCGGAAATGAATTGGCCGGGAAGCGCGGCCACATGACGCCCCCGGGTGTCCCAAAATCTTGATGGGCCCGACACCCACTGGCCCCTTTCGCCCTTCCGCAATCATTATCGGGTGGGCCACCATGTGAAGAGGCCTCGCCTGAGCCGGCGCGGAGCGTCTAGAGGGGAACGATGTCATGGAGCGAGCGGCGACGGGGGTCGAGACGGAGTTGGTGGACCTCTCGGGAACGACGCTTGAAGAACTGGGCGAGAGTCAGGAGTTCACCCTCGCGACCCGGCGGTTGCTCGATCTCGTACAGTCCCCGCCGACACTCTCGACTTCCTCCGCGAACGGACCGGGCTGTTGATGGAATCCCGGCGTGGCGCGACGGCATTCACCCCACCAAGAAAGGCGGCCATGCCGGCGGACTATTCAGCTGGCCCTCCTTGCTCGCTCCCAGTCCCGCACCGCAGCCAGCCGCCCGTCGCGCCCCCGATGAGCCGTCACCACCGACTGTCCACGGCGTGCTTCGAGGAGTTGGCGCATGGCGGCGGGGGAGCGTCCGCGATCGCCGAGTTACGGGCGGGCCAGCGCAGCCGTCTCATGCTCCTGCTACGCGCGTTGACCGACCTCGCTTCCTCCCATCCGCGGGTGCCGGGGCCGCTGCCCGCGCCGCGTGAGGCCTGGGAGCTGCTGATACGGGCCGAGCGACGCAGCCCGTCGAGCGTGGCACGCCTGCTGCTGCACCCCCAGGTGGGCGCCTGGCTCAGCCGGTGTCTGCGCAGGCTGCGCGGCGTCGCGGAGGAGGTGTCCGACGAGCTCCCGCTGTGGCTGGAGACGGGCTATTTGCACACCGTGGCCGCCTCGGCCGCCCTCCTCGCGGAAATCGACTTCCGGATCCTGGTCGGGGTACGCGACGGTGGGGTCATCCTTCCCGCGCTTGGCCTCGTGGACCTCGCGGGCTGCGATTCCCCCGTCGCTGAGATCTCCGCCGATGGCGCGGGCGAGCGGATCGCGCGAGCCGCTGCGCACATGGTGCCGCTGCCGTCCGACCTCACCCGGGACGTCGAGGGCTGGCACCCCCTCAGACGGCTGCATGGACGGCACCCCGTCCACCCCTGCTCGCCCTACCTGGATGACATAGATCCTTACCGGGACTTTCTGCGCCCCTCCGCTCCGACGCGGTTGAGCGAACCGGAGGCGCGGGGGTGGCAGGAACACTTCGACAGCGCCTGGGCGCTCGTCGCCCGGCAGAGCAATGTGGATCCAGCGGGGGTCGCCGACTGTCTGATCTCCGTCGTCCCCGTGCGGTACCCCGCGCGGACGGAACCTTTCAGCGCATCGTCACCCGAGGCCTACGGCTGTGTGCTGCTCAACCCTCCGACCGATTCGGCCACGCTCGCCGCATCGCTGATCCACGAAGCCCAGCATGTCAAACTCAGCGCCCTGCTGGACCTGGTGCCCTTGATGCACGGCGGCATGGAGGAGATTCACTACGCGCCCTGGCGCGTTGACCCCCGCCCGCTGCGGGGCCTGCTGCACGGCGTGTACGCCTTCTTGGGCGTCACGGCGTTCTGGCAGGCCCACAGGCATGTCGCAGCGGACGGGACCACGCGGGCGGTTGCGGAGTTCGAGTTCGCGCTGCGGCGGGCGCAGACCTCCCACGGACTGCGGACGCTACGGGCACACGCGGAGCTCACCGCCTTGGGCGATCGATTTCTGCGGGGGGTCGAGGGCCGACTGGCCGCGTGGCTCACGGAGCCCGTGCCCGAGAGCCCGCTGCGAGCCGCCGAGGACCTCAACCTCGATCACCAGCTGCTCTACCGTCTGCATCATCTGTCGGTGGACCCCGGCCGGCTCGGGGAGTGGGTGCGGGCCTGGCGGCTGGGCCGGCCCGCCCCGGACGTCCTTCCCGCGACCGCGCTGCGCACCTCCCGGACGGCGGTGTCGGCGCGCCCCGCCCTGATCCGGCTGAGCCTGCGCGACCCGGCCGGCTTCGCCCTGCTGCGGGAGAAGCCGGAGGAACGTCCATTCGACGGTGCGGACGCCCCGCTAAGGGCTGACCTCGACTGGGCCGCCGGGGACACGGCGGCCGCGCTGCGCGGCTACCGTGACCGTCTGGCCGAGCGTCCCGACGACCTCCCCGCCTGGTCGGGGCTCGCCCTGACACTGCCCGCGGGCCCGGCCAAGGAGGCGCTGCTGGACTACCCGGAAGCCGTGCTCGCGGTGCACCGGGCGCTGCGCGCCCCGGTCTACGGCGGCCCCGACGCGGTGGCTCTCGCCCAATGGATCGGGAGCCGCCGCTGAACGCCGGGGCGTCGCGTCAGAACGTGTACGCCTCCAGGTCGCAGTCCGCGCGGATGCCCCGGGCCGCCGCGATAGTGGCCGGGTGCTGGGCGCTCAGCACCCGGCGGAACCGCTCCAGGGCGTCGTTGTGCAGCTCCTCCGCCGACCGGCTCTCGCCCAGGGCGCGCAGATCCGCCGAGAGATTGACCGCACAGGCCAGCGTGGTGGGGTGGTCCTCGCCCAGCCGCTCCCGGCAGGCGGCCAGACTGTCGGTGTCCAGGCTGTGTGCCTCTTCGTAGTCCGCCAGCGTGTAGAGATCGCTGGCCAGGTTGATGGCGCAGGTGAGGGTCGAGGGGTGGTCGGCCCCGAGCGTCTCGACAAAAACCGGCAGTGTTTCCCTGTTGAGCGCCAGGGCCTCCTCGGTCTCGCCCAGCAGCCGGAGCGTAACGGCCAGGTTGGTCGCCGCGCTCGACGTGTAGGGGTGCCGGGGGCCGAGGATGACCCGCAGGTCCTCCAGGGACTTTCTGCCGAGGTCCCGGGCACCGGCCAGGTCGGCGTTCTGGCGCAGGTCCATGGAGAGGTTCATCTCCGCCGTGGTGATGTCGAGGTTGGGCTCGATGTAGCGCAGCCGGTAGCTGTCCAGGGCCTGCCGGGTCAGCTCGATCGCCCCCTCGTGATCGCCCGCCTTGCGACGGGCCACGGCCAGGGTGCGCATCGCGGCCACGAACGTGGGCGCGTTGGGTGGCACGCTGCGCAGCGCGAGGGCGAAGGTCTCCTCCTGCATGGCACGGGCGGCGTGGTACTGGCCGATGCCGCGGGCGTCGCTGGAGAGGTGGGTGGAGAGCAGGATCGTGGTGAGGGAGTCCTCCCCGAGGACGATGGCCGCGGTGTCGCGGGCGGGCTGGTGGATCTCCTGGGCGAGCGCGAAGTCGCCGACGGCGCGGAGCGCCAGACCGTAGTCGTTCGCGGCGGCCAGTGTGTACGGGTCCTCCTCACCGAAGACGCGGAGGGCCCTGGTCCACCGGTCCTTCTCCAACTCGACAGACCTGCCGTAATCCCCCTGCAGCCGGGCGCTGTTGGCGACTGCGCCCATGGTCGCGATGGTGTCCTCGTTGTTCTCGCCCGCCTGCGGATGGGCGCGCAGCAGCTCCAGGATCCGGTCGTTGAGCTCCCGGGCCTCCTCGTAGTGGCCGAGCGCGGTCAGGGCGTGGCCGAGGGTCCGGGAGGCCGACAGCGTCTCCAGACTGTCCTCGCCCAGGGTCTGGCGCCAGGTCTCCACCACCTGGCTGCCGAACTCGCGGGCGCCCTGGTGGTCTCCCCAGACGAACAGGAAGCTGATCAGGTTGCGTGCCATCTGCCGCACCCATTTGTCGTCGCACTCCATGGCGCGGGAGGCGCGGACATGGGACAGCAGATCGGCGTAGCGCGGCCAGTTGACGGGGGCGACGTCGTTGGGGTCGCCGTAGGCGAGCAGCACATGGGCGCTGTGCCGCATATCGGCCTGCTGCTGTGGCGACATCTGGCCCATCAGCACGGCCTGCACCAGTCGGTGCATCTCGATGGTGTTGTTCCGGTGATTGATTTTGATCAGTGCGTAGCGATTGATCTCACGGATCGCATGACCGAGCTTGATCGGGTCCTGAAGCACCTCTGAGAGCTCGGGGGAGAGGGAGACTCCCCGGACCCCGGAGAACAGCCGCCGCGAGATCGGCTCCGGCGCGAAGAAGGAGCACACCTGCAGCAGCTGCAGGGCGCCGGCATGGTGCTCCGCGAGTCGGCGCAGCGACATGTTCCAGGCCGCGGCGACCGGCTCGGGGTAGTCGACCGGGACGCCCTGAGCCAGCAACTCGGCGCGACGGGTACTGACATCCGCCCGCTCGTCCTCGAAGACGTGCAGATACTCGTCGACCGGCATCCCGGTCTCGGTGAGCCACGCGGCCGCCTGCTCGATCGCCAGCGGTAGATCGCCCAGCGCCTCGGCCACCCGGTCGGCCTGCTCGTCCGGCAGCTCCGGGCCCCGGCGCCGCAGCAGTTCGACGCTCTCCTGCCGGTCGAAGACATCCACCTCGACCGTGCGGGCGGCCCGGGACCACTGGGCGTTGCGGGAGGTCACCAGGATGCGGCCGGGTCCGCCGTTGGGGAAGAAGGGGCGTACCGTATCCAGCTCTTCCGCGTTGTCGAAGACCAGGAGCCAGTCGCGGCAGGGGCGGCCGGTACGCAGCGCCTCCAGCACGCTGGGCACGGCGATATTCGACTCCAGGCCGACCTGCAGCCCCAGCCGGTCCGCCAGTTGGACCAGCGCTTGGCGGATCTGCTCGGGGCGCTCGGCGGGGATCCACCACACCGCGTCGTAGTCGGCGGCGTGCTGGTGCACGTACTCCAGGGCGATCTGCGACTTGCCCACGCCGCCGAGCCCGTGCAGGGCCTCGGGGAGCACGGCGGCCGTGCCCTCGCTGCTCAGACGCTCGTGCAGGGTGTCGAGCAACGCTTGTCGCCCGGTGAAGTTGTTGTTCCGGGGCGGGACGTTCCCCCAGATGGCCGGGGGATCCCCGGCGCGGCGCTCCTCCAGGGCGGGCAGGGACCGGGCAGCGGTCACGGGCACAAAACTTCCTCTCGGGTGCTCACCCGCCGCGCCCGGCGTGCCGTGCGCCTGCGGGGGTGATGATTCTTCCTTGGGGGAGGTCGGCTTGGATCGTGACATCTTGGTGTTACTCACCGCACTTCCCCCATTTGGTGGGTCTTCAACTGGTCCGGCGCCGCGTTCGCCCGAGCGGCCGAGCGCTTGCTGAGCGAGCGCGGCGCGTGCGTGGAACGTCCGTGCGCCCTCCAGGTAGGGCCCCGAGAGGGCTTGGTAGACCTTCTCCTGGACGCGCATGTACGGCAGGAGCCGCTCGGTCTCGGGCAGTTCGGGCAGGGTCCCCGAGGGGTGGTTGAGCGCGTCCCGCAGCACGTGCAGGGGTTTCCAACGGCGGCCGAGCCGGTCCAGGACGCTGCGCAGGATGTACAGCGACTCGTCGCGCATCCCGGCCGACAGCAATAACTCCCGTACTCCCTGGTGGAATTCATAGCCAATTCCCGTCTCGTCCAGGGGATCAGCGGCTCCGACCTTGCGCAACAGCCCGCCCAGCAGAATTTCGGCGAGGTCGCCGGGGCTGCCCTGCGGCTCGTGCATGCCTTGGACGAATTCCATGACCGGAATGTTCAGCGGCGCGGCTGCCAGCCGGGAGGCCAGTCTGAAGGCGCTCGGAGACGCGGAGGCACGGAAGCGGAAGACCCGGTCCCGGGCGGTGGGCTCCGGCTCCCGCTCCCAGCGCTCTGCGGGCACCCCCGGCAGCAGCGCCAGGGTGTCACGGCCGCGAGTGGACGGCTGGGTCACCAGTTGTGCCCAGCGGTGCAGCCACCGCGCTTCGAGCTCCAGCATCGGCACCGGGGGTTCGCCCCCGGGCCAGGGGGCTCCGTCGGTGCGTTGCCAGGTTCTGTTGGGCGCGCCCGGTTCGGGCACCCGTACCCGTACCCGCTCGGGGACCAGCCCGGTGTGGTGCCAGTGCCCTTGGTTCAGCACATGCAGTACGGCGACCGTGGCGTGCCGGGCCCAGCGTCCCAGCGCCTGTTTGCCGGTGTCGTCGGCCCACGCGGTGCCGATCCCGTCGGTCAGGACGAGGACGGCCCGTCTGCCGCGGGGTGGGATGCCGTCGACCGGAGAGCGGCCGCTCCGCGCGCGGTCGGCTGCGTTCCGGCGGCCTGCCGGGTCCGCGGGGAGCGGGTGGTCGCTGTTGATCCGGTGCACGCGGACCATACGGAAGGCGCCGGTGCGCTCGAGGACGGTGACCAGCTGGCCGACCGTTTGCCGCCACACCACCATGGAGCTGCTGGAGTCCACGACGAGGACCATGTCCATCCAGCGCTCCCGAACCGGTACGCACTGGGGTAGCCACAGCCCCTCGCGCGCGGCGCGCTCGGCCGTGGCGTCCTCGTCGATCTCGTCCTCGACCGGCG
>NZ_MUNE01000054.1 GCF_002154605.1 Streptomyces milbemycinicus | reverse complement strand
GGCGAGGGGGCCGGGGCCCGGTAAACGTCGCGAAACGCCTTGCGCGCACGGTGCAGCCGCACCCACACCGCCGGTGCGCCACACCCCAGGACGGCGCCGGCCTCGGCCGCGCTCAGCCCGTCCCAGTAGCTCAGCACCAGCACCTCGCGGTGGTGGGCGGGCAGGCGGTCGAGCGTGTCGAGCACCGCCGAGTCCTGGCCGGTGGCCGCCGTACGGCCCTGCTCCTCGGCGATGCGCCGGTGGAGTTCGCTCAGGCGGGCCTCGGCGCGGTAGTGGTTGCGTACGAGATTGCGGGCGGTGACGAACAGCCAGCCGGCCGCGATCTCGCCCCCGTCCTTGAGGGTGTGCTCCCACGCGATACGGAACACCTCCGCCGCAAGCTCCTCGGCCGCGCCGCGGTCGCCCACCCTCCGGTGCACAAAGGCGACGATGCGCGGGTGCTCGCGCGCGTACACCTCGGTGAACCGCGCCGAGCGCCCGTGCCCGTCCCCCGTTTGAATCGTCTTCACGCCCCCTACATGTCTCGCGCCCCCAGCATCCTTACGCGGGCCGCCCGCTCATCCGCAGAACGCGCCGCAGCCCCACGAACTCGAACTCCCCGAACACCGCCACCGCCACCGCCCCGACGACCATGAACACCCTCCCCAGCCCCGTGAGCTCCACCACGTCCGTGCACGCGAGCACCACCAGCCCCACGCACGACAGCGTGTTGACCACGAGCACGGCTGCCGCCAACCGCGCGGGAATCCGCTCGTACCCGGCGATCAGCGCGAGCACGGCGGCCCCGCCCAGCATGGCGATCCCAAACGCCACCGACCAGCTCACCGGCAGCCCCAGCAGGCCGTCGAACCACTTCGCGCCCGCGAGCATGACGACGCCGAAGGCGCCGGTGGACCAGCTGTCGACGCGCAGGGTGGTGCGCAGCAGTTCCTGCGCCGTGGTCATGGACCGGGTCATGGGCTGGGTGCTCATACGGGTCCCCTCGCTATCCGGGCCAGGGCCCTCGCCCGGCGCCTGGTCTGCGAAAACGGTGACACCGCGCGGTCATGGACTCAATGACCTCCGAGGTCATGGCCGCTCTGATCCATCGGCGGATACGCTCCCGGCCATGGATGCCGATCAGCCGTCCCGCGTGGGTGCCCTGCTCCGGGAGTGGCGCCGGCGCCGCAGGCTCAGCCAGCTCGAACTCGCCCATATCGCGGACACCTCCGCGCGCCATCTCTCCTGTGTGGAAACCGGCCGCGCCCGCCCCAGCCGGACGATGGTGCTGCGCCTGGCCACCGCCCTGGACGTCCCCCTGCGCGAACGCAATACGCTGCTGATGGCCGCCGACTACGCCCCGGCGTACCGGGAGAGCAGCCTCGACGACGAGGACATGGCGTCCGTACGCGCCGCGCTCGACATGATGCTGACCTCCCACGAGCCGTATCCGGCCGTCGTGGTCGACCGGGTGTGGAACGTGCTGACCGGCAACCGCGCCATGTCCGTCCTCATGGACGGCATCCCGCCCCATCTGCTGGACCCGCGCCCCAACGTCTACCGGCTGACCCTGCACCCCGACGGCCTGGCCCCCCGCCTGGCCAACCTCGCCCAGGTCCGGGCCCTCTCCCTCGAACGGCTGCGCCGCCAGGCCGACGCCACCGGCGATACGGAGCTGCGGGCGCTGTACGAGGAGGTACGCGACTACCCGGCCCCCGCGGACGAGGTCATCCCCGACGCGGACCCGTCGGCGGCGCGGCCGAGCCCCATCCAGGTGCCGCTGCGGGTGCGCACGCCGATGGGCGAGCTGGCGATGTTCGGCACCATGGCCACGTTCGGGGCTCCGGCGGACGTCACGCTGTCGGAGCTGGCGATCGAGCTGTTCTATCCGCTCGACGAGTTCACGGCGAAGGCCCTGCGGGCACTGGGGTCCGCGTTCAGCTCGTAAGGCTGTCGAAGTCCCCGGCCTTCGCGGCGGCGGTGAAGGCGGCCCATATCGCGCGGGTCGTAGCGGCGGTGACGCGGGGGTCGTCGCTCTCCCGGAAGTGGACCAGCCCGTCGGGCCCGGCGGCGACCTCGACGCATTCACTTTGCGGGCCAGTGCTGAACGAAGACTTACGCCAAATACGCTCGGACATCGGACTCCTTCTCACAGTTCGTACATCACATGCTGGATCAAGCTCAGAGAGTCGCGGCCGCCGTGGGACTCCGGCGCGGCTTCCGGGTCGACGGGAGCGAGCGCCAGGTCGGTCAGCTTCTCGAACATCTTGGCGTACTCGTCGATGTGCTCTCCATCCCCCAGGAACACCGAGTTGCCCGGGTACTCAAAAAAGACGGTGCGCAACTCGGGCGTCGAGCCCTCGAAGAGTAGGAAGGGGCGGCTGAAGGCCGCGTACGCTCCCCTTTCGAACGGGAAGATCTGCAAGGTCACGTTGGGCAGCCGGGCAAGTTCGATCAGCCTCAGCAACTGCTTGCGCATAATGCTGCCGCCACCCACCTGCACGCGCAGCGCCGCTTCATGGATCACCGCGTGATAGGTGACCGGCGACTCACCGTCAAGGACCCGCTGTCGCGCCATCCGGAAACCCACGTATCGGTCGGCGTAAGCGTGATCCTCGCTGGTGGCCAGAATTACCGAGCGCGCGTAGTCCTCCGTCTGGAACATGCCTGGGATGAACAGCGGCTCGTGCATGAGGATCGCCGTGGACCGGGACTCCAGCTCCGCCAAGTCGAGGACGCTTCGGCCCATGACGTCACGGAACTCGTCCCACCACCCCTTGCCCCGCTCCTGCGCCATCTCCATGAGCCCGTCGAAGAGCGGTCCCTGCGGACACCCGTACTCGCGCAGCAGCTTGTAGAGCCGATTCCGCGACACATCGATCCGACCCGCCTCAATGTTGCTGATACGAGCGCGGTCCGCCTCCAGGATCACGGCGGCCTGGTCACCTGAGAGCCCGGCCCGGTTGCGCAGCTTACGCAGTTCAGCGCCGAGGCGACGCTGACGCTCGCTCGGCTCACTCCTGGGTGCCATGCTCACTCCTCTCTCACGATGTGCGGGCAGTCTGCACAGTGCCCGAGCGGGCGGTCCACCGGTTGCGTCTTCCACCACCCCTGCGGGGGAACTTCCCAAGAAAAGGTTGCGACAGAGGAAAACCGTTCCCTACCGTCGGTATCGACCTTACCGCGCTGCTCAACGCACAAGTGACCACCAAGCAACGCCACTTGACGTGACACCACACGCACCGCACCCCAGGAGGCCAACATGCCGCCTTCCGACTCCCACCTCGTCTCCCTCGTCTTCCCGCCCGAGCCCGTCTGGGTCCGCGCCGCCCGGGAAGCCGTCCGCACCCTCCTCGCCGCCGCCGACCGGCGCGACCTCGCCGACACTGCGCTGCTCCTCACCTCTGAGGCCGTCACCAACTCGGTGAATGCCTGCCTGCGCAGCGGCTGCTCGACACCCGTCACGCTCTTCGCCGAGTGGACCGCTCCCCACGTCCTCCGCGTCCTCGTACAGGACGAAGCCCCCGGCCTCCCCGTCCCCCGCGCACCAGCTTCGGAGGACGAACACGGCCGAGGACTGGCACGTATCGCCGCTTTCACCGCCCAGGCGGGAGAACGCAGGGGGCGGTACTCAGTCCAGCTCGACCACCGGGGTGCGGTCATCCGGAAGAAGCTGGCACAGCGCGCCGCCTACCGGCGCCGTCGCCGCACCTCGAACCTGCGCTACCGCGCCCCGCGCTTCAACAACCGCACCCGCCCCGACGGCTGGCTCGCCCCCTCCCTCCAGCACCGGGTCACCACCACCGTCTCATGGGTGACGCGCCTCTCGCGCTGGGCACCGGTCCGCGCCGTGCACGTGGAACGGGTCGCGTTCGACACCCACGCCATCAGCGCAGGCAGACCACTGGAAGGCGCCGAGTACCAGCACGGCACCCTCCACGGCACCGAGGCCCGCGAATACCTCCTGGCCAAGTTCGGCCGAGCCTGCGCCTACTGCGGCATCACCGAAGTGCCGCTCAACATCGACCACGTCCACCCCCGCAGCCGGGGCGGCAGCGACCGCATCTCCAACCTCGTCACCGCATGCATCCCCTGCAACGAAACCAAATCCAACCGCTCCGTCCAGGAATTCGTGCGCGACAAAACCAAACTCGCCAAAATCCTCGCTCAGGCCAAAGCCCCACTACGGGACGCGGCAGCCGTACAGTCCACCCGATGGGCACTGTGGCGCGCCCTCGACCAGATGCTGCCCACCCACATCGTCTCCGGCGGCCGCACGAAATGGAACCGCACCCGCTGCGGACTCCCGAAGTCCCACACCCTCGACGCCCTCGACGTCGGCAAACTCGACACAGTCACCGAAACCATCACCCCCATACTGGTCGCCGGATGCTCTGGGCGCGGCCAGCACCAGCGCACCAGCCCCGACCGCCACGGCTTCCCCCGCCGCACCAGCCCCCGCGTCAAAGCCGTGCACGGCTATGCCACGGGCGATCTCGTGACCGCTTCCGTCCCCAAAGGCAAGTACACCGGCACCCACACCGGCCGCGTCATGATCCGCACCACCGGCAGGTTCGATATCCGCACTGCTCACGGCCTCGCCGCAGGAATCCGACACACCAACATCCGCCTCCTCCAGCGAGGCGACGGATACACCTACACTCACCAACCAGAACCCACCTGTACATGAATGCGCGTCAGAGTAATCCGAAGATGCGATTCCTCCCAGGCGCAAACGCATGGGGTTCCTCGCAAGATCACGCTGACGTCGGAGTGATCGGAGTTCACCGTGCGTCGATCCCGTCTGCTTACCGCCTGCGCCGCCGCCCTGATCGGCCTCTCCCCCACGACACTCGGCTCTGCCTCAGCGGCACCGTCCCCGGCCGCCACCCCCGAGCGGGTGACCGGGACGGTCAGCCTGTGGTCGGCCGACTACAAGGGCGCCGGAAGTTACGTCGACTGTCCCCGTATGGACCACCCCGTCGACATCACGCTCGTCCTGGACACTCCGCCCCTGGAGAGGCAGTACATCGACCGCTGCAACGACACGATGCGCATCGAGTGGTTCGTCACCTACCGGTACACGGGCCCGACCCAGAATTCCAACTTGACCTCCCCCAGCGGAAACCAGGTCAACGTCCATGTGCGCGGAGTTCTGTACGAAGGCGAATCCGAGCAGGCGATGGAAAAGCAGGGCGAGGTCGACAAGGACTTCTCCGTTGCGCCCGGCCGCCCGCTGCAGCAGACGGTCGAGCTTCTCAACCAGGCGGACGCCAGCCCCAACGACGCGAGAATGACCGACAGGGCCTGGGCCCAGTTCGACCTCAAGGACGACGATCCGCTCTCACAGCCCCAAGGGGAGTCCCCGCTCGCCCCGCTGAAGCTGGACAAGCTGGATGCCTTGGACAAGCTGCCCGGCTTGGGCAAGCTGGCCAATGGGGGTGGGCTGTTGGACAGCTTGGGCGGCTTGGGCGGGAAGCCTCTCTCTATTCCGTAAGCCGGCCCTCGATCCTTTCTCGCAGCTTCACCGCGCGCACGTCGTCGTAGTCGGCCAGGAGCCGTAGGGCGTCGCCCCAATGTCGCCTGGCCGCTACCGCGTCTTCAACGAACAGCGACGTCGCGAGGCCGTCCAGGGCCAGGGCATGGTGCCAGGAATCACCCACTTCCTGCTGGACTGCGGCGGCCCTGCGGAAAAAGTCGGCGGCTTCGGCAGCGCGCTCAAGGCGGTGGTATGTCCTGCCCACGCCGTACCAGGCGAGCGCTTCACGGCTGCGGTCGCCCAAGCGACGGTGAATCGTGGCAGATCGCTGGTAGGAGATCAGAGCCTCGGCACACTGCCCGAGCGCTTGCTGGACATCGCCCAGATAGAGCAGCCAATACCCCTCCATCACGCGGTCGCGCAGTTCCAAGGCCATATCCAGGGCTTCGTGCGCGGTCCGGGCGGCTTCGGCCAATTCGCCGCGTTCCAGGTGGATCGCACTGCGCACGCGGAGGACATTGCCCACGCTGCCCTTGTTCGCCATCCGCTCATGCACCACAAGGGCTTGTTCAAGATTGCTTACCGCTTCGGTCAAGCGTCCGGCCTCAAAGTGCACTGTGCCGAGATTGGCGCGGGTGACCGCTTCCCAGTGCACAGCGTCGAGTTCGTGGAAGACGGCCAAGGCTCGTACGAAATGCTCTTCCGCGTCGCGTAACCGTCGCGTACGGAGGGCGAGCAGTCCCAGAGCGTTCAGCGCGGATGCCTCGCCCCGGGGGTCGGACAGCTCCCGTCGGATTGTCAGTGCCTCGCGATGCGCGTTCAGGGCCTTTGGAAGGTCGTTGAGCCGCCGGTAGGCGAATCCAAGGCTCTCCAGAATCTTGGCTTCGCCGACCCGGTCGCCAAGACGACGTACCGCCCTCAGGCCGATCTCTCCCGTGTCGAGCCAGTCGGTGACGGCGGCCGAAGGCGCCTGGGCGCTCCAGAACACCGCGGACAGCTGCCACGCGTAGCGATCGAGTCCGGCCTTCTCAGCAGTTCGCACCGCGGCGATGAGATTCGACTGCTCCCGCTCGGACCAGTCGACGGCCTGGTCGTAGTCGGAGAAGGACAGGGGAGCGGCCCTCTCGTCCGCCGGGTCCAGCGAGAGGTGTTCGCGGGCGGGGGTGATCCAGCTCTGCGCGGCATCGGCCGTGTGCAGATACCAGTCGAGTACGCGCCGCAAGGCAGCGGCGCGGCCGTCGGCCGTCTCGTCCAGGCGGCTCTGCTCGGTCGCATAGGCTCGCAGAAGATCGTGGAACTCGAACCGGTCAGGTGCGGTCTGCTCCAACAGATGTGCCCCGACCAGCACATCCAGCAGCTGCCGCGCCTGCCGCACGCTGATACCGGCGAGAGCGGAGACGGCTCCGAGACCGAACCCTGGCCCCGGGTGCAGACCGAGCAGCCTGAAGAGGCGGGCCGCATCCGGGGACAGCGCCCGGTACGACCAGGCGAACACCGAGCGCACCGCATCGGCGTCCTGCTCGTCCCCCGTGCTCAGAGCCGCCCACAGCGCGGACTCGTCACGTAGGTCGGCGATCAGTTCGTCCAACTGCATATGGGGATGGCTCGCGGCGCGCTCCGCCGCGATGCGCAAGGCCAGGGGCAGTCGCGCACAGAGTCGGGCGAGCTCGGTCAGCTTCTCCGCATCGTCCTCAGGACGATAGCCGGAGGTCACGGCGCGCAGCAGGGACACCGCCTCCGGCTCGGGAAGGGTCCCGAGGGTGATGCGGTGCGCCCCATCGCGTACGGCGAGCCCGGACAGCCGGCCCCGGCTGGTGACGACCACCAGGCAACCGGCGTGACCGGGCAGCAGCGGCCGCACCTGGGCCACGGTGGCGGCGTTGTCCAGGACGATCAGCATCCTGCGGTCGGCTGACAAGGAGCGGAACAGTGCCGCAGCGGCCTCGGTGTCCGTCGGCACCGCGCCCGGCTCGACGCCGAGTCCCGTCAGGAACCGGTGCAGTGCTTCCTGCGCGGTGACCGGCTCGCCCGGGTCATAGCCCCGCAGGTTGACGTAGAGCTGACCGTCGGGGAAATCGGCCTTCACCTGGTGGGCCCAGCGCAGAGCCAGAGATGTCTTCCCCGCTCCCGCGGTACCGGCGATCACGCATATGGCGACCACGACGGAGTCGCCCTCGCCACCGGCCAAGATCGCGTCGAGGCGGTGCAACTCCTCCGTACGGTTGACGAAACCCCTGGCATCACCGGGCAGCTGCCGCGGAACGACCCGGGCGGGGTCGTCCGCCGCCCGGGTGCTGTGGAAGTGCACTCCCCCGGAGATGGCTCCCGCTTGTACGACATCGCGAGAGAATCCCGACAGGTCGTTGTCCGTGTCTCCCCGACGCCTCCCATCCGCGTCGTCGTCCCTGGTGATCGCTTACACCGCTTTCGGCTGCGGCGGCTGTGGCGGCGAAAGGTGCGCCACGCGGCGTTCGAAGTAGGGCAGCAGATCTTCCCCGGCCTCGTACAGCTCCTTGATGAAGCTCTCCCAGCGCCTGGTCAGCTCGGCGTCCGTGAAGCGGATCGCTCCGTCCAGGAAGCCGGCTTCCGTATAGACGACCTGGTACAGGACCTGGCTGCCGACCACCACGACTTCGGGCAGCGGGCCGGTGATCTCCAGCGAGCTCAGGGCAGCGGGCGTGACGACCCGAATCTCCTTGCCGGCCTCCGACTGCACCCGCAGCGCATGCAGTTCCCACTGCATATAAGGCGTCAGCGGCTCCTCCACCACGCGAACGCGGTGAAAAGCGGTGCCGCGCTCCCGGTCGCGCTGGGCCGTCTTGAGGTGCGCTTCCCGCTCCTCGCCGAGAAGCCGCAGGGCTTCCTCCCAATGGCCTCGGCAGAACGCTTCCCAGCTATTGTCCAGTTCCTCGAACTCCTGCTGCCGCTCGAACTTCCAGGACTGCCGGTCGCGGAGCTCCGCTCGACGCTGCCGGAATTCGCTTTGATAGGCGTCAAGGAGCAGCCGTTCTCCTTGGCCGACGGGGAGTTCGAGGGCGCTCCGGTCAGGCATCGGCGATGTCCGGCTTCGCGGAGCGGAGCATGTTTCCCGGAATGACCACCAGGCGCTCATCCGAGGCGATGGTGACATCCGCGGGCAGACGTGCGGCGTAGGCGTCGGTGAGATCGCGTCCGACAATGGCGATGTCACCGTTGCCGAGCTCCCAGATGTCCGGGCAGCCGTCCTCGTCCTTGGTCGTGCCCAGCTCCTTGGCCGACTTGCCAAGTCGCCGCACGAATAACGCGGACGGATCGGCTTCCCAGGGACGGGCCATGTCGTCTCCCCCTATGCGCTCAACTCAATAGCTACCGAGCGTATGTAGAGCGGCTACGTACCGCAATAAACGCGTCGGCCAACGTGGCTAAGGAGCGCTCACTCGGTCTACGACAGCGCCGCCACCCACGCGGGCAGCGGCTCCCGCCGTCCCAGCCAGGCGGCCGGGACGGCCGATACGCCCGTGCCCGCTCCTACGACGCCGCCCACGATCGCGCAGGTGGTGTCGACGTCGCCAAGTCCCTCCGCCGTGGCCCACAGGGCGGCGATCAAGTCGTCCTGGTGGCGGGCGGCGCACCAGAGGGCGAAGGGGACGGTGTCGTCGGCCCGGATGCGGCGGCCGCTTCCGAGCAGGTCGGCGGCCTGGCGCGGGGTGGTGGTGGGCGGCAGGGCGATGGCGTGGATCAGGCCGTCGCGGACCGGGCCCGGAGGGGTGCGGTCGGCGACCCGGGCGAGGAGGTCCGGGGCTGGTTCCGGGGCCGAGGCGCTGCCGTCCAGGGCCGGTTCAGGGGTCTGGACGCGGCCGGCTGTGAGGGACGCCGCCACCGCGACCGCGACCGCGCCGGCGATGCCCTGAGGGTGGGCGTGGGTGACCTCGGCCGAGCGGCGGGCCTGTTCGGCGGCGTGGTCCGGGTCCGCGCTGAACCACGCGCCCAGCGGTGCGACCCGCATCGCCGCGCCGTTGCCGAGGCTGCCCTCGCCGCCGAACAGGGCGCGGGTGGCGGACGGCCAGGAGGTGGGGGCGGCGGCGAGTGACGGCAGGAGTTCATGCATGCCGCTGCCGTAGCCGCGCCCGGGGTCGGACAGGAAGGTGTCGGCCAGGGTTTGGGCAAGCCGGGGCTGGTCGACCTTCCCGTGGTCGTTCAGCACGCTCAGTACGCCGAGCGCCATCGCCGTATCGTCCGTCCACGGCCACGGCGACTCCTCCGGGACCGCCCGCGCCCTGATCTCGTCGTACGCCCGCCGCCGGTCGCGGAAGAGCGGGAACCAGCGTTCGCCGAAGGCGTCGCCGAGGGCAAGGGCCTCGATGCTGCGGCGGGCGGCCGACGGGTTCGGAGTTGGGGTCGCGGTCATGGTGCGCATCGTGCCAGTGGGGGGATGTTCGCCGCACCGCGGTTTTTCGGTGCGCCGCGGTGTTCGTCCCTTACGCGCGTCCGCGGATGAAGTGGGCCTCGACCGTGATCGCGGTCTGGCCCTTCATCATGCCGAGCTTGTTCCAGGTGAGCCCGAAGTCGGCCGGGTCGACGGACAGTTCGGCGGTCAGGGTGACCCCGTCCGCGGTGGCGCCCGGTGCGGTGGCGGTGAAGGCCAGCGGGCGGGTGGTGCCGCGGACCGTCAGTTCGCCGGCGATCTCCACGGCGCCCCGGGGGTCGGGTGTGGCGCGGTGGGCGGTGAAGACGAGGGCGGCGTGGCGGTCGGTGTCGAAGAAGTCCGCGCTGCGCAGATGGGCGTCGCGCTTGGCGTGGCCTGTGTCCACGGAGGCCGCGTCGATGGTCAGGGTGCCGCTCGCGGAGCCGTCGGGCAGGACCTCGCCCTCGCCGTCGACGCTGGTGAAGCCGCCCTTCACCGTGACCATTCCCCACATGGTCTTGTGCTGGAGGCGGACCCGCGTCCGTGCGGGGTCGAGGACCCAGGCGCCGGCCTGGACGGCGGGGAGGGGCGTGGTGGCAGCGGGTTCGGGCATGGCGGAAGGCCTTTCGTACGGGCAGGTCGGGCGAACCATTTAAGTAGCTCGATATTAAGTAGCTAGTTAGACAGTAGCTGGCATTGATACCCTGGGCAAGACCGGTCGACAGCGCGAGAGGGGTGCGAGACATGGCGGAATGCCCGGAGACGGCCCACGTGGGCGAAGGGGACGGCTCCCGATGTCCCACTTCGGAGGATCACGCGCTGCTCGAGCAGTGGGACGTCCTGCAGTCGGGGATGCGGCGGCTCACCGATCAGCTCCTGGACGACGTCGAGACGAAGACCGGCCTGGCACCCTCGTCGTTCCAGGTGCTGTGGTTCCTGCTCACCGCCCCTGAGAACGCCGCGCCGATGAACCAGCTCGCGGCCACCCTCGGCTTCACCACGGCCGGCACCACCAAGGTCGCCGACCGGCTGGCCGAGGCCGGGCTGCTCGAGCGCCACCCCTCGCCGTGCGACCGCCGGGTCATCCTCGCCCGGCTGACCGAGCCGGGCCTCACCGCCGCCGTCACCGCCGCCCTCACCCTGGCCGATGCCCTGCGCAAGCGCGTCGTCGGGCCGCTGGGCGCGCAGAGCTTCGGCTCGCTCGTGACCGGGGTCGGCGCGGTCGACCCCGCCCCGAGACCCCGGGACAGCTGCGGCTGAGGCCCCAGGCCGTCACCCACCGCCCCGCAGCCCCGTAGGCCGTCCGCCGTCAGTCGTCCGCCGCGCCCTCGGCGATCGCCGCCGCCACCTCCCCCGTACGCGCCGCCTCCTCCGCCCTGAAGCGCCGCGCGTCGAGCCGGTCGGCCAGCTCCTCGTCCTGCGCCATCAGCTGGTCGAGGTCTCCGTCGCCCAGCTCCAGCACGCCCAGGTCGACATACGCGCGCCGCAGCCGCGCGCCCCACAGCCCGATGTCCTTCACACACGGCACGATCCGGCTGAACAGCAGCTTGCGGAAGATCTGGAGCTGCGGCGCGCGTTCGGTGTACTCGTGGGCCTCGGCGCTGGAGATGCCGAGGTTCTCCAGGACCTCGACCCCGCGCAGCCGGTCGCGCATCAAGTAGCAGCCCTCGATGACGAATTCCTCGCGCTCGCGCAGCTCCGCATCCGTGAGCTGCCGGTAATAGTCTCGCAGCGCCATCCGCCCGAAGGCGACATGGCGGGCCTCGTCCTGCATGACGTAGGTGAGGATCTGGCGGGGCAGCGGCTTGTCCGTGGTGTCGCGGATGAGCCCGAACGCGGCCAGCGCCAGGCCCTCGATGAGCACCTGCATGCCCAGGTACGGCATGTCCCAGCGGGAGTCGCGGAGGGTGTCGCCGAGCAGCGCGGCCAGGTTGTCGTTGATCGGGTAGAGGGTGCCGAGCTTGTCGCGCAGAAACCGGCTGTAGATCTCGGCGTGCCGCGCCTCGTCCATGGTCTGGGTGGCGGAGTAGAACTTGGCGTCCAGGTCGGGGACCGACTCCACGATCCGCGCCGCGCACACCATGGCGCCCTGTTCACCGTGCAGGAACTGGCTGAACTGCCAGGCGGCGAAGTGATGCCGCAGCTCGCCCTTGTCCCGCTCGGTCATCTTGCCCCAGTGCCGGGTGCCGTGGAGGGGCAGGGCGTCGTCGGGGGTGCCCAGCGGATCGTACGGGTCCACCTCTTGGTCCCAGTCGATCCGCTTCACGGCGTCCCACTGCTTGTCCTTGCCCTTCTGGTAGAGGGCGAGCAGCCGTTCGCGGCCTTGGCCGTAGTCCCAGCTGAAGCGGGCCGCCCCGGTGGCGGGCACCTGCCACTTCGGATCCCCGGGGTCCATCGCGTAGAGCTCCTGCGTCGGCATTCGACGCCTCCTTCGCCTTGCTCGCTCCCCCGTCAACGGATGGGAAAACGCGGGCTCACACGTCTAGTACAGCCGAGCCATATGCCACTCGAGAATCGGTCGAGCGTATCGGCGGCCCGCTCTCCGGGCGGGCTTGACGCGGCCGTACGCAGGGGATTGACGCGCTTGCTGACACAGCGTCTCATAAGACGTATCCGCCGGTAACCCTCCCGGCGGCCCCGCCACGACCGAGGTGCGCCGAGGTGCCAAGCATGACGACCACGATCCGACCCACCGCGCCACGCGATGCGCTCGGGCTGCTCAAGGACCGCGAGGCGGTGGCCGAACGGCTGCTGAAGTCCTCCGCCCGGCACTCCTTCGACCCGGACGCCGAGCTCGACTGGGACGCGCCGTACGAGGAGGGCATGTGGTTCTGGCCGCCGGAGCTGCTGTCCCTGTACGCCACGCCGATGTGGCGGCGGATGTCCGAGGAGCAGCGCGTCCTGCTGTCCCGGCATGAGTTCGCGGCGCTGCTCTCGCTCGGCATATGGCTCGAGGTCATCCTGATCCAGCTGCTCACCCGCCATATTTACGACAAGCCCTCGACCAGCGCGCATGTGCGCTACGCGCTCACCGAAATCGCCGACGAGTGCCGTCACTCGAAGATGTTCGCCCGGCTGATCGCCAAGGGCGGCACCCCCGCCTATCCGCCCGCCCCGCTGCACCACAACCTCGGCCGCTTCTTCAAGACGGCCTCCACGACCCCCGGCTCCTTCACCGCGACCCTGCTCGGCGAGGAGATCCTGGACTGGATGCAGCGGCTGACCTTCCCCGACGAACGGATCCAGCCGCTGGTGCGCGGTGCGACGCGGATCCATGTGGTGGAGGAGGCGCGCCATGTGCGGTACGCGCGGGAGGAGTTGCGCCGTCAGATGGTGTCGGCGTCCTCGTGGAAGGCGGAGGTGACCCGGCTCGGCTCGGGCGAGTTCGCCCGGGTGTTCGCGCGTGCCTTCGTCAACCCCCAGGTGTACGCGGACGTCGGACTCGACCGGCGCGCGGCGGTCGAGCAGGCGCGGGCGAGCGCCCATCGGCGCGAGGTGATGCGTACGGGCGCGAAGCGGCTGACGGACTTCCTCGACGACATCGGCGTGCTGCGGGGCGCGGGGCGCGGGTTGTGGCAGAGCTCGGGCCTGCTGGCGTAATCGCACGCAGGGGCGGTTACGCTGCCAGGCATGACCTCAGGCAGCGGCACCGCCCCGGCGCAGCCGGCGGCGACAACGACCCGTGCCGCGGCGTCGCCCGCGACACCCGCCACGCCGGCACCCGCCACGCCGGCGGCCACCGCGCCGGCTTCCGACACGCCGGCGGCCGACCCCGCGGCCGCGGCGCGCCGCGCCACGCGCCCCGCGCGCCGGGGCGCGTATCGCAGGCTCGGTGTGGAGGAGCGGCGGGCCCAGCTGATCGCCGCCGCGCTCGGGTTGTTCGCCCATCGCGCGCCCGAGGAGGTCTCGCTGGACGACGTGGCCACCGCCGCCGGGGCCTCCCGGCCGCTGGTCTACCGCTACTTCCCCGGCGGTAAGCAGCAGTTGTACGAGGCGGCGCTGCGCAGCGCCGCCGATGAGCTGGAACTGTGCTTCGCCGAGCCCCGGAGCGGCCCGCTCACCGTACGTCTTGGCCGGGGGCTCGACCGCTATCTCGCCTTTGTGGACGAGCGCGACGCGGGGTTCAGCGCGCTGCTGCAGGGCGGCAGTGTCGCCGACACCTCGCGGACCAACGCGATCGTCGACGAGGTGCGGCGCGCCGCGGCCGATCAGATCCTGCTCCATCTGGAGGTGGCGGAACCGAGCCCGCGGCTGCGGATGATGGTGCGCACCTGGATCACCGCGGTCGAGGCCGCCTCGCTGATGTGGCTGGACGAGGGCAAGCAGCCGCCGATGGCGCAGCTGCGGGACTGGCTCGTGGACCATTTCGTCGCGCTGATGGCCGCCACGAGCGCGAGCGATCCGCAGACGGCGCGGGTGCTGCGCGCGGCGCTCGCGCTGGAGACTGCGGAGGGGCAGGCCGGGGCGCTGGCCCGGCGTGTGATGCCGGTGCTCGGCGACGCCTCCCACCTGCTGTAAGACTGGGTCTCCCACCTGCTGTGCGGCGACGCCTCCCACGTGCTGTGAGACTGGGCCGGTGAGAAGCGAGGAGACGCCCTTCGTGGGCGGGCCGCTGGACGGCCGGGTGCTGCCGGTGCTGGTCGGGCTGACCGGGCAGCCGCCGAAGACGTACGAGGTGCCGGTGCCGGACGAGGGCGGCGGCCCGCCGACGGTGTACGTCTACCGCCGGGTGCCGGCCGCCACATCGCGGCGGCTGGGGCTGGTGCGCGGGTGGCGGTACGAGTACGACCCGGCGGGCAAAGCGCAGGGCGGGCTGAAATGGCCCTGGTCAAAGCCCGGCTGACGGTACGCCAACAGCTACGGCCGCGCTGCCCGGCACCACCACCGCTCGCACAGACATACGACGGAACGGGCGGGCGGATCGACCGCCGGACGGGTGACCGTATTGGCCCGACTCGCGGATAATTCTCCTGAATATACGACTGGCCATGTCACGATCGCCCCGAGGTCGACTCGTCGAGCCCGGAGGTGAACCCGTGTCAGGACGCATTGTGCGATCTGTCTGCGCGGCGGCGCTGACCGCGGCCACCGCGCTGGCCGCGCCCGTCCCGTCGGCGCCGGCCGCCGCCGCGCCCGCTCCCGTGCCCGCGCCCGCGCCCGCCGAGCAGTCGGTCGCCGAGCTGCTGACGCAGCTCAAGACGCTGTACCGCAAGGCCGAGGAGGCGAGCGAGGCGTACAACGCCACCGAGGAGAAGCTGCGCAAGCAGCGCGCCAAGACCCGGGCGCTGACCGCCGCCCTCGTCCGCACCCGGGCCCACCTCGCCATCAGCCGCGACGAGGCGGGGCAACTGGCCCGCGAGCAGTACCAGGGCCGCACCCAGCTGTCCTCGTACCACCTCCTGATGGCGCTGCTGTCCCCGAGCCCGGACCAGGTCACCGAGCAGACGCGTGAGCTCGGCCGGGCCGCCGACCGCCAGGCGATCCTCGTCGAGCGGCTGACCAGAGGGGAGGCACATGCGGAAGATCTCGCCAAGCGGGGCCGGGCCGCGCTGAAGAAACAGCTGTCCCTCACGACCAAGCGGAAGAAACAGCGGGACAGGGTCGAAAAACGCCTCACCACCATCGAGCGGACCCTGGCCTCACTGACCCTCCGCCAGCTGCGCGAGCTGGCGGAGCGGGAGTACG
>NZ_MUNE01000539.1 GCF_002154605.1 Streptomyces milbemycinicus | reverse complement strand
GACCGCCAAGAAGGCCGCCGCGAAGAAGACGACGGCAAAGAAGGCGGCGGCCTTCTTGGCGGTCGTCTTCTTCGCGGCCGTCTTCTTGGCCGCCGCCTTCTTCGCCGGCGCCTTCTTGGCGGCCTTGCGGGCCGTCTTCTTCGCCGGCGCCGGGGCTGCCGCCTCCTCCGGCTCCACTGCGGCCTCGGAAGCCGCCTCAGAAGCCTCGGACACCGTCTCGGGCTCGGGCTCGACCGCCACCGGCTCCGGCGCCGACTCCGGCGCGGAGTCCTGAGCAGCCGCGCTGACGACCACCACGGCCGCCTCCTCGGAGCCCGACGGCGAGCCCGCGGGAGCGGTCACCTTACGGGTCACCCGGCGGCGCGCACGAGGCGCGGACACCGGCTCCGGCGCCGCGACCGGCTCGGCCTCGGCCTTCGGCTCCTCCGCCGGGGCCGGGGCTTCCTTGGGCTCCTCGGCCGGCACGACCACCACGGCCGCCTCCGGCCGCTCCGCGGCCTTCGGAGCGCCCGCGGGAGCCGTCACCTTCCGGGTCGCCCGGCGGCGCGTACGGCCACGCGTGGCGGCGGCCTCGGCCTCCGCGGCGCTGCTGTACAGCTCCTCGTCGGCGGCGAAGGTCACCGGCTCCGGCATGGTCTTGTGCTCGGCGGCCTCGTGGGCGGCCTCGGCCACCGTCTCCGGCTCGGCCTCGACCACGGCCGCCGCGGCGGCCTCCACGACCTCGGCGGTCTCCGGGACCTGCTCGGGCTCGGCCAGGTGACCGGCCGCACCCTTCTTCTTCTTGCGCTTGCCGCCACCGCCGCCGACCGCCGTCGGCTGGTCCACGTGGACGATCAGACCACGGCCGTTGCAGTGCACACAGGGCTCGGAGAAGGACTCCAGCAGGCCCTGGCCGACCCGCTTACGGGTCATCTGGACCAGGCCCAGCGAGGTGACCTCCGCCACCTGGTGCTTCGTACGGTCCCGGCCCAGGCACTCCAGCAGGCGCCGCAGCACCAGGTCCCGGTTCGACTCCAGCACCATGTCGATGAAGTCGATCACGATGATGCCGCCGAGGTCGCGCAGCCGCAGCTGGCGCACGATCTCCTCGGCCGCCTCCAGGTTGTTCCTGGTGACCGTCTCCTCCAGGTTGCCGCCCTGGCCGGTGAACTTGCCGGTGTTGACGTCGACCACGACCATCGCCTCGGTCCGGTCGATCACCAGGGAGCCGCCGCTGGGCAGCCACACCTTGCGGTCCAGCGCCTTCATCAGCTGCTCGTCGATCCGGTACGTGGCGAACACGTCGACGTCCGACGTCCACCTCTGCAGCCGGTCCGCGAGGTCCGGCGCGACATGCGAGACGTATCCGTGGATCGTGTCCCAGGCGCCGTCACCGCTGACGATGACCTTGGAGAAGTCCTCGTTGAAGATGTCGCGGACGACCCGGACGGTCATGTCCGGCTCGCCGTACAGCAGCGTGGGGGCGCCGCCGTTCTTCGCCTTCTTCTGGATCTCCTCCCACTGCGCCTGCAACCGCTGGACGTCACGCGACAGCTCGTCCTCGCTCGCGCCCTCGGCCGCGGTGCGGACGATGACGCCCGCGTCCTCGGGGACGATCTTCTTGAGGATCTGCTTCAGACGCGCGCGCTCGGTGTCCGGCAGCTTGCGGCTGATGCCGGTCATCGAGCCCTCGGGCACATACACCAGGTAACGGCCGGGGAGGGAGACCTGGCTGGTCAGCCGGGCGCCCTTGTGGCCGATCGGGTCCTTGGTGACCTGGACCAGAACGGACTGGCCCGACTTGAGGGCGGTCTCGATACGGCGCGGGCCGTTGGCGAGCCCCAGCGCCTCGAAGTTGACCTCGCCCGCGTAGAGGACGGCGTTACGGCCCTTGCCGATGTCGACGAAGGCGGCCTCCATCGAGGGCAGGACGTTCTGCACCTTGCCCAGGTAGACGTTGCCGACGTAGCTGTTCGACTGTTCCTTGTTGACGAAGTGCTCGACGAGGACGTTGTCCTCCAGCACGCCGATCTGGGTGCGCTCGCCGTTCTGCCGCACGACCATCACCCGCTCGACCGCCTCACGGCGGGCCAGGAACTCGGCCTCCGTGATGATCGGCACCCGGCGGCGGCCCTGCTCACGCCCTTCGCGGCGGCGCTGCTTCTTCGCCTCGAGCCGCGTCGACCCCTTGATCGACTGCACCTCGTCGGCGCCGGACTCGGCTTCCTTCGCGCGCCGCTCCCGCGGCTCGCGGATCTTGACGACCGTACGCTCCGGGTCGTCGCCCGACTCGACCTCGGCGGCGTCCCCGCTGCGCCGACGGCGGCGCCGACGGCGACGGCTGCTGCTGGAGCCCGCGCCGCCGACCGTGTCGTCGTCCTCGTCGGCCTCCTCGGCCTCGCCGGTGGCCCGCTCGTCCGCGCCCTCGCCCGGGTGCTCGTCCTCGTAGCGCTCGCCGGTCTCGCCCTCGGCGCTCTCGACGTCAGCGGCCTCGCCCCGGCGGCGGCGCCGACCGCCACGGCGACGGCGGCGGGCCGGGCGCTCGCCCGACTCCTCGTCGCCGTGCTCGCCCTCCGCGAGCTCGGCCTCCTCGGCGGGCTCGGCCGTCTCCTCGGCCTCGGCCTGCGCGGCCTGCGCGGTCTGGTCGTCAAACTCCTCACCGCGGCGACGGCGACGGCGGCGCGCACCGCCGGTGGGCGCCGGCGGCTCGGCGATCCCGAACGCTCCCGCGTCCTCCGTCTCGTCCGCCTCCGCCTCGTCCGCCTCGTCCGCCTCTTCGGCGGCCGCGGCGGCGGCCAGGGCCGCGCTCTCCGGCGTCTGGAACACCGGCTCGGTGAACACCGGCGCCTGGAACACGGCCGTCGGCGGCCGTACGGCCCGGCGCCGCCCCCTGGCCGGAGCCTCCGGCTCGGCCTCGTCGGCGGCCTGCGGAGCCTCCGCCTGCGGGGCTTCGGCCTGCTGCTCGTCGACAGTGGCAGCGGCCGCCGCACGGGTCGCCCGGCGGCGGGTACGGGCACGCGGCGCGGCGTCGGCGGGCTGCTCCTCGGCGGCGTCACCGGCGGCGCTCTCGTCGGCTGCTGCGGCAGTGGTCTGCGCCACGGCGGTCACCTCCGGGGCCTCGGACTCGGGCGAGCCCGCCGCGGCGGTCGCCTTACGCGTCGCACGCCGGCGCGTACGCCGCGCGGGCACGGCCTCTTCCGCCGCCTCGGCGGCGGCGTGAGCGGTCTCACTGATCTCGGTGGGCTGGGCGGCGGTCTCTTCCGCCGCGGCGGCCTCCGCCGTCTCCTCGTCGGCAGGCTGCGGCGAACCCGCCGGAGCGGTCGCCTTACGCGTCACCCGACGACGCCGACCGACCGGCGCCACAGCTTCGACGGTCTCGGCGGCTTCAGCACTCTCGTCGCTCTCGTCAGCGGCCTCGGCGGCGGCAACGGTCTCGGCCGTCTCCGGCGCACCCGTCGGAGCGGACGCCTGGCGCGTCGCACGACGGCGCTTGCGCACCGGTGCCGCGGCCTCGGCGGTCTCATCGGACTCGGCAGGCTGCTCATCAGCCGCCTCGTCCGGCACGTCAGCGGCCTCGGCGGCGACAACGGTCTCGGCCGTCTCCGGCGCACCCGTCGGAGCGGACGCCTGGCGGGTCGCACGGCGGCGCTTGCGCGCCGGCGCGGCGGCCTCCTCCGCGACCTCGGCGTCAGCCACCTCAGCGTCCGCGGACTCCGCGGCGCCGTCCTCAGCAGCCTCCGGCGAGCCCGCCGGGGCGGTCGCCTTGCGCGACGCACGGCGGCGCGTACGCGGCGCGGGCACCGGCTCCTCGGCCGGTGTGGCGTCCTCGGCGGCGACCACCGTCTCGGCGGTCGTCTCGGCCGTCTCCGGCGAACCCGCCGGAGCAGTCGCCTTACGGGTCGCACGACGGCGCGTACGCGGCGCGGGCACCGGCTCCTCCGCCGACGCCGACGCGGCCTCGGCCGACACGCCCTCGAGGTCGGTGGACTGGGCGGCCGGTATGGCCGGAGTGGCGGTCTGGGCCGCCGCGTCGCTCAGCGTCCCCGCGGGCGGGCCGGCCGGCCGGGAGGCCGCGCGGCGGCGGCGCGGGGGCAGGGTGTCGCTGGGCGTGTTGTTCTCAATGGTGTCCCTGGGTCCGACGGCACGCTGAGCGGGCTGTCCCAGAGGCTGGATAGGTTCGATCGGCTCAATAGGCTCGAGCATGCGGGCGTTTCTCCCGTCACGCTCCCGGGCGCCGCGTCTGCGTCCGGCCGCAATCCGCGCGCTGTGCGCGATTGCCGCCGCCCGCGGCGCGGGCGCCGCACGGGAGCTGTCGTCTCACTCGCCAGGACCGGAAATGCCGGACCGGCGAAAGTCTCCTGGTCAGTGCGCCTGCCGGACCCGGGTGGCTCCCTGGTGCATCGGCGGCGCATCGACGGCGGTCCTACGCGGAACCTTCCGGCGCCATCGCGGCGGTCAGCCCGGCGGCCGTGGGTGGGGCGGCCAAGGCTGCCTCGCGATCGGGCGCGAGCGGGTCGGTCACCGTGCCGGACTCCTCATCGAGCAGCCCCTGCGCCAGCCTGGTCACCGCTGCGGGGACCGGCGGCGCCAGGTCGGCCGTAGCGCGGAGACCGGACAGGACGTCGTCGGGTCGCACGGCAGGTGTCAGATGCCGTACCACCAGCCGCAGTATCGCACAGGCAGGGTCCCCCGGCCTATCGACCGGGGCCGTAAGGGCCTCGAGCCGGGCCACCGCGCCACGCGCGTCGAAGGTCCGCAACCCATTTTTCGTCATGCGCTCGACCTGGACCGTTTCGGCCACGAGGAAGGCGGCGACGGCGCGCTCGGCCTCGTCCGCGTCGACTCCCTCGAGCCGGATCTCCCAGACGGAGGCCTGCAGCCGCTCGGCCAGATTCGACGTATGGGCCTCGACGGCGTCGATGACGTCGAGCCCGGGGGGCAGCGACCCATCGAGGAGTCCACGCAGCCTTTCGGGGTCGCGCGCCTCGGTGAGCTGGATCTCCAGGTACTCGGCCTCACTGCCCGTGCCGGTGGGTGCGGCATTGGCGTACGACACCTTGGGGTGCGGGGTGAACCCCGCCGAGTACGCCATGGGCACCTCGGCGCGGCGCAGCGCCCGCTCGAAGGCGCGCTGGAAGTCGCGGTGGCTGGTGAACCGGAGGCGGCCGCGCTTGGTGTAGCGCAAACGGATGCGCTGCACCGCGGGTGCGGGCGGCGGGCCTTCGGGCTGTCGCTTGCCCAGGGGTCCTTCTCCTTGCTGTCTGGCGGCTGTCGAACGCCGGTGGGCGGGCCGCTCACCCGAGCGGGTGCCGCGGCCCGTGCCTCTTCCAGCGTACTTGTCGGGCCGTGGGTTACTTGACGACCGACAGCGGCAGCAGCTTCCTGCCGGTCGGTCCGATCTGGATCTGGGTGTCCATCTGCGGACAGACGCCGCAGTCGAAACACGGGGTCCAGCGGCAGTCGTCGACCTCGGTCTCGTCGAGCGAGTCCTGCCAGTCCTCCCAGAGCCAGTCCTTGTCGAGACCGGAGTCCAGGTGGTCCCAGGGCAGGACCTCTTCGTAGCCGCGCTCGCGGGTGGTGTACCAGTCGACGTCCACGCCGAACTCGGGCAGTGTCCGCTCGGCGCACTCCATCCAGCGGTCGTAGCTGAAGTGCTCGCGCCAGCCGTCGAAGCGGCCGCCGTCCTCGTAGACGGCACGGATGACCGCGCCGATCCGGCGGTCGCCGCGGGAGAGCAGGCCCTCGACGATGCCCGGTTTGCCGTCGTGGTAGCGGAAGCCGATGGAGCGGCCGTACTTCTTGTCGCCGCGGATCTTCTCGCGCAGCTTCTCCAGGCGCGCGTCCGTCTCCTCGGCGCTGAGCTGCGGCGCCCACTGGAAGGGGGTGTGCGGTTTGGGGACGAAGCCGCCGATGGAGACGGTGCAGCGGATGTCGTTCTGACCGGAGACCTCGCGGCCCTTGGCGATGACCTTCGTCGCCATGTCGGCGATCTGCAGCACGTCCTCGTCGGTCTCGGTCGGCAGACCGCACATGAAGTAGAGCTTCACCTGCCGCCAGCCGTTGCCGTACGCGGTGGAGACGGTCCTGATCAGGTCGTCTTCGGAGACCATCTTGTTGATGACCTTGCGGATGCGCTCACTGCCGCCCTCGGGGGCGAAGGTGAGGCCGGAGCGGCGGCCGTTGCGGGTGAGCTCGTTGGCGAGGTCGATGTTGAAGGCGTCCACCCGGGTCGACGGGAGCGACAGGCCGATCTTGTCTTCCTCGTAGCGGTCGGCGAGGCCCTTGGCGATGTCGCCGATCTCGGTGTGGTCCGCCGAGGACAGGGACAGCAGGCCGACCTCTTCGAAGCCGGTGGCCTTGAGGCCCTTGTCGACCATCTCACCGATGCCGGTGATGGACCGCTCACGCACCGGACGGGTGATCATGCCCGCCTGGCAGAAGCGGCAGCCGCGCGTGCACCCGCGGAAGATCTCGACGGACATCCGCTCATGGACCGTCTCGGCGAGCGGCACCAGCGGCTGCTTGGGGTACGGCCACTCGTCCAGGTCCATCACGGTGTGCTTGGACACCCGCCACGGCACACCGGAGCGGTTCGGTACGACGCGGGAGATCCGCCCGTCGGGCAGGTACTCCACGTCGTAGAACCTGGGCACATAGACCCCGCCGGTGCGGGCGAGGCGGAACAGCACCTCGTCCCGGCCGCCGGGGCGGCCCTCGGCCTTCCAGGCCCGGACGATCTCGGTCATCTCCAGGACGGCCTGCTCGCCGTCGCCGATCACCGCACAGTCGATGAAGTCCGCGATCGGCTCGGGGTTGAACGCGGCGTGACCGCCCGCGACCACGATGGGGTGGTCGTCGCCGCGGTCCGCGG
>NZ_MUNE01000538.1 GCF_002154605.1 Streptomyces milbemycinicus | reverse complement strand
CGCTGGACGCCGTCGCGCAGGAGGTGATCTTCTCCGTCGGGCCGCTGCTGGTGACCGCCCTGGTGGCGCTGTGGTCGGAAGCGGTGGCGCTGCTGGTCATCAACGTGATCGGGGTCGCGGGCGCGCTGTCGGTCGTGGTCTCGCCGCCCTCCCGCCAGTGGCGCTCGGCGCCGCGCGAGGCGCACTGGCTGGGCGCGTTGCGCTCGCAGGGCCTGCTGGTGCTCCTCGGCACGTTCTTCTTCGTCGGCATCGCCCTCGGCTCGATCGGCGTAGCGGCCGTGGGCTACGCGGACGAGCACGGCGGCGGCATGGTGTCCAGCTATCTGCTCTCCGCGCTGGGCGTCGGCGCGCTGGTGGGCGGCCTCGCGTATGGCGCGCGGCCCTGGGCCGGCCCGCCGGAGCGGCGGCTGCGGGCCCTGGTGGCCGCTCTGGCGCTCGGCTACCTGCCGCTGGTCCTGGTGCCCGGAGTGGCCGCTATGACCGCTCTCGCCGGGCTCTCCGGCCTCTTCCTGGCGCCCGCGCTCGCCTGCGTCTTCGTGGTCGTCGACCGGCACGCCCCGCGCGGCACGGTCACCGAGGCGTTCTCCTGGCTGGTGACCACCTTTGTGGTCGGAAACGCCGCGGGAACGGCCGCCGCGGGGCCGGTGATGGAGCACGGTGGGGTGGCGGCGGGCTTCGCCGTCCCGGGGGCCGCCGGGGCGGTGGCACTGGCCGTGTTGCTGGCCACCGCGCGCTTCCTCACCGGTACACCAGGGGGGACGCCGAGTGAACCTCAGGCGGAAAATGATCGCAACCGTGCCGTCGAACCCGGTTTCAGAGCAGGCCATCAGGCGTAATGTTCAGGCATGGACCGCCGCATTTTCGGGCTGGAGAACGAGTACGGCGTCACGTGCACATTCAGGGGACAGCGCCGGTTGTCTCCTGACGAAGTGGCGCGCTACCTCTTCCGCCGTGTCGTCTCCTGGGGCCGCAGCAGCAATGTCTTCCTGCGCAACGGCGCCCGCCTCTATCTCGACGTGGGCTCGCACCCGGAATACGCAACCCCCGAGTGCGACAACGTGACCGAGCTGGTCACCCACGACAAGGCAGGCGAGCGCATTCTCGAAGGTCTGCTCGTGGACGCCGAGCGCCGCCTGCACGAGGAGGGAATCGCGGGCGACGTCTATCTCTTCAAGAACAACACCGACTCGGCGGGGAACTCCTACGGCTGCCACGAGAACTATCTGGTGGCCCGACACGGCGAGTTCTCCCGCCTCGCCGACATTCTCATCCCCTTCCTGGTGACCCGGCAGCTGCTGTGCGGCGCCGGCAAGGTGCTGCAGACGCCGCGCGGCGCGGTCTACTGCGTCAGTCAGCGCGCCGAGCACATCTGGGAGGGCGTCAGCTCCGCGACCACCCGCTCCCGGCCGATCATCAACACCCGCGACGAGCCCCACGCCGACGCCGAGCGCTACCGCAGGCTGCATGTCATCGTGGGTGACTCCAACATGTCCGAGACGACCATGCTGCTCAAGGTCGGCGCCACCGACCTGGTGCTGCGCATGATCGAGGCGGGCACGGTGATGCGCGACCTGACCCTGGAGAACCCCATTCGGGCCATCCGTGAGGTCAGTCATGACATCACCGGACAGCGCAAGGTACGCCTGGCCAGTGGGCGCGAGGCATCCGCCCTCGAGGTCCAGCAGGAGTACTACGAAAAGGCGGTCGACTTCTGCGAGCGCCGTGGAATCCGCACCGGCACCGTCGAGCGCGTCCTCGAACTGTGGGGCCGCACTCTGGATGCGATCCGCACCGAAGAGCTGGACCGGATCGACACCGAGATCGACTGGGTGATGAAATACCGGCTGATCGAGCGGTACCGGGCGAAGAACAACATCACCATGTCCCATCCGCGGATCGCCCAGATAGACCTCGCGTATCACGACATCCACCGCCGCCGAGGGCTGTACTACCTCCTGGAGAAGCGGGGTCAGGCGGCCCGGGTGTGCAACGACTTGAAGATTTTCGAGGGCAAGTCGGTGCCGCCGCAGACCACCCGTGCCCGGCTGCGCGGCGATTTCATCCGCCGTGCTCAGGAGCAGCGCCGGGACTTCACCGTCGACTGGGTGCACCTCAAACTCAATGATCAGGCGCAGCGCACGGTGCTGTGCAAGGACCCGTTCCGCTCGGTGGACGACCGCGTGGAGAAGCTGATCGCCGGAATGTGACGACGGCGCCCGGACGGGTCCATGTCCGGCGCGGGGCCCCGTACGTTTCGCGTACGGGGCCTCCGGCACGTCGTAGAGTGGCGCGCATTGCCCCCGCAGGATCTACCCAACGAGGACTTTCGTGCGCCGACGTTCCGTACTTCTTGCCGTGCCCGCCGGCTTGCTCACCGCCGCGGGCTGCGGCACTGAGAAATCAGGATCCGAAAAGTCGTCCAAGGCCTCGCCCTCGCCGGAGACCAGCAGCCCGAAGGCCGCCGAGCCCACCGGCAAGATCGTGAGCGGGCCGGTGCCGGCCATCACCGGCGGTACGAAGTTCGGTGAGAAGCCGAAGGTCGCCAAGGGCACGGGTACGCCGTCCCCGGACCTGGCCGTCAAGACGGTCATCAAGGGCGACGGGGCCGAGGTGGCCTCGGGCGACTACCTCCAGGTGCACTATCTCGGCCAGATCTGGAACACCGCCAAGGTCTTCGACAACTCCTACGACCGGGGGCAGCCCGCCGTCTTCCCGATCGGCGTCGGCCAGGTCATCCCGGGCTGGGACAAGGGGCTGGTGGGCAAGCAGGTCGGCAGCCGGGTGGAGCTGGCGATCCCGCCGGCCCTCGGTTACGGCAAGCAGGGCCAGCCGCAGGCCGGGATCAAGGGCACGGACACGATGGTGTTCGTCGTCGACATCAAGAACGCTTTCAACGGCAAGAGCTCGGCCAAGGGCGACACGGTGGCGCAGAGCAACCCCGATCTGCCCAAGGTCGGCACTGGGACCGACGGCAAGGCGCCGACCATCGACGTCCCCAAGAAGGCCGCGCCCAAGAAGCTCGTCTCCGCCTACGTCATCGAGGGCGACGGGCCGAAGGTCAAGGCCACCGACTCGCTGCTCGTCCAGTACAAGGGCGTGCTGTGGGACGGCGGCAAGCAGTTCGACGCCACCTATAAGAAGGGCCAGCTCGCGCAGTTCTCGCTGCAGCAGGTCGTCAAGGGCTGGGCGCAGGGGCTGACCGGCAAGAAGGTCGGCAGCCGGGTGCTGATCGTCATTCCGCCGGACCTCGGCTACGGAAAGCAGGCCCAGCAGGGCATCCCGGCCAACTCCACACTGGTCTTCTCCGTCGACATCCTGGCGGTTCTGTAAGACGGCGGTTCTGTAAGACTGGGCAGGTTGCCCACCACGTAAGAGGAGCAATTTCGTGAGCATCGACAAGCCCGAGGTCGACTTCCCGGGCGGCGAGCCGCCGAAGGACCTGGAGATCAAGGACATCTGGGAGGGCGACGGCCCCGTCGCCAAGGCCGGAGCCACCGTCTCTGTCCACTATGTCGGCGTCGCCTTCAGCACCGGCGAGGAGTTCGACGCGAGCTGGAACCGCGGCACCCCGCTGCAGTTCCAGCTCGGTGCCGGCCAGGTCATCTCCGGCTGGGACCAGGGAGTGCAGGGTATGAAGGTCGGCGGCCGCCGCCAGCTGATCATTCCGCCGCATCTGGCCTACGGCGACCGGGGTGCCGGTGGCGGCCGGATCAAGCCGGGCGAGACGCTGATCTTCGTATGCGACCTGGTCGCTGCCTGAGGCAGGCGCGGTCAAGGTCCGCGGGTGAGCGTTGAGCCCGTGGCCCGAGCGCCCTTGTGGGGCCCCTGCCGCCCGGCAGGGGCCCTCGGCTTTTGTCCCGCGTCCCGGTAGCGGTACGGTCACGGTCGGAAGGTCACAAAGAAGGGGCGTCGATGGCGATTGCCAAGGCCGAGCGGCTGATGAATCTGGCGCTGTGCCTGTTGGGAACCCGGCGCCCGTTGACGAAGCGCGAGTTGCGCGAATCCATAGAGGCATATATCGAAGCGGCCGCGGCCGCATCGGCCGCCAACTCGGTCTCCGGCTCGGGCGGCGACGAGGCGTTCAACCGCATGTTCGAGCGGGACAAGGACGATCTGCGTGAACTCGGCCTGATCATCGAGACCGTGGAGAGCGTCGACGGCGAAATCGGCTATCTCGCCCGCCGCGACAGCAACCGCCTCCCCCCGATCACCCTGGACGCCGAGGAGGCCGCGGCCCTCGGTCTGGCCGCGAAGGTCTGGCAGCAGGCCCGGCTCGCGGGCGCCGCCAGCGGTGCGCTGCAGAAGCTGCGCGCCGCCGGGATGCCGCTGGCCGAGGACTCGTACGACTCCCAGCCGGCCGGCGCCCTGGAACCGCGTATCCCGGTCCACGAGGCCGCCTTCGAACCCCTGATGCTCGCCTGCCGCGACCGCCGCCCCGTCGTGTTCGACTACCGCAAGTCGAACGCCGCCCGGCCCGAGCAGCGCCATGTCGAACCGTGGGCGCTGGAGTGCTGGCGCGGCCACTGGTATCTGGCCGGATGGGACCGCGAGCGCACGGCCGAGCGGGTCTTCCGGCTCTCCCGGATCACCGGCAAGGTGCGTCTGCGGGCCGGGGCCTACAGCGCCGAGGTGCCCGACCACGTCACCGTGCGCGAGACCGTGGAGCGGTGGTCGGGGGAGACCGCCACCCGCACCGCCCGGATCAAACTGCGTTCCGGCCACGGCTACCCGCTGCGGGCCAGGGCGCTGCACACCCACCCGCTGGGCGACGGCTGGGACGAGCTGGAGGTCCCGTACGGACATGGGCTCGACGCCTGGCTGGTGGAGTTCGGCCCGGACGTGGTCGTTCTGGCGCCCGATGAACTGCGGGCCGATGTCATCGACCGGCTGCGCGCCGTGGCCAAGGGCTGAGGGGGCGATTTCACATGGCCGGAAACGCCATTGACCAGACCCGCAGGATGCTGTCCCTGGTGACGTATCTGCGTGAGCGCCCCGGCGCCCATATCGCCGATGTCGCCCGCGCCTTCGGCATCACCGAGGACGAGCTGATCTCGGACCTGGACGTACTGCCGCTGTGCGGCACCAGCTTCCGCGGCGGCGACCTGCTGGACATCGACACCGACGGCGAGCGCATCTGGTGGCACAACCCCGATGATGTCGCCGAGCCGCTGCGGCTCGCCGCCGACGAGGCCACCGCGCTGCTGGTAGCCGCCCGCGCCGTGGCCACCCTCCCCGGGCTGCGCGAGGGCGACCGGGACGCCCTGCTGCGTGCCACCGCCAAGCTGGAGGCGGCCGCCGGTGAGGCGGCCGGGGCCAGCTCCCGGCTGTCGGTCACCTTCGAGTCCGAGGGCGGGGTCTTCGCCGACGTCGACCGGGCCATCGCCGAGCGCCGCCGTCTGTGGCTGCGCTACTACTCGCCCGCGAGGGACGAGCTCACCGAGCGCGAGGTCGACCCGATCCGGCTGTTCGCCGTCGGCCGTACGTATATGGAGGCGTGGTGCCGGCTCTCCGAGGCGCGGCGCACCTTCCGGCTGGACCGGGTCGCGGAGATCAAGCTGCTCGACGCGCCCGCCGACCCGCCGCCGATCGAGCTGCGCGATCTGTCGGACCTGTCCGCCGGGCTGGTGCAGACCGGCGCCGAGGACCCCGAGGTGGTCGTCGAGGTCGGCCCCGGCGGGCGCTGGGTCGCCGAGTACTACCCGCACGACAGTGCGGAGGAGCTGCCCGACGGCGGCCTCAGGATCACGCTGCGCACCCCCGACCCCGGCTCGTTGCGCCGCCTGGCGCTGCGGCTGGGCAGGGACGGCAGGATCGTCTCCCCGCGGGGGCTGGCGGACAGCGCGCGGGACGCGGCGCAGCGGGCGCTCGCGGCCTATGGTGAGTGAAGGGACACGCACAGTGACCGCTGGGGGGAATCCCACCTCGGTGATCTTCAAGGCAGCCTGCCCGGACTGCCGTGGCCGGTTCGAGCTGGCGGCCACCGCCCTGCGGCTGGCGATCGGGGGGAGTGACCGCACCACGTTCTACTCCTTCACCTGCCCCGACTGCGGATCGGCGGTGCGCAAACCGGCGGGGGAGCGGATCGTGGAGCTGCTCACCGGCGGCGGGGTGAGCACGCTGCGGCTGCACTCCAAGGTCTAGGCTCTGGCGCATGCTCTGGCCGATGCTCGCCCTCGCTCTCGCCTTCACCGGAATCGCGGTGCTCGCCGTGCCCGCCGTACGGGTCTTCGTCGAAGTGCGGCGGCTGGCCCGGCAGGTGGGGGAGAGCTCGCGGCGGATCACCCGGGCCGCCGAGGACCTGGAGCGGGCCACGGCCCCGCTGGGCGGTCACGTGGACGCGCTGCGCCGCGGGCGGGACGACGGACTGTCGTCGGACGACGTGCTTTCGTCGCACGACGTACTTTCGTCAGAAGCGGGGGCTGACCGAGGTCAGGGACTGACGCACGGGTCAGCGGGGTAGGCTGCTTGGCGCAGTTGTGACGGCGGTGCCGTGGACGCAACGGGGAGTATGCATGGGCATTGCCCAGGGTTTACTCCTGCGGGTTACGATCGCTGCCAGCACTAGCACGCCAGTCCGATCCCATACGGCAGGCATGAAAGTTACGCCGCCCCGGCGAGAAGGTAGTCGCACATGCTCGGCAATCTGAGGCCCACCGAGATCGTTCTGATCCTCGTTGTCATCCTGCTGCTCTTCGGCGCCAAGAAGCTCCCGGACATGGCTCGGTCCCTTGGCAAGTCGGCCCGCATCCTCAAGAGCGAGGCCAAGGCCATGAAGAAGGACGACGAGGCGGCGAAGACCGCCGAAGCTCCGACGACCGCGTCGGCGCCCGCCGACCCCGCCCCGCAGGCCGCGCCGCGGACCATCCAGGCGGCCCCCGGCGATGTGACCAGCTCCCGCCCGGTCACCGAGCCGAACCGTACCGCCCAGAGCTGACGGAGCCGACGCAAGCCGAGAGTGCCGCCGCGGCTCGCTGAGCCCGCGACGGCCTTCGCACGAGACGAGGACGTGGGTTGCTCAAGTCTGCCCGCAAACAGCAGAAGGACCCTGAGGGGCGGATGCCTCTCGCGGAGCATCTGCGTGAGCTGCGCAACCGACTGCTGAAGGCGGTCGTCGCGATCATCGTGGTCACGGTCGTCGCGCTGATCTACTACAAGCAGATCGCGGAGTTCCTGACCGGTCCGGTGATGGACAGCGTCGGCTGCAAGAAGGGCGAGCCCGTCGGCAGCGGCGACCCCAAGCCCTGTGCGCAGATCACCGCCAACGGCCTTCTCGCCCCCTTCACGATCATGCTGAAGGTGAGCCTGATGACCGGCGTCGTCATCTCCAGCCCGGTCTGGCTCTACCAGCTGTGGGCGTTCCTCGCGCCCGGTCTGCACAACCACGAGAAGAAGTACGCGCTCGGCTTCGTGGCCGCGGGCGTGCCGCTGTTCCTGGCCGGGGCCTGGCTCGCCTACGCCGTGCTGCCCACCACGGCCGGGGCGCTGGTCGGCCTCACCCCCGAGGACTGGACCAACCTGTTCCCCGCGGACGAGTTCTTCGACATCGTCACGCGCATGGTGATCGTCTTCGGCCTCGCCTTCGAACTACCGCTGCTGCTGGTGCTGCTGAACTTCGGTGGGGTGATCACCGGCCGCCGGATGCTCGGCTGGTGGCGGGGCATGGTTGTCGGCATCACCGTCTTCGCGGCCATCGCCACGCCCACCGGCGACCCGCTGACCATGTCGCTGCTCGCGGCGCCCATCGTGGTGCTGTACTTCGGCGCCACGGGCATCTGCCTGTTCAACGACCGCCGACGCCGCCGCGGCAACCCGGACGCCGGGCTCAGCGACGACGAGGCATCCGACCTCGATCTGACGCCCGCGCCCGTCGGTGACATCGAGCAGGTGTCCCCGACGCCCCGCCCCGACGACCCGGATGACCCGGGCCCGACCCGGCGCAACGGCTACGACGACATCACCTGAGCCGACCGGTCCGGTGCCGCGAGGGCCCGCCTTCGAAGGGGGCGTCCTGCTCACGACGCCTGGCACGGCGCCCCCAGCTACCGCTGGGAGGTGCCCCCGGCTGCGTTGTCGGAGTCGCCCGCCACGCCGCGGCAGCGGCATATCGACTGCACCGCCCAGTACGAGGGCGATCCTCCGCCTTGCGATGCTCCCCCAGCTACCGCTGGGAGGTGCCCCCTGCACCAGACGCCGCTCGCGGCCGGACGCCCCTTCGAAGACGGACCCTAGGGGCCGCGAGTGACCTGCGACATAACCCTTCTCGTCAACCCGACGGCGGGCCGCGGCCGTGGCGCCCGCGCCGCCCGGCCCGCCGCCTCGGCCCTGCGGGACCACGGATTCACCGTGCGGACCGTGGTGGGCGCCGACGCCGCGGAGGCCCTGCGGCGGGCCCGTGAGGCGGTGGCGGGCGGCACCGGCGCGCTGGTGGCCGTCGGGGGCGACGGCATGGTCTCGCTCGCCCTCCAGGCGGTCGCCGGGACGGGCACCCCGCTGGGGGTGATCGCCGTCGGCGGCGGTAACGACTTCGCCCGGGCCACCGGGCTGCCGATACAGGACCCGGGCGCCGCGGCCCGGCTCATCGCCGCGTCGCTCAAGGGCGACGGCGGCCGCGAGGTCGACCTGGGGCGGGTGGGCGACGTCTGGTTCGGCACCGTCCTCGCCTCCGGCTTCGACTCCCGGGTCAACGAGCGCGGCAACCGGATGCGCCGGCCGCGCGGCCGGCTCC
>NZ_MUNE01000537.1 GCF_002154605.1 Streptomyces milbemycinicus | reverse complement strand
TGTCCGCTTGGCGCGCGGCGGACTCGACCGCCTGAGGGGTGATCGCCTCCCGGGCCGCCGACCGTACGGTGGGCCGGAGCAGCGCGAACCACAGGCCCACCAGCACGGCGGCCACCAGCACCGCGACGGCCAGCACCCGGGGCAGCCAGCGCGGCAGGATGGCCTGCTGCTCGTACGAGCCGNNCGAACTTGGCCTGGCCGGGCGGTATGGTCAGCTCGGTGGCCTCGAAGCCCAGCCGCGCCCGTTCGGTGGCTCCCCGTGCGCTCAGCCCCACCGTGACCGGTGTGTTGCCCCTGCTGTCGATCGCCACCTTGTGCCGCCCGCGCCAGGTGCCGGACGATCCGCGCGGCACCAGTTCCGAGGTGACTTCGGTGAACGGCAGGATCGTCACGCCGCGTTCGAGCACCACCGTCTGATTCCGGTCACTCGTCGGCACGACCCGCAGCCCGAGGGGGGTGTCCCCGGGGGCGATCTCCCAGCTGCGCGGCGGGCGAAGGGTGACGGTCGCGGTGCCCGTCGCCCCCGGATAGAGCGACAGACTGGCCGGCTCCACCGTGGTCCAGGCGGCACACGGCCCCACCACCTCGAACCGGCATTCCTCGACGGTGTCCCCCGAATTGAGCACCTGTAGCGCGATATCCGCCTCACCGCCGGGCTGGGCGGTGACGGTGGACTCGTCCAGGCTCGCCGAAACACTCATGCGGCGCACCGTAAACTCCGGCATCACATCCCGGCACCGGCCGCGCAGGAACACTTTCGGGCAATCACCGTTGCCCGGGAACGCACGTTCAATTCCCTTGGAGAAGCATGAGCATTACTGTGGTTGCCCGTTACAGGGAGGGGAATGTGGGGAAATTGTGATGTCATGTGCATGATCTAGACACATGACATGTGCGTCACCGCGCAATTGTCACGCCACCTCCCTCATCAGTCGCCCGAGGGGAGAGAGCGACGTGCATCAAACGAACGGAGAACGCATCACGGTAGCGCTGCGCGCCCAAGACCCGGTATCCCAAGCCGGAGTGGCCAGCCAGCTACGCACCCGGCCAGAAGTCACGATCATCGACTGGGACGAATCACATGCGCCGCAAGTGGCCGTGGTCGTCCTGGACGTTCTCGACGACGACGCGCAACGTGTATTGCGCCAGATCCAGCGGACCAGCACCGCGCGGGGGGTACTGGTCATCACCCGTATCGACGAACAACAACTCGTGGACGCCGCCGAATGCGGCTTCGTCGGAATCGTCAGACGCGCCGAGACCACCCCGGAACGCCTGGTCCAGGTGATCAGCTCCGTGGCACAGGGCGAGGGACACGTCCCTCCCGATCTGCTGGGAAGCCTCCTGGAACAGGTCGGAAAGCTCCAAGGCCAGGTCCTTGCACCGCGCGGGCTCAACTTCACCGGGCTCGCGGCCCGCGAGATCGAGGTGCTGCGGCTGGTGGCCGAGGGATACGACACCGCCGATATCGCCATGAAACTTTCCTACTCCGAGCGGACGATCAAAAACGTACTGCACGCCGTCATGACGCGGCTGAATCTGCGTAACCGCTCGCACGCCGTGGCATACGCGCTGCGCCAGGGCCTGATTTAGGAAACGCGCCACCCCGTGGGCCGCGCTCCGCAGACCCCACGGTGCCTTATAGGGCAGCCGGCCCTTCCCGAAGGGCTGGCTGCCGCCCTGCTGCGCTTCCGCATTCCGACCCGCGACAGTGGAACACTGCACGCCGACGCCGAGTGGAGTGTGCTGTGCGTTCCATACGGGGGTTCCTTCGCTTACGGCCGCGGACCGGCTTACGGCCGCGGACCGGCACGGGTGCCGAGGCACATGCCCGCGCCCTGCGCATCGGCGCCCTGACCGCCGTACTGTCCCTGACGATCGGCGTCCTTCCGGGCGCGGCGGCGGGCAAGCGGGTGCCGACGCCGGAACCCACGGTGACCCCCGCGGTGGTGGACGAGCCACTGGACCCGGGCGACTCGCTCGCGGTCGACAAGAAGGTGCGTACACCCGTGATCCCGCCGCGGCCCGATGTGGTGCTGCTGGTCGACGGGACGCGAAGCATGCAACCCACCATCGACAACGTCCAGGGCAACCTGGACCAGATCACCGACAGGGTGCGCGAGGAGCAGCCCGACTCCCGCTTCGCCGTGGCCACCTTCGGTGACAAAGTCGACGGTGACCGGGTCTTCACCGTGCTCCAAGGGCTCACGGACAACCTGGACGAGGTACGGCGAGGAGTCGACGGCCTCGCCTCCGACCGCGGTCTCGGAAGCCCCGGCCCCGCCGAGGACTGGATCAACGCCCTGTGGCAGATCGGCAATGGGGCGGGCGGGAAAACCGTCTTCCGCGAGGGCGCGAGCCCCATCGTCGTCCTGGTCGGCGACGCCTCCAGCCACGACCCCAGCATGGACCACTCGCTGAGTGACGGCATCAACGCCCTGAAGAGCGCGGGGGTCCGGGTCCTCGGTGTGGATGTGGCCACCGAACTGGGCGACGGCCTCAACGGCAACGGCGACAACGGCAACGGCCCTGGTCAGAATGGGGAAGATCCACACGAGCCCGACCAGGCGAGCAAGGTCATCCAGGCCACGGGCGGCAAGCTCTTCCAGAACATCGACGCGGACCAGGTGGCGGACACCATCGCTGAGGGGCTGACCAACCTGCCCACGACGGTCAGTTATCAGGCGGTGGCCTGCGACCCCGCCCTTTCCGTCTCGCTGACCCCGGCGAGCAGAGAGGTGACCAGCGGTGCGGTGGCGGACTTCAGAGAGACCATCAAGCCGGCGGACGACGCCCCACAGGGCGCGACGCTCAGCTGCACCGTCCAGTTCCTGCTGAACGGCAAGGTGCCGAGCGGAGAGATGCCCGCGGATGTGCCGCCCGCGCGGGTGTTCCGTGACCGGGGGAAGGGGACGGGCAACGGCGGCTCCGACCACGGGAGCCCCGGTTCCGGCGGAACGATCGCCGGGGCGATCGGCGGCGCGGTCGGCGGAACCGACGGCGGGCAGAACGGTGGGGTCATCGGCGGGGCGGTGGGTGGCGTGTCCAGCGGATCCGACGGCTGCGGCGGCGGAACCATCGCAGGGCTGGCGGTGGGCGGGGTCGGCGGATACGACAGCGAACACAATGGCGGCCTGATCGCCGGGGTGCTGGGCGGCGCGATCGGCGGTTCCGTCGACGGCTGTGGCGGCAAGACGAACGGCGGCGCGTCCGATGGCGGGGCCTCCGGCAATGGGTCGGGCAGTGGAACCATCGGGGGAGTGATCAGCGGCGCCTCCAGCGGAACGGGCGGTGAGGACGGAGGTCAGACAGCCGGACCGGGTGGAGACAACACCGGCCAGAACGCCGGCCAAAGCGCAGGACAGAACGCAGGCCAAGACGGAGGCGGAGGCAACGAAAACGGAGGTGACGGAGATGGAGACGGCAGCGGAGACGAGGACCCCACCCCAGAGGACTACCAGCAGCACATCACCATCACCGTCAACGACGTAACCGCCCCGGTCGTCACCGTGGACGACCGCATCGTCGAAGCGACCGACAAGAACGGCACCAAGGTCGACTTCACCGCCACCGCCGAGGACGCGGTCGACGGCGAGCTGCCGGTGACCTGCGACCCCGCCTCCGGTTCGCGCTTCCCCGTAGGCACGACAGAGGTCACCTGCACCGCCACGGACTCGTCGGGCAACACGGGAACCGACACGGCCACCTTCACCGTCAGCCCCGCCCCGGTGCCGAACCAGGCGGACATCGCCGTGACGGCGACCGCCGACCCCTCCCCCCGCTACGCGGGGCAGCGGACCGGCGCGCGCTTCACCCTCACCAACGCGGGCCCCAAGACCGCGAAGAACATCGCGCTCACCACCACCTGGCCCCGTACCAAAGACGCCGGCAAGCGCAGCCTCTCGGCCCTCTCCGGCTGCACCCGCGCCGCCCCCTGCTCCCTCGCACCCGGCGAACGCCTGACCGTGACGCAGTCCGCGGCCTACCGCACCGCCGTCCGGGGTGACATCCGCGTCTCCGTCACCGGCTCCCCACGCGACCCCAGGCGCGCCAACAACACGGACACCGCCCGCATCCGCGTCCTGCAGCCCAAGTTGACCGTCACTCCGAAGGTCGCCAGGCCCGGCGATGTGGCGGTGGCGCGGGGCAAGGACTTCCCGCCCGGCGCCACGGTCGCGCTCACCTGGAAGCCGGGCATCACCGCGGCCCGTTCGACCGTACGCGTCGACGGTGACGGCACCTTCGAGGCGCAGGTGCTGGTCCTGCGCAAGGACCAACTCGGCCCGCGCAAGCTCCGCGCCACCGTACGGGGGCTGGACCGGCTGGAGAAGCCGGTGCTGATCGTGCAACGCAGCCTCCAGCCGCCCGACTTCGCGGGCCGGAGGTGACGGCACCGGTGATCCACGAGGTCGACGAGGCGCTGCGCGCGATGTTCAGGACGGAGGCCCTGGCGGGCGGCGCCCAGGTGTCGGTCGTCTTCGACGCCCCCACCCGCGACTGGGCCGCCAAGGTCAACGCCCCCACCGTCAATCTGTATCTGTACGACATCCGCGAGGACATGCGCCGCCGGGAGCGCGGTCTGCTCAATGAGTACGACGAACGGGGCACGATCGTGTCCCGGCGCCGCCCGCCGCGCTACTTCAAGCTCTCGTATCTCATCACGGCGTGGACCAAGCGCCCCGAGGACGAGCACCGTCTGCTCTCCTCGCTCCTCTCCTGCCTGCTGCGCTACGAGGCGCTGCCCGCTGAGCGGCTCACCGGCACGCTCGCCGAACTCGGCGTACCCGTCCCCATGACGATCGCGCTCCCGCCTCCCGAGGACCGGTCGTTCGCCGATGTGTGGAGCGCGCTGGGCGGGGAGCTTAAACCCTCCCTCGACCTGGTGGTGAGCGTGCCGGTCACGGAGTCTCCGGTCTACCCGGCGGGCCCGGAGGTCGGCGAGGAGGGCCTGCGTGTCGGCTTCTCCGACGTAGCGGCGGACGCCCAGACGCCCACAAACCCTTCATCGGGTCCAGGGGACCTCCCCGTGTACGGCACCCCAACCCCGAGGCCTGAAAGACGGAGCAAACCCCCCACACGCACCGGTGTGTCCTCCCGCGTATCAGAAGAACAAACCGAATGACGGACACTCCACTGACGGACACCCCACCCGAGCCACCCTCCCCCGACCCGAGCCTGCGCCACCTCCTGGACCGGGCCGTCCTCATCGAACAACGGGTAAGGCGGGCCGTCCACGCCAGGCAGCAGACGGACCCGGCCCCCGATGACGCCTTCCGGGGTCTGTATCTCACCGACGAGACGATCCACCACCTCCTGGAACACGGCCGCAGGCTCAGGGTCACCGCCCCCGACGACACCGATACCGCATTCCTGGCCGAAGCAGAAGCACGCGCCGACGCCGCAACGAGGGCCGGCCACCGGCCCCGACTGCATTCGCTGGCAGTCGACTTCGGCCTAACGGCCCTGGATATCGAAATCCTGCTGATCGCGCTGATCCCGGACCTGGACGACCGCTTCGA
>NZ_MUNE01000536.1 GCF_002154605.1 Streptomyces milbemycinicus | reverse complement strand
GCCTTCGCCGCCCTGCTGCTGGCAGCCGGTGACCAGGGCGACGGCCGTGACGGCCGTGATGGCGACGGCCGTGACGACGGGGGTGCCGGTGCGGCGGGTGGCGCTCGCGCGGTCGGCCGTCTGTCGCCCTGGCCGCCTTATATACGGCAGTCCCATGGCACGGGCCGCTCTCTCACGTCGCTCAGACCTGCCGGCTCGCTCAGGCCCCTCAGCTCGCCCAAACCCCTCAGCTCGCTCAGGCCCCTCAGATCTCTCTGGTCTCTCTGGTCCCTCTGATCCCTCTGATCCCTCTGGTCTCTCGGCTCTCTCATGGCGCTGACCTCCCGCTCCGGCCCCGTGGCGTCCACCGCACGCCACGAAACCTCCACTTCTGGGTGAATTTCGCACATCCTCCGGGCAGCGACTGACACATATCGTTACCTTGGACTGCCGATCGCACCACTTCAACCCCGTGTGCCCGTTATCTCCCTCCTCACCCCCCCTCGCATCGCCCCTTCGAACACACGTGTCCAAGGAGCCCATGCTGTCCACCGCCCGCCTCGCCCGCCTCGCCCGCCTCAACGCCGCCTCCGCCGGCGCCGCCGAGGACGTACTGCTCGCCTGCTGTGGCAGCCGCCGCTGGGCCCGGCTGCTCGTGGCGCACCGCCCCTATCCGGATCTCGACGCGCTGCTCGCAGCCGGCGACGAGGCCAGCTATGACCTCACCCCCGCCGACCTCGACGAGGCCCTGGCCGACGAGGCGGTGGTCGGACAGCTGGCGGCCGCCATCCCCATGGACGGGGCGGGGGCGCGGGCCGCGCTCACCGCACTGCGGGCCGCCCATACGGAGTACGAGCGCCGCTTCGGACATGTCTTCGTGATCTGCCTGGATGGCCTTCACCCCGACGAAATGCGCAATCGGGTGCTGGCCGAAATACATGCCCGACTGGACAACGAGAGGGACGCCGAGCGGGTCAAGGCGGCCGAGGAGCTGCGGCGAATCGCGCGTGGCCGACTCGCACGGCTGATCGCGGGCCAATCTCAGATGTCCGGAATCAAGCGGTTCCACCCCGCCTGATATAGCCCGTGCGTGCCTGATCGATCACACTGAAGCCCCCGGGGCGAGCGAACCGACAACACGTCGCTACGATGGCCAGGGCCGGTGGACCATACCCGGCCGGGCCCGACCGACAGAAGCCGGCAGGCCCCAATCCCCGTTTCCGGAGGGTTTTCCGTGCCGGCTGGAACGCTGTATCGCGGCCGGGAAGGTATGTGGTCCTGGGTGGCTCATCGAGTCACCGGCGTCCTCATCTTCTTCTTCCTGTTCGTCCACGTGCTGGACACCTCGCTCGTTCGCGTGTCGCCCGAGGCCTACGACGACGTCGTGGCGACGTACAAGAATCCGATCGTGAACGTGATGGAGTACGGCCTGGTGGCCGCCATCCTGTTCCACGCTCTCAACGGCCTGCGCGTCATCGCCGTGGACTTCTGGTCGAAGGGCCCGAAGTACCAGAAGCAGATGCTGTGGAGCGTCGTCGGTATCTGGGTCGTGCTGATGGCGGGTGCCTTCTACCCGATCCTGCAGCACACCCTGCGCGAGCTGTTCGGGAAGGGCTGACGCGAGATGTCCGCCGAGACCACCACCCCCGTGAACGACAGTGTCCACGCGTACGACGTGGACCACCCCGCGCCGCTCATCGAGCCGCCGCGCGCCCGTACCCGCAAGACGCCGAAGGCGACCCGCACCAATTTCGAGATGTACGGATGGCTGTTCATGCGGCTGTCCGGCGTCCTGCTGGTCGTACTCGTCCTGGGCCACCTGCTGATCCAGCTGGTCCTCGACGGCGGCGTCTCCAAGATCGGCTTTGCCTTCGTGGCCGGCCGCTGGGCCTCGCCGTTCTGGCAGGCATGGGATCTGATCATGCTCTGGCTCGCCACGCTGCACGGCGCGAACGGCCTGCGCACGGTCATCAACGACTACGCGGAGCGGGACAACACCCGCCTGTGGCTGAAGGGGCTGCTCTACACGGCGGCAGGATTCACCATTGTGCTCGGCACTCTGGTGATCTTCACCTTCGACCCGAACATCCGCTAGGCCCCGGGGCTGAGGTATCCACTCATGAAGATCCACAAGTACGACACCGTCATCATCGGCGCCGGCGGCGCCGGGATGCGCGCGGCCATCGAGTCGACGAAGCGCAGCCGCACCGCGGTGCTCACCAAGCTCTACCCGACCCGCTCCCACACCGGCGCCGCCCAGGGCGGCATGGCCGCCGCCCTCGCGAACGTCGAGGAGGACAACTGGGAGTGGCACACCTTCGACACGATCAAGGGCGGCGACTACCTGGTCGACCAGGACGCCGCCGAGATCCTGGCGAAGGAGGCCATCGACTCGGTCCTCGACCTGGAGAAGATGGGCCTGCCGTTCAACCGGACCCCGAACGGCACCATCGACCAGCGCCGCTTCGGCGGCCACAGCCGTAACCACGGCGAGGCCCCGGTCCGCCGGTCCTGCTACGCCTCGGACCGCACCGGCCACATGATCCTCCAGACGCTGTACCAGAACTGCGTCAAGGAGGGCGTGGAGTTCTTCAACGAGTTCTACGTCCTGGATCTGCTGCTGACCGAGGTCGACGGCGTCCAGCGCACCGCGGGTGTGGTGGCGTACGAGCTGGCGACCGGCGAGCTCCATGTCTTCCAGGCGAAGGCCGTCGTCTTCGCCTCGGGCGGCTGCGGCAAGTTCTTCAAGGTGACCTCCAACGCCCACACCCTGACCGGTGACGGCCAGGCGGTCGCCTACCGGCGCGGGCTGCCGCTGGAGGACATGGAGTTCTTCCAGTTCCACCCGACCGGCATCTGGCGCATGGGCATTCTGCTCACCGAGGGCGCCCGTGGTGAGGGCGGCATCCTGCGCAACAAGGACGGCGAGCGCTTCATGGAGAAGTACGCGCCGGTCATGAAGGACCTCGCCTCCCGCGACGTGGTCTCGCGCTCCATCTACACCGAGATCCGGGAGGGCCGCGGCTGCGGTCCCGAGGGCGACCACGTCTACCTGGACCTGACCCACCTGCCGCCGGAGCAGCTGGACGCCAAGCTGCCCGACATCACCGAGTTCGCCCGGACGTACCTGGGTATCGAGCCCTACACGGACCCGATCCCGATCCAGCCGACCGCGCACTACACGATGGGCGGCATCCCGACCAACGTCCTGGGTGAGGTGCTGTCCGACAACGACACCGTCGTGCCGGGCCTGTACGCGGCGGGCGAGGTGGCCTGTGTCTCCGTGCACGGCGCCAACCGCCTGGGCACCAACTCGCTCCTCGACATCAACGTCTTCGGCCGCCGGGCCGGCATCGCCGCCGCGGAGTACGCCGCCGAGAACGACTTCGTCGAGCTCCCCGACGACCCGGCCACGTTTGTCCAGGGCCAGGTCGAGGGGTTGCGGAACGCCACCGGCAGCGAGCGGGTCGCCGAGGTCCGCAAGGCGCTGCAGGAGACCATGGACAAGAACGTCATGGTCTTCCGCACCGAGCAGACGCTGAAGGAGGCCGTCGAGGAGATCGGCCACCTGCGCGAGCGCTTCAAGAACATCAGCGTCCAGGACAAGGGCAGGCGGTTCAACACCGACCTTCTCGAGGCGATCGAGCTGGGCAACCTGCTCGACCTGGCCGAGGTCATGGCCGTCTCCGCGCTGGCCCGCAAGGAGTCGCGCGGCGGCCACTACCGCGAGGACTACCCGAACCGCGACGACGTCAACTTCATGCGCCACACCATGGCGTACCGCGAGGTGGGCGCCAACGGTTCCGAGTCCATCCGCCTCGACTACAAGCCGGTCGTGCAGACCCGCTACCAGCCGATGGAGCGTAAGTACTGATGAGCACCCCGACGCTTGACAAGCCCGCCGAGGCTCCGGAGGCGGCCGCGGCGACCGCTTCGCACCTGGTCACGGTCACCTTCCGGATCCGCCGGTTCAACCCGGAGGTCGCGGCCGATGCGTTCTGGGAGGACTTCCAGATCGACATCGACCCCAAGGAGCGCGTCCTCGACGGGCTTCACAAGATCAAGTGGGATCTGGACGGCACCCTGACCTTCCGCCGCTCCTGCGCCCATGGCATCTGCGGCTCCGACGCCATGCGGATCAACGGCCGCAACCGGCTCGCCTGCAAGACGCTGATCAAGGACATCAACCCTGAGAAGCCCATCACGATCGAGGCCATCAAGGGCCTCACGGTCCTCAAGGACCTGGTCGTGGACATGGATCCGTTCTTCCAGGCGTACCGCGATGTGATGCCCTTCCTGATCACCACGGGCAACGAGCCGACGCGCGAGCGCCTGCAGTCCGCCGAGGACCGCGAGCGCTTCGACGACACCACCAAGTGCATCCTGTGCGCCGCGTGCACCTCCTCGTGCCCGGTGTTCTGGAACGACGGCCAGTACTTCGGCCCGGCGGCGATCGTCAACGCGCACCGCTTCATCTTCGACTCGCGCGACGAGGGCGGTGAGCAGCGCCTGGAGATCCTGAACGACAAGGACGGCGTCTGGCGCTGCCGCACCACCTTCAACTGCACGGAGGCCTGCCCGCGTGGCATCGAGGTCACCAAGGCCATCCAGGAGGTGAAGCGCGCGCTGATCACGCGGCGCTTCTGATCCCCCCCACTGCCCGCAGGCATCTGCCCGCGGGCAACTGACGAGGGCCCCGCTTCCCGCCCGGGAAGCGGGGCCCTCGCCGTATGCCAACAGGGCTCCCTGGGTGCGTCTTTGCGTCTATACACGCGGTGTATACGTGGTGTGTATAGTGCTCCGCATGACCGATGCGTATCTGCTGCCGATCAAGACCGCCGCGGCGCTGTTCCCCCTCCTCGCGGTGGCCCTGTTCCTGCCGACGGCCGTCGCGCTGTACCGCAGGCACGGCGTCATGTCGCGGGGGCGGGCCCTGTCGCTGTACGGCTTCCTGTACTACGCGCTGAGCGCGTTCTGCATGACGGTCGTCCCGCTGCCCCGGCGGTCCGCGGACATGTGCACCAGATTCGCCGCGGTCGCCGACCCGCAGCTGATCCCCGGCAACACCTTCGGCGACATCTGGAAGGAGGCGCACGGCAAGGTCAGCGTCAACGCGCTGGTCCTGCAGAACCCCGCCGTCGCCGGAACCCTCTTCAACCTGCTGCTGCTCCTGCCGCTCGGGGTCTTCCTGCGCTATCACTTCCGGCAGGGGCCGCGGGCCACCGCGGCCCTCGGCTTCGGCGCCTCGCTGTTCTTCGAGCTGACGCAGTGGAGCGGGGTGTGGGGCCTCTACGCATGCCCGTACCGGCTCTTCGACGTGGACGATCTGATCGTCAACACCTCGGGCGCGATGCTCGGCTGGGTCCTGGCCGGACCCGTGGCGCGGCGGCTGCCCACCCTGGAGACGCTGGACGGACGGGCGCTGGCCCGCCACCCGGTGCCGTTCGGGCGGCGGCTGACGGCGCTGGTGGTCGACCTGGTCGGGTATGCGGCGGCGACGCTTCTCGCCATCGTGGTGAGCGCGGGCCTCGGTGGCACGGACCTCGTGTCGTGGGTGCCGATCGCGGCCTTCGCCGGGTGGTTCGTCGTCCTGCCGTATCTGACCGGGGCGACGCCCGGCAAGCGGCTGTTGCTGCTGCGGGTGGTGCCCTCGGACGGCGGCGCGCTCCCCCTCTGGCGGCTGGCCGTACGAGCGCTGGTGCTCGGTGTGGCCGCGCTGCCGTTGCTGGCGGGGCTTTCGCTCGCGGCGGCGGTGCTGCTCTTCGAGCCGTCGCTCTCCGGCTTCGTCAACACTGCCACCGCCCTGCAGGCGAACGGTGAGGACGCGGTGTACCTCGTGGCGTCCTCGCCGGAGCAGGCACTCGTCGCGGTGCTGGGTATCGCGCTGCTGGTGGCGTACGGGCTGCGGACGCTGCGGCACCCCGATGGCCTCGGCCCGCACGAGACCCTTTCAGGGCTCCGCAACGAGGCCCTGCCACACACCCGCGCCCGGCGCCCCCGCACGACGGTGGCCGTCCCGGTCGCCGTCACCGTCCCTGCCCCCGTCACCGTCCCTGTGGCCGTCGGGGCCGCCCCCGTCGCCGTCAGGGCAGCCGCACCCCAGCAGAAGACGCTCACCAGCGTCTGACGTCCGAGCCCGGCGCCCGGGGCCTCAGCGGTCGCCCGCCAGTTCACGCCTCCCGGGCGCAGAGGGCGAGTTCACCGGGCCTGACGATCACCGTGTACGTCTCGTAATCATCGCCGCAGGCCTCCGCGTAGACCTTGTCCTGGCCTTCGAGCACCTTGAAGATCCGCGCCTTCAGCCAGTCGAGGCCGGTGAAGGGGATCTGCCACGCGCACGGCGTCCGGGCGCCGACCCGCGCCTCGACGATCCCGCTCCCCAAGTCCGTGCGCAGCGGGAAACACTGCCCCACCCGGTAGACGCGCTCCATGCACAGCGCCGGCCGGTCCGCCTCGGCCGGCTTCCACTCCATCTGCCAGGTCTCCGAACAGTCCAGCCCCTCGCGCTCTTCCGCGCGGTCGACCACCCTGTAGTAGGCGTCGTCGGCCGCGCAGTCGACCGGCCCCGGGACCTTCTCGGCCGGATACCACGCGCTGCCGTCATGAAAGATGTCGGTGCACTCGCCGGTCAGCAGCGCGGGCCCCGCGGCCGGGTCCGCCGTACGCGTGGAACTCGCCGAGCCCGGCGACGGCGATGTGCTCCGCGACGGTGACGTGCTCTGCGACGGTGACGTGCTCTGCGACGGCGATGTGCTCTGCGACGGCGACGTGCTCCCGCCCGCCCCTGCCTGTGGCTTGTCCCCGTCGTCCCCCATCACGTCGCCGAACATCAGCACCGCCGACACGACGGCCAGGAGCACGACGATCGCGGCGACCGCGACCGCGGTCTTCCGCCGGCCCGGCCCGCTCGCCCGCCGTGGCGGATCGACCTGGACGGTGTGGTGCCAGGTCGGCGGTGGCGGGGGCACCGGCGCGGTCCGTGCGTCCTGGAGGACGTCGGCCTCGGCCGGCCACGCTGTTTCGCCGCGCCGCACCAGGTCCCAGGAGCCGTCCAGCGGGCCGCCCGGCGGGCCGCCCTCCAGGCCGCGCTCCTGGGCGGAGGCCGAACCGCGCTCCCGGAAGGCGTCGATGGCCCGCAACCAGTTCGGCGGCAGCCAGGCCGGGTCGTCCGAGGCCGTGGCCGGCGCGTCGAGCTCGGCGGCCAGGACCTCGAGCAGTTCCCGCGGCGACGGCCGGCCGGCCGGGTCGTCCGCCAGACAGCGGCGCACCAAGCCGTCGAGCTCAGCGGGCAGTCCGGTCAGGTCGAGCCGCCCTTGGGCGACCCGCCCCAGCAGTTGGAGAACCTCGCCGGTCTCGGCGTACGGGGGACGGCCGACCGCGAGATAGAACATCGTCGCCCCGAGCGAGAAGACATCGGACGCCGCGCTGCTCTCCTCACCCCGGGCCTGTTCGGGCGAGGTGAAGGCGATCGTCCCCAGCGTGGCCGTGGTCCGGGTCACGTCGACGGCGTGCGAGATACCGAAGTCGATCACGCGCGGGCCGCCCTCGGGCAGCAGCACATTGGAGGGCTTGACGTCCCGATGCACAAGCCCCGCCGCGTGCACGTTCACCAACGCCTCGGCGACCCCGGCACCCACCCACCGCACCGCGGGGACGGGCAACGGCCCGCAGGTCTCCACCAGATGGGCCAGGGAAGGCGCCGCGATGTACTCGGTGGCCATCCACGGCACCTCGGCCGCGGGGTCGGCGTCCACCACGTTGGCTGTGTAGATGCCCGCGACGCGCCTGGCGAGCTTCACCTCACGCGCGAACCGCTGCCGGGCGGCGTCGCTGACCGGCCCCTCTTCACGGATCGTCTTGAGCGCGACCAACCGGCCTCCGGGTGAACGGGCCAGATACACCCGCCCCATGCCCCCGCTGGCGAGCACCGACAGGATGCGATAGGGCCCGACCCGGGCCCCCGGCGCAAGCCCTCCTATGCCCCCGTCGTAGCCCGTCATCCCAACCCCCCTGAGCCCGGCGCCGCTTGGCCGGCGGATCGGCGGACGCCGACCACCGTCACCTTACGGCTCAGGGGACGTCGGGACCCCGTACCCTCAGCGGTCGCCCACCAGCTCCCGTTCCCCCTCGGGCTCCGGCGAGACCCCCGGGTACGGGCGGTCCGGCGGGTCGACCGCCAGATGCGGCAGCCGCTTGTCGATCGCGCGCGGCAGCCACCAGTTGGCCCGGCCGATCAGCTGCATCAGGGCCGGTACGAGCACCATGCGCAGGATGAACGCGTCCAGCGCCACGGAGCCCGCGAGCCCGAGCCCGGCCATGACGCCGCCCCGGTCGCCGCTGAGGATGAACGAGGAGAAGACGCAGATCATGATGAGCGCCGCACAGTTGATGACCCGGCTGGTGTCGGCGAGCCCGGCCCGTACCGCCCGTGCGTTGTCCTTGGTGTGCACCCACTCCTCGTGCATCCGGCTGACCAGGAAGACCTGGTAGTCCATGGACAGCCCGAACAGCAGCGGCAGCATGATCACCGGCAGGAAGGAGATGATCGGCCCCTCCTTGCCCAGGCCCAGCAGATCCATGCCCCAGCCCCACTGGAAGACCGCCACCAGCACGCCGAAGGACGCGGCCGCCGCGATCAGGTTCATCACCGCGGCCGTCAGCGGCACCACCACGCTGCGGAACGCCACGAGCAGCAGCAGCGCACCCAGCCCGACGATCAGCGCGATGAACGGCGGCAGCCGTTCGCCGATGACCGAGGCGAAGTCCTTCTGGATGGCCGTGGCACCGCCGATGTCGACCTCGAGCGCGGTGCCCCGTTCGGCCGCGGGCACGATGTCGTCGCGCAACGTGTCGATCAGCCGGTCGGTCTTCTCCGACTGCGGCGAGGTGGTCGGCACCACCTGCACCACCGCCGTGTCCTTGGCCACTCCGGGCCCGGCGGGCAGCCGTACCGCCCGCACCACGCCCTCGGTGGCGTTCACCCGGCGCACCAGACCGTCCAGCGCCCGCTGTTCGGCCGCCCCGCCGGAGACGTCCGCGACCATCAGCAGCGGCCCGTTGAAACCGGGCCCGAACCCCTCGGCCAGCAGGTCGTACGCCTTGCGGGTGGTCTGCGACTCGGGCTGGTTGCCCTGGTCGTTGGTGCCCAGCCGGAGCGAGAGCGTGGGGATCGCGAGCACCGCCATCACGACGAGCGCGACCGCGGCCAGCGCCTTGGGCCGCCGCTCCACGAACGAGGCCCAGCGCACCGCCCGCCCGCCGGGCTTCTCGCCCTCCCGCGGCCCCTCCTCCGCCAGGGCCCGCCGCTCCCTGCGGCTGAGCACCCGGTGCCCGAGGAAGCCGAACATCGCGGGGAGCAGGGTGACCGCGGCCGCCACGCTGAGCAGGGTGGTCAGCGTCGCGGCGATCGCGATGCCGTTGAGGAAGCTCAGGTCCAGCGAGAACATCGCCAGCAGCGCGATGCACACCGTGCCGCCCGCGAACAGCACCGCGCGGCCCGAGGTGTCCAGCGCCCGCGTCGCGGACTCGGCCGGATCCAGGCCCGCCCGAAGGCCCTTGCGGTGCCGGGTGACGATGAACAGCGCGTAGTCGATGCCGACGCCGAGCCCGATCAGGCTGCCCATCAGCGGCGCCACATCGGGCAGGTCGACGACATGGCTGAGCAGGACCAGCGCGGACAGGCCGGTGCCCACCGCGAACACGGCGTTCAGCAGCGGCAGCAGCATCGCGAACAGCGATCCGAAGGCGAGGAAGAGCACCACGGCCGCCGCGACGATGCCCACCGCCTCCGAAAGCCCGGCCGGCGGCTCCTGCGTCTGCTCGATGGCCTGCCCGCCGAGCTCCACCCGCAGCCCCGCGGTGCGCGCCTCCTCGGCCCGGTCGACGACCTTCTGAATGTTCTCTTTCCGCAGCTCGAACGCCTGCTTGGTGAAGGTCACCTCGGCGTAGGCGATCCGCCCGTTCTCGCTGATCTGCCGCGCGCCCTCGGGCTCGTACGGGCTGACCACCGTGCCCACCTCGGGCAGTTTCCCGATGTCGGCGAGCGCCGCCGACATCCGCTCCCGTACGGCCGGATCCTTGACCGACTTACCCTGGTCCACCTCCCACACCACGCTGTCGGTGTCCCCCGCGCGCTGCGGGAACGCCTTCTCCATGCGCTCCATGGCCCGCGAGGACTCGGTCCCCGGGAAGCCGAAGACGTTCGCGTACGCGCTGCCCGCGACCCCGCTCGCAACGGCCGTGCCGAACAGCGCCCCCACCCACAGCAGAAGCACCACCAGCCGGTGTCTGAGGCACCACCGTGCCCATGCCGCCATGCGTACCGCTCCCTGTGTCTCGTGATTCCTTGTTGTCCGCTGACGTCCGCCCCCGAGGTACGCACCAAGGCTCGGCCGCGGGGGTGGGGCGGCAGGGCGACCGACCCCGGACTCACAAGAAGCTCCCAGGCTTCCCCATGGGATCGCGCAATTTTGCGGCCGATACTGGGGAGATGAGTGCCGCAGACCCCAACGGCAACCCCGGCAGCCCTGGCAACCCCAGCAGTCCCGGCAGTCCCGGCAGCCCTGGCAACCCCGGCAGTCCCGGCAGCCCTGGCAGTCCTGGCAGCGCCACCGTTCTGATCGTCGAGGACGAGCCGAGCATCGCGGACGTGCTCGCCATCACCCTGCGCTTCCACGGCTTCTCGGTGGTGTGCGCGGGCAGCGCGCGGGCAGCCGTAGAACTCGCCCGCGAGGCGCGCCCGGACGCCGTCCTGCTCGACATCGCCCTGCCCGACGGCGACGGGCGCCATGTGTGCCGGGTGCTGCGCGCCGAACGCGCCGATCTGGCGGTCGTCTTCCTCACCGCGCGCGACGCCCCCGCCGATATCGTGCGCGGCCTGGCGCTCGGCGGCGACGACTACATCACCAAGCCGTTCAACGTCGACGAGGTGGTCGCCAGGATCCGGGCCGTGCTGCGCCGCACCCGCCCACCGGGCCCGGACCCGGACGCCCCGCCGCCGCCCCGGCCCCCGGTGCTGCGCCACGGTGACATGGAGCTCGACGAGGCCACGTACACGGTGCGGCGCGGCGGGCGCAGCGCGGATCTGACCCCGACCGAGTTCGCGCTGCTGCGCCATCTGGTGCGGCACGCGGACCGGATCGTGCCCAAGGAGCAGCTGCTGCGGGACGTATGGCGGTACGAGCAGCCCGTCGAATCCACGGTCGTCGAGACGTACATCAGCTATCTGCGGCGCAAACTCGACCCGCTGGGGCCGCCGCTGATCCGCACCCGGCGAGGCGTCGGCTACGGTCTGCGGCCTGTGGAGCCGGTGTGAAGTGCTGGTGCTGGGGGTGCGGGAGGTGTCGGCGCAAGGAGCAGCACCAGCGCGCGACGCTACGGGCCAAGCTGACGCTCAGCATCATCGCCATGCTGACGATCGGCATCGCCGCCGCCCTGTGGGTCAGCACCATGGGCATCCGGCACTACATGGTCGCCAACATCGACAACGATCTCATCGCCTCCCGCAACGGGCTCCAGCGGACCGGGCTGACCAGCGACCAGATAGCGGCCATCGCCGCGATCGCCGACCTGAGCGGCCAGTTCGCCGCCCAGAACCATTCCAGCCGGACCCTGTTCACCGTCGTCGGCCGCGACGGCAAAGCCGCGCCGTTCGGCAGAGTGGCGCCGGACGCCGCCCAGCGCGCCCTCGCCGACGCCGTCCCCGACGCCGCCGCGCTGGCCCGCCGCGACGAGCCCATCGACGTGACCGCGCACGGCACCGGCTACCGGGTCACCGCCCTGCGCCTCGGCGGCCCCGACGGGCGGCTGCTCCTGATCGCCAACTCCACCACGGCCGTCACCCAGACGATGCACAAGGTCGTACGGATGGTGCTGACCGTCGGCGCCGCCCTGGTCGCCTGCCTGGGCGCGGCCACCTTCTTCGGCGCGCGGCGGCGGCTGCGCCCCCTGGAGGACATGGTCGAGACCGCCTCCGCCATCGCCGAGGGCTGCCCCCAGGGGCTCGACCTCTCCCGCCGGGTCGCCTCCCGCGGCCACCGGCACAGCGGCGGCGAGGTCGAGCAGCTGCGCACCGCGCTCAACGCCATGCTCCAGCAGCTGGAAACCGCCTTCGTCACACGCGAGCACGCCGCCGGACAGCTGCGCCGGTTCATCGCCGACGCCTCGCACGAGCTGCGGACGCCACTCGCCGCGATCCGTGGCTATCTGCAGCTGGACGAGAAAGGCATGTTCAAGGACGAGGCGGAACGGGCGCGCGCGATGGCCCGGATGAACGCCGAGGCCGAACGGATGGCCCGGCTCGTCGACGAACTCCTCGCCCTGGCCCGCCTCGACCAGCGGCCCCGGCTGCGCCCCGCACCGGTCGACCTGGCGGGCGTGGCGCGCGGCGCCGCCGCCGACCTCAGCGCCCAGCAGCCCGGCCGCCCCGTGGAGCTGCACCTGCCCGCGGACTGCCCGGTCCTCGCCGACGAGCCGACCCTCCACCAGATCGTCAGCAATCTGCTGGCCAACGTACGCATCCACACGCCCGCCGACGCAGGGGTGCGGGTGAGCGTGGTCGAGGAGGGCGGCTACGGGGTGCTGCGGGTCGCCGACGAGGGGCCGGGCATGGGTCAGCGGGACGCCGAGCGCATCTTCGACCGCTTCTTCCGTACGGGCGGCGCGGAGGGCAGCGGTCTTGGCATGGCCGTCGTACGGGCGGCGGTCGACGCCCACGGCGGCACGGTACGGGTCACCACCGCCCCGGGCGTGGGGCTGACGGTCGTGGTGGCCCTGCCGTCGGCGCGGGCCGACGGCCACCATCGGGCACGGGGCGCGGCCGACGCGGTCGACGCAGCCGACGCGGCCGACCTTGAGACGGCCGGACAACCGGTGGCCCAGCCGAGGCCCTGATGTGGGTTGTCGGGGTCAGGCGCGGGTCGCTGCCAGCTCCACGACGGTTATGTCCGGCGGCGCCCCCACCCGTACCGGCGGACCCCAGGCGCCCGCGCCGCGCGTGACGTAGAGCTGTGTGTCGCCGTAGCGTTCGAGCCCGGCGGCGGTCGGGTTCGCGAGCTCGGCCACGTAGTTACCAGGCCACATCTGGCCGCCGTGGGTGTGACCGGACAGCTGGAGATCCACGCCGTGGTCCACCGCGTCGTGGATCACCACCGGCTGGTGGGCGAGCAGCACACAGGCGCGGGCCGGGTCGCGGTCGCCGAGCGCCGCCTTGAAGTCGGGGCCTTGGCCCTCGTCCTCGCCCGCGATGTCGTTCACCCCGGCGAGGTCGAAGCCGCCCAGCTCGGTGCGCTGGTTCTCCAGCGGCCGCAGTCCGAGCTCGCGTACGTGGTCGACCCATTGGGCCGCGCCGGAGAAGTACTCGTGGTTGCCGGTGACGAAGTACGACCCGTGGCGGGCGCGCAGCTCGCGCAGCGGTTCGGCGGCGGGGCCCAGGTCCTCGACGCTGCCGTCGACGAGGTCGCCGACGACGGCGATCAGATCGGGGCTGGTGCGGTTGATCGTCTCCACGATCCGCCGGGTGTGGGCGCGGCCCAGGATCGGCCCGAGGTGGATATCGCTGACCACGGCGATCCGGAACCCGTGCGCCTGGCGCGGCAGCTTGGCCAGCGGCACGGTGACCCGCTTCAGACGCGGCCCGCGCAGCACGGTGTACGTCCCGTACCCCACGGTGCCCGCCGCCACAGCGGCCGCCCCGACGGCCACGGTCCGCGCGACGAACAGCCGGCGGGAGGGGGGCGGCGGCGCGTCTGCGGTCGCGGTCTCAGTCTCGGTCGCGGTCTCGGTGCGCACCGCCACCCGCGCCTGCTCCTCAGGAGGACCGGCGGGAAGGTCGGCGGGCAGGGCGATCGGCTGAGGCTGGGGCTCAAGCTCGGGCTCGGGCTCAAGCTCGGGCTCGGGCT
>NZ_MUNE01000535.1 GCF_002154605.1 Streptomyces milbemycinicus | reverse complement strand
GCGCCGGGGCTTGACCCAGGAACACTCCAGGTCCGCGGCCCCGGCCCGCTCCGCCGTGGCGTTCGGTACGGCACTCGGCCGGACTGCTGTCGCCCGGTCTGCCCCGGACTTCGCGAGCGTCACCACGATCGCGTCTTCCAGGCTCTTCACGGACGGGGCGAGGAAGTTGTTGAGGACGACGCTGTAGGCCAGTTCCCTGCCGTCCGCGTCGGTGACATACCCCGAGAGCGCGGAGGCGCCGGTCAGCGAGCCCGTTTTGCCGCGCGCGTTGCGCGCCGCCGGGGTGCCGCACATCCGTGAGCGCAGGGTGCCGCCCACGAACCGGTCCGGGTCGCAGGCCACCGGCAGCGACGCGTACCAGTCGGCGTACCAGGGCTCGTCGCGCACCGACAGCAGCAGTTCGGTCAGCCGTCCGGCCGCGATGTTGTCCATGCGGGACAGCCCGGAGCCGTCGACCTGGCGCACCGAGCCGGTGTCCACGCCCCGCTTCTTCAGCCAGTCGGAGACGGCGTCGAGACCCGCGCTCCAGGTGCCACGGCCGGCCGTCTCGTAGCCGATGGTTTTGGCGAGCACTTCGGCGTGGATGTTGTTGGACAGCTTCATGAACGGGATCAGGAGCTTTTTGAGGGGCATCGACTCATGCGAGGCGAGCGACCGCGCGTCCGGCGGGGTGGCCCGGCCGAGGCGGGTGGCCCCGGTGACATGGACGCCGTGGCGGGCCAGCGCGTCGGCGAACACCGAGGTGGCGTAGCCGGTGGGTTCCCAGACGCTGACCCACTCCTTGGCCGGGCTGCTTCCTGCCGGGAGGGCGCCGCTGACGGTGATGGTGTTGGAGCCGTGCTGCCGCTCGACGGAGAGGGTGGAGCCGCTGCCGGTGGCGGCGGTGGTGGCGCGGTTGTCGATGCGGAGGTAGTCCGTCTTGGGGGTGAGCGTGACCTTCGGCTTCTCCCCCGGCGCCGCGCCGGGGGCGGTTTCGACGATGATGCTGCCCGCGTCGTAGTCGGTGTCGGGGGCGAGGGTCAGCGGGGAGATCTGGGCCGCGTAGTAGGAGGATTCGTCGTCGGCGGCCCAGGAGCGGCCGGCGCGCTGGGTGTCGAACCGGGTGTCGTCGGCGATCAGCCGTCCGGTGACCCGGGTGATCCCCGACTCGGCGAGCTGCGCGGCGAGCCGTTCGTAGTCCGCGGCGAGCATTGTCGGATCGCCGGTGCCGCGCAGATACAGATCGCCGCGCAGCACCCGCCCCTGGCGGCTGCCGTCGGTGAGCACGTCGGTCCGGTACGTGTAGTCGGGGCCGAGCAGCCCCATGGCGGCGGCCGAGGTGAACAGTTTGGTGTTGGAGGCGGGCATCAGCCGGTCGTCGGGGTGGTGCTGGTAGAGGACGGCGCCGGAGTCGGCGTCGGCGACCACCACGCCCGCCGCGCCGCCCTTCAGCAGCGGGTCGGCGAGGAGGGTGTCGAGGGCGGTGCCGAGGTCGGCGCGGGAGGTGTCCGCACCGGCCGGTGAACTCCAGCTGAGGGTGGCGGCGAGGCCGATGACGAGGGGCCAGATCCAGGCGCGCGTAAGGCGGTTCACGCGATCCGCAGGTCTACTCATGCCACCGGAGGATTCCGTACGGCGGCCCGCCGCGACAGAGCGCGGTACGCGGGGCTGTCGAGCCCACAGGCCGTAAGCCCTGCGGCTACCCGTCCGTGGCCCCCTCCAGCCGCCGCAGGGCGGTGTCCAGGGCCGAGCCGGGTTCGACACACCAGGGCGGCCGGCCGGTTCCAGGCCAGAACGCAGGTCCTTCGCCCGACGCCTGCTGCGCGCCACCCCGATCCACCTCATCGCCGCCCGCCGCGGTTTCCCGCACGCCGCCGTCTTCAGCCGCGCCTTCCGCACCGCGTACGGGCTTCCGCCCAAGGACTACCGGCGCCGCGTGCTCGCGGGCGGGGTCGCGTAGTTTGGGCCGTCGGCCGCCGCGCTGCCGAGCAGAAAGGCGCCCACCGGGATCTCGGTGTGCGCGGCGAGGCCGAAGGCGCGTACCGGGGTCTCGCTGTCCCCGCCGCCCACCGCGCAGCCCGACAGGCCCATCGCGGTGGCGACGAGGGAGAGGGTCTGGAGCAGGACGCCGGTGTTCTTGAGGGTCAGGGCGTAGGAGTGTGCCGCGTACTTCCAGGACAGCCGCTTGATACGGGACACCAGCGTGAGGTGCACATCGGGCGGGGGCGCGGCGCCGGTGGCGGCGGAGGCCTCGCGCAACAGGCCGTCGACGGCTCCGGGGGCGCCGGGCAGGGCGGTCAGGGCGTGGCCCAGGGGGTTGTAGTGGTACAGGCCCCGGTCCAGCCCCTGGCAGCGGTGGACGGCGGCGTACAGCTCCAGTTCGTAGGCAGATCCGGCGCTGGGGTAGGGGCGGCTGGTGACCGCGTACGGTCGGTCGTCCTCGGGGCGGGCGGCCAGCACGGTGCGCACCCGGGCGGCCCGGTACAGCAGCTCCCCCAACTGGTCCCGGGTCAGAGGCCGTTCGCCGTACGTACGCCGTGAGGCCCGCGATTCGAGTACGTCGGTGAAGGTGCGGTCCTCGCGGGCCGCCCTGTCCAGGTCCGGGCGGCGGAGGGGGATCGTACGTCCCGTGGCGGGTCGGGGCACGGGCGGAGGTGGTGGTTCGGTGTCGCGCAGCGGGAAGACCGGCCCGTACAGGCGGTCGCGCGGGCCGGCTCGGGCGCCGTCGTAGGCGAGCAGTTCGTGGAAGCTCCAGCCGGACGGGAGGTCGGCGGTGTCGGCGCGCCCGGCGTCACGCCCGGCGTCACCGACAGGGTGCAGGAAACCGGTCGAGTGCAGAAGGGTCAGGAGCGCGGTCAGGGCGCCCTCGGGCAGTTCGTGGCAGTGGCGGCCCAGCTCCGCGCGGGATGCGGGGCGGGCGAGGAGCGCGAGCGGCGTGGCGGTGCGGGGGTCCTCGACGCGGACCCGGAAACGTGACCGTGGCGATTCAAGGGCGAGTTGGCCGTCGACCGGCCGCAGATGGGCGGCGCGGTCCAGGGTGAGCGGGGTGTCGGGCACGGGTCCGGGGCGCGGTGCGGCTTCGGGGGCGAGCGGTACGGCGGTCGCCAGGGGCCGGGAGCCGTGGGTGGCGTGCCGTTGGAGGGTGTGCCCGAGCCGGTCCAGGCAATGGTGGAACAGGGCGAGTTGGGGCTCCGGCGGCAGCCCGCAGCTCTCCGCCCTGGCATTGATGCGGTCCGCCATCTCGTCGATGGCCGTGGGGCCCGCCGCGAGGGTGTGCAGCGCTTCCGCCAGGGGCGGGGTGTGCGGGCCGAGCGGCGTACGGCCCCAGCGGTGGCGTACGGTCAGCAGGCCCTGGTGGTCGTGGAGGGCGGTGCCGGGGTAGAGGGAGAGAAGCAGCGGGCTCATGGCCGGTGGGCCCCGCTCCCGGCGGTGTGCAGATCGGCCGCCGCGCGGGCGGCGAAGTGGCGCAGCAGCGCTTCCTGCGGTCCGTACAGCCCGAGACGGTTGCACATCAGATGGGCGCAGCGGTTGGCGGTCAGTGCGGCGCGCGGGCTGGGGAGGTCGAGCAACGACGGATCGTCGCGCAGCGCGCCCAGGTCGGGCGTGAACTCGCCCTTTCTCTCCAGGGCTTCGAGCGAGGCGTGCAGCCGCGAGACGCTGTGGCGCCATGCCGCGATGGGCCCTGTGGGGCCGTCGGACCGGGGCCGCGGGGCGGGGGCGAGGAGGTGTCCGGCCCGGCGTACGAGGGCTCCTCGGCCGCTCTCGTAGGCGCGGTCGAATGCCTCGGTGTCATACGCGGGCCCGAGCATACGGCGCCACGCCTCGGCGCCCGCGCGCAGCGCGTCGAGGCGGCGCTGCGGATCGGGTTCCACCACGGCCCAGGTCAGCAGGGACACCGCGAAGCCCGCCGAAAGCCGCTCGGCGGGTCCGGGACGGCGGGCGAGGACGGCTTCGGCGCAGCGGCTGGCCTCCATGAAGTGCCGTTCCACCGCCGCGAGTGGGGCGCCGGTGCCGTAGCGGTCGTGTTCGGGCAGATAGCCGCGCACCTCCGCCTCGTCGTGCAGCCCGCGCCATGGCTCGTAGCCGGGCAGCCCTTCGCGGGCGGCGGCCTCGGTGGCGAAGCGCAGATACGCCGCCTCGTCGACGGAGCGCGGCGAGGGGTGTTCTTTCAGCCATGCGTTCCACCGGTCGACAAGCTCGGTGGCGATGTCCTGGGAGCCGTTGTGTACGGGGTGTGCGGGTTCGCCGGAGAGGACACGTACGCGCAGATGAGGACCGCCCTCCCAGTAGCGCAGAAAGAAGTGGCCGTGGATACGGCCGGCCTGGGCGAGGCCGGTGAGGGCGGGGGCCACGGCGTCCAGCAGCAGCGTGTCGAGGTCGCCCTGGTGGAAGAGGTGCACGGCTACCCACTGCCCGGGCGGGGTCGGCGGATCAGACGGCCGGCTCATGGAAGTCTCCCGGGAGTTCGATGACGAATTCGCTCGTGTACGGAGTGTCGCCGTCGGGCGCGGCCGGGTCCGGCAGTGCCTCCTCGATGTGGACGACGGTGTCCGGGGAGCCGAGGGAGCGGGTGAAGGCGGTGGTCAGGAGGGGTGAGGCGAAGTCGATGTACGCGGGTTTGTAGCCCTTGTCCGCGAAGGCGTCCGCGCCGTGGCTCCCGGGTGCGCGGGTGCGAACGAAACAGGAGGCGGGAAGGCCCAGTTCACGGCGCCAGGCCAGCAGCCTCAGAAAGTGTTCGTGGTCGCGCTCGCCGGGCGTACGGCGGGGCACCGACCCGGCCCGGGTGAGCCATGAGCGGCGGCGCAGCACCACACGCCCGGCCTCGATCCGGTCCAGGCTCACCACGCCTCGGTCCGGCACATCGTCGGCGAACGGCCCCGGCAGCAGCGGGTGTCCGGTGCGGAAGAGCGTATGCGGATCGCCGAAGAGGCGCAGCAGGGTCGCCAGCGGCGGTGGCAGCAGCAGCGGGCTCATCAGGCCGAGGTGGACGGGCACCAGATCGGCGTCGCAGCGTGGTGAGCGGAGTGCGGGCAGCCCGGTGGCCCGGTCGAGGCGCACGGTCACCTCGCCGAGCGGAATGCGCCCGGGGCCGCTCCGGGCGCCGCGGGTGAACGGGTGGTCGAAGGCGTGGGGCAGGGTGGGGTGCCGGAGGTTGGTGTTCGAGGCGTACAGACCGCCGATGTCCACGGGGATGCGGCCCCGGCCCGTACGGGTGTCGGGGGCCGCATCCCCGTGG
>NZ_MUNE01000534.1 GCF_002154605.1 Streptomyces milbemycinicus | reverse complement strand
CGAGCCGGGGGCCGGTGACGGCGAGGCCGCCGAGGGAGAGCAGCGCGCCGGTGGCCGGGTCGAAGGCCCCCGGGCCCAGCACGAGCGCGCCGTCCTCGCGACGCGGCGCGAGGACGCCTCCCGAGGCGGCCGGGGCGGTCGGGGTGGTGGCGGGGATCTGCCCCCATGCCACCTCGTGGCCCGCCTCCGCCCACGCGGTGTCGGCCGCGAGCAGCGCCCGTACGGTCCACAGCGCCTCGCCGCCCGTGCCCGTCGCGGGCCGGTCGGGGAGCTTGAGGTCCGCGGACTCGCCCGGGGCCAGCGGCGGGACCGCCAGCTCACCGCCGCCGACCTCCACGCCCTCGGCCTCGTAGGCCCAGGAGAACGTCAGATGGGACAGGTCGGCGAAGTCATGGGTGTTGGTGATGCGGAGCGTGCCCGCCGCGCCGTCGCCCTCGATCCGGACCGGCTCGATGACCTTCTTGTACTCGATCAGACCGGGGGACGGGGTGCGGTCGGGGAAGAGCAGCCCGTCGCAGACGAAGTTGCCGTCGTGCAGTTCCTCGCCGAAGTCCCCGCCGTACCCGTAGAACAGCTCGCCCTCGGCGGTGCGCTTGGCGATGCCGTGGTCGATCCACTCCCAGACGAAGCCGCCCTGGCAGCGCTCATGCGTCTCGAACAGCCGCTGGTAGTCGCTGAGCCCGCCCGGCCCGTTGCCCATGGCGTGGGCGTACTCGCACAGGATGAAGGGGAGCGCCCGGCGCTTGGCGTCCAGCTCGGCGTCCGCCCAGGCGGCCTCGGTGCGCTGCCCGATCTGGTCGACCTCCTCGTGCGGGGCGTACATCCGCGAGTAGACGTCCGTATCGGCGCAGGACATGTCGCCCTCGTAGTGGATCACGCGCGAGGGGTCGCGCTCGCGGATCCAGTCGGCCATGGCGGTCAGCCCGCGGCCGGTGCCGCATTCGTTGCCCAGCGACCACATCACCACCGACGCGTGGTTCTTGTCCCGCTCGACCATCCGGCGGGCCCGGTCCACCAGGGCCGGGGTCCAGCGGTCGTCGTCGACCGGGTTGCCGCGCCAGCCGAGGTCGACGAAGCCATGGGTCTCCAGATCGCATTCGTCGATCACCCACAGGCCCAGTTCGTCGCACAGGTCGAGGAAGGCGGGGTGCGGCGGGTAGTGGCTGGTGCGTACGGCGTTGATGTTGTGCCGCTTCATCAGCACCAGGTCCTGGCGCATGGTCTCCAGGTCCACGGCGCGCCCGGTCTCGGGGTGGAACTCATGCCGGTTGACCCCGCGGAACAGCACCCGCTCGCCATTGACCTTGATCACGCCGTCCTCGACGACGACCGTACGGAAGCCCACCCGCAGCGCCACCCGCTCGCCGCCGGTGGCGAGCGTGGCCTCGTACAGCCGCGGGGTCTCGGCCGTCCACGGCTCGACGGCCACGGTCGCGCTCTCGCCGGTGGCCAGGTCGAGGCCCAGCTCCGGTACGGTGACCCGGCCGCCGGGCTCGGCGTCGACCCGCAGCGTGCCCTCGCCGGAGGCGTGGTCGTAGGAGGCGTGCACGAAGAAGTCGGTGACCGCGTCGGCCGGGCGGTGCAGCAGGGTCACCTCGCGGAAGATCCCGGGCAGCCACCACTGGTCCTGGTCCTCCAGGTAGGTGCCCGAGGACCACTGGTGGACGCGTACGGCCAGCACATTGCCGCTCGGCCGCAGCAGCTCGCCCACCGCGAACTCGTGCGGCAGCCGGCTGCCCTTGAAGACGCCCAGCTCCTGCCCGTTGAGCCAGACCCGGGCGCAGGACTCCACACCCTCGAAGCGCAGCACGGCGCCGCCGTCGGCCGGCCAGTCCTCGGGCAGGTCGAAGACCCGGCGGTGGTCGCCGGTCGGGTTCTCGGTGGGCACCCGTGGCGGGTCGACCGGGAACGGATAGAGCACATTGGTGTAGATGGGCGCGCCGTGGCCCTGAAGCACCCAGTGGCCCGGCACGGCGACCGTGCCCCAGCCGGAGGCGTCGTAGTCGGGGCGGGCGAAGGACTCGTCCTCGGCGGTGGCGGTCGGCGACAGCCGGAAGGCCCAGTCGCCGCCCAGGCCCAGCCGGGCGGCGTCGGACCCGGCGGTCCAGGCGCGGGGCGGCAGCCCTCCGGTGCCCGGGGACATGTCCTCGTAGTAGGGCAGCTGGGCGTCGGGGGTGGTGCTCATCGGTCTCCTCGGTCTGCGATGGAGGTATCTGCGATGGAGGCGATCGGTCGGTACGCGCCCCAGCGGCCCGAGCGCGCGTCGGCCCGAGCGCTTCGGCCCGGGCCGCCAGCACGGGACGTTAACGAGCCTCGAAAGACTTTTGCAAGGGGTTGGACGAAGTCTGTTGCAAGCGCTTGTGCGGGTGAGGGCGCGGGTGCGTGTGCGGGTGCGTGCGCGGGCCGGGAATCAGGACGCGCTGCCGCGGCCGCCGTTGGCGGCGGGCGTGCGGTGATGCTTCGATTTCATGGCCGCGAGCGAGCCCTCCAGAGCGAAGGTCGCGGCCCCGAGGCTCACGGGGTTGGTCGGGATCGGGCACAGTACGATCTCGACGCTCGCGAAGGGGCGGCGCAGGGCGCGCCGCGCCACCGCCTCGCGCACCTCGACCAGCAGCGGCTCGCCCAGCGCGGTGGCCACCCAGCTGCTGACCACGATCACCTCCGGGTTGAGCAGATTGACCAGGTCGGCCAGGGCCGCGCCGAGATAGCGGGCGGTCTCGCGGACCACCTGCGCGGCCACCGGATCGCCGTCGGCCAGCGCCCGGCCGAGCGCTTCGATGGTGGCGGTCTGGTCGTCGGGGTGCAGCAGGGGGCTGTCGGGGCTCAGCTCGCCGAGGGTGCGCATGATGGCGGGGGCGCCCACGTACGTCTCCACGCAGCCGTGGTTGCCGCAGTGGCACAGCCGCCCGTCCAGGACGAGGGTGGTGTGCCCCCACTCTCCGGCGCTGTTGGTCACCCCCCGGTGCAGCGCGCCGCCCAGCGCGAGCCCGGCCCCCACGCCCGTACCCAGGTTGACCACGATCGCGTCACCGTGCCCGCGCGCCGCGCCGAACCACTGCTCGGCGACGGTGCTGGCGCGCAGCGGGTTGTCGAGGTGGAGCGGATAGGGGAGGTGTTCGGCCAGCAGGTCCAGCAGCGGGACGTCGTGCCAGTTCCAGTTGGCGGCGTAGACGGACACCCCGCCCTCGCGGTCCACCTGCCCCGGCATGCTGACCCCGACGCCCAGCACCCGGTCCGCGGCGACGGCCGACCGCTCCACGACATCGGCCACGGCGGCGGCGATGCGCCCGACGAGCCGCGCCGCGTCCCGCTCGCCGGGGCGCAGCTCCTCGTCGGCGCGGGCCAGTACGGTCAGGGCCAGGTCGAACAGCTCGACATGGATGTAGGTCTCGGCCACGTCCACGCCGATCAGCGCTCCGCCGGCGGCGTTGACGGCGACCAGGCCGCGCGGCCGGCCACCGTCGGAGTCCTCGTATCCGCCCTCCACCAGCATGCCGAAGTCCAGCAGCTCGCCGACGAGGGTGGCGACGGTGGCCAGGCTCAGCCCGGTCGCGGCGGCCAACTGCTGCCGGGAGACGGGGGACTCGGCGATGATGTGGCGCAGCACGTCGTAGCGGTTCTCGGTGCGGATATCACGGGACGTGCGCTTCACGCCGGGTCCTCCGTGCTCGGTGGTGCGGCCCGTATGATGCCGCGCCACACTAGGCCGCGCGCCGCACCTGGACAACCCCTTCGCGCAACCGTCGTACGAAGCGGTGGCCGCGCGCCGCGGCTTTTCTAGCCGTGGGTCGTGAGTACGTCCCTGACGACCGGACCCGCCGCGTCCCCGCCATGGCCGCCCTGCACGACCACGGCCGCGGCCGCCATGTCGTTCCGGTAGGCCGTGAACCAGGCGTTCGTGGTCGGCTGCCCGTCGATCTCGGCGGAGCCGGTCTTCGCCCCGATGTCCCCGGTGAGCCCGGACATCGCGCGCGCCGCCGTGCCACTGGTGGCGGTGAGCCGCATCATGGCCCTCAGCTGCCCGACGGCCGCCGGGCTCAGAGCGCGCTTCGCCGTCGCCGTCTTCTCGCTGATCAGGGACCGCGGCACGATGACGGGCTGGCGGAACGTACCGGTCTGGGCGGTGGCCGCCACCGAGGCCACGGTGAGCGGGTTCATCTGCACCTTGCCCTGCCCGATCAGCGCGGCGGCCTTGTCGTCCCCGCCGCCCGTGGGGACCGAGCCGTCGAAGGTCTGCACCCCCACATGCCAGTCGAGCCCGATCCCGAACACGTCCCGCGCCTCGTTGGCGACGGAGCTGTCGGACAGATCGCCGGCCAGCGAGACAAAGGCGGTGTTGCAGGAGGCCGCGAAGTCCTGGGCGAAGGTGGCGGCCGGATTCTCGCTGTCCTCGACGTTGTGGAAGGTCATGCCCTGCTGGTACGAGGTGGTCTTGGGGCAGGGCACCGCGCGGCCGGGCGTGACCTTGCCGGACTCCAGCAGCGCCGCCGAGGTAACGATCTTGAACGTCGAACCGGGCGCGGTGGCCCCTTGGAGGGCCGGATTGAACTCGTCGCGGCCGGAGTTGGCGACCGCGAGCACCTCACCCGTGCTGGGCTTGAGCGCGACCACCGAGGCACCCGTACGCTTGGCCACCGCCTTCTCGGCCCGGCTCTGCACCTGCGCGTCGAGCGTCGTGTGCAGCGTGCCCGGCTTGCCCTTGGCCACCACATGGAGCGTCGTCGTGGGCTTGCCGCTCGCACCGGCCGCCCACACCTCGACCCGGCTGGCGGCGCCCGTGGCGGCGGCGTATCTCGTGCGGAGCTCGGTCAGCACCGGGCCGAGCGAGGGATAGCGGTCCTTCGTCAGCTCCTTGCCGTCCCGGTCCACCACCTTGACCGACTCCGACTCGGCGAGGCCCGTCCGCAGGGCCGGACGCTCGGCCGTCAGCTTGGGGTGCAGTACGGCGGGGGTCCAGTCGACCAGCGGCCGGCCCGTCGTCCTGCCGCGCACCACCGACAGCTCCGAGGCATACGTCCAGCTGGAGTGGGCGTCCTCGAAGGAGATATCGGCCGTGACATCGAACGGCACCCGGGTGCCGTGCGGTTGGCCCGCCTTGAGCGTCAGCTTCGACACATGGCCGTCCTTGCGGTAGCCGCTCAGCGCGGCCACGGCGGACTCGGCGTCATTGGTGAGCTGCGCGGCCCGCATATCGTTCTGATCGGCCCAGGCGGCCAGAAACTTCCCAGCGGTCTCCCGCACTTCGGACGAGGTCACCGCGCCGTCGTGGCCCGGCCCCTTCTCGCCCCCGGTGAGCCCGGTGTACACGTTGTACGCGCCGAGGCCCGCTACGCCCACGACCGCAACCGCTGTCACACCGAGCACGGCTCTTCCCGCTGCACGCATGCCCTGGTCCATCCCCCCATGATGGCTGGCGCCCTGCCGCTCCACCCCCGCGTCAAGCGGCAGGGCGCACAACGAGTTCACAACCTATGGATGGTGATACTCCATCACAAGGGGTAGTTCAGGCCACGAGCGCACGGCGTGACCCGCGACACGCCCTCCGGCGCGCCGCCGCGGCTCATGCCGCCTGCTCGACCTCTCCCCGCAGCGCCCTGGTGTAGACCGAGAGCAACCGACCGTATTCGACGCGCTCCTGAGGGCGCAGCGCCCGGCCGGCCCGCGCGCGCAGAAACACGCGGATCGCCTCGTTCGCCTGGTCGGTGGGCGTGGTGATTAAAGCGGGTTCGTGGTGAGTAGGAGTCGGACGCATGCGCACTAGAGTACGGGCCGCCACCGACAACGGCACCAGCGCAAAACGTTCAAGTGCGCTGTTACCGCGGGTATGTGAGCAAGGCCGCATCCGGCGCACGGCTCTGGACGGCCGGCCGCGGCCCCTGTCGCGGCCCTGTTGCGACGGCCTCAGCTCTCGACGAGAACGACCTCCAGGGTGCGCGGGCCGTGCACCCCCTCCACCCGGTCCAGTTCGATATCGCTGGTCGCGGACGGCCCGGAGATCCAGGTCAACGGGCGCCCCGGAGCCAGCCGTTCCAGGGCCTGCGGCACGGAGTCCACGACCTGCTCGGGCACCCGGATGACACAGATGTGGTGGTCCGGCACCAGTGTGATCCGCCGACGCCCCTGGTCAGGGCCCGCGTCCAGTACGACGGTCCCCGTCTCGGCCACGGCCACCGCGCAGCCCGTGACCACGCTGGAGACCGCGTCCAGATCGTGCGGGGTCAGCTCCTCGGTGTCCGCGATCCGCTCCACCCGCTGCGCGTCGACGGCCGAAAGCCACTCGGCGGGCAGCCCCGGCGGCAGCACCACGCTCGTCGCGCCGCGCCCGTCCAGCAGCCGGGCCATCAGGCCCGGGAGCCCCTTGGGGTCCGTACGGTGGACGATCGCCCGGTAGTCGGCCAGGTTCTCCGCGAGCAGATCCACGGTCTGCGCCGTGGTCCGGTCCCCGTGGGCCCGCAGATAGCCGCGGTCCACAGGAGCCTCGGAGGGGCGCTCCGTACGGGGGACGTCCGCCAGCGCGCGGCGGACGCGGGCCAGCACCAGGTCTCGGCTGCTCACGTCGTCTTCCTCCCCTTCGTCCCGCTCGTTTCACCCTCGTCGCCGCGTGTTCTGCGCCACCAGTCCCGGAACGACTCGGCGGGCACCTCCGGCAGCTCCCGGGTGTCCGTCCACGCCCGCCCCGGCCCCGGCAGCCGGCTCGGATGGAAACGGCGGGTACGGGCGGCCAGCCGCTGCCCGGCGCGCAGCACCCCCGGATGGTCGAAGGCCCAGCGCGCCGCCCGCATCGCGGCGCGCTCAGCGGCATGCCCCTTGGCCGGTTTGATGACGGTCCGGGTCCCGCGCACCGACACCGGGCCGCCCTCGACCACCCGCTCGCGCAGATGGACCAGGATCTCCGGGATGTCGATGGCCACCGGGCACACCTCGTAGCACGCCCCGCACAGCGACGAGGCGTACGGCAGCGAGGCGTCCAGCTCGCTCTGCGTACCGCGCAGCTGCGGTGTGAGGATCGCCCCGATCGGCCCCGGGTACGCCGACCCGTACGCATGGCCGCCCGCCCGCTCGTACACCGGGCACACATTCAGACACGCCGAGCAGCGGATGCAGCGCAGCGCCTGGCGCCCGACGGTGTCGGCGAGCGTGTCCGTACGGCCGTTGTCGAGGAGGACCAGATGGAAGGCGCGCGGGCCGTCGCCGTCGGTGGTGCCGGTCCAGGTGGAGGTGTACGGGTTCATCCGCTCCGCCGTCGAGGAGCGGGGCAGCAGCTGGAGGAACACCTCCAGGTCCTGCCACGTCGGCACCACCTTCTCGATGCCCACGACGGAGATCAGCGTCTCGGGGAGCGTCAGACACATCCGGCCGTTGCCCTCGGACTCCACCACGACCAGCGTGCCGGTCTCGGCCACCATGAAGTTGGCGCCCGAGATGCCGACCTTGGCGTTCAGGAACTTCTCGCGCAGATGCAGCCGCGCCGCCTCCGCCAGATCGGCCGGGGCGTCCGTCAGCCCCTCAGGCGCGGGGCGGCCCCAGCGGGCCATCTGGTCGGTGAAGATGTCGCGGATCTCGGTGCGGTTGCGATGGATCGCGGGCACCAGGATGTGCGACGGCAGATCGTCGCCGAGCTGCACGATCAGCTCCGCCAGATCGGTCTCGTACGCGCGGATGCCCGCCTCGGCGAGCGCGTCGTTCAGCCCGATCTCCTGCGTGGCCATCGACTTGACCTTGACGACCTCGCGCTCGCCGGTGGCCCGGACCAGCTCGGTGACGATCCGGTTCGCCTCGTCCGCGTCCGCCGCCCAGTGCACCTGGCCGCCCGCCGCCGTCACGGCGCTCTCCAACTGCTCCAGATAGTGGTCGAGATGGCGCAGCGTACGGTCCTTGATCGCCGCGCCCGCGGCGCGCAGCTCGCCCCAGTCCGCCAGCTCCGCGACGGCCTTGGCGCGCTTGGCGCGGATGGTGTGCGTGGCGTGCCGCAGATTGGCGCGCAGCTGCGTGTTCCTGGTCGAGGTGGCGGCCGCCACGGGGAACGCGGGCATACCCAGATAGGTGCCGGTCACCAGACGTCTCCTTCGGTGCTCGCCAGGATCTCGGCGATATGGACCGGGCGGACCGTCGAGCCCTGCCGGGCGAGCGTCCCGCCGATGTGCATCTGACACGAGTTGTCGACCGTGCACACCGCCTCGGCCCCGGTGGCGGTGATGTTGCGCGCCTTGTCGGCGCCCATCGCGGCCGAGACCGCCGTGTTCTTCACGGCGAACGTGCCACCGAAGCCGCAGCACTCCTCCGCGCCCGGCAGCTCGACCAGCTCCAGTCCCGCGACGGCCGCGAGGAGCCGGCGGGGGCGGTCGCCCAGGCGCAGCATCCGCAGCCCGTGGCAGGTGGGGTGGTAGGTCACGGTGTGCGGATAGTACGCGCCCACGTCCGTCACCTTGAGGACGTCGGTGATGAACTCGGTGAGTTCGTACGTCTTGGGTACTGCCGCGGCGGCGAGCTCGGTCAGCTCCTGGCCACGGCCCTCGGCGGCCGCCTTCGCCCCGATCCTCGGATAGTTGTCGCGCACCATGGCGGCGCACGACCCCGAGGGGGTGACCACATAGTCGTAGTCCTCGAACGCCTCGGCGAAACGGCGCACCAAGGGCTCGGTCTCATGGCGGTAGCCGGTGTTGAACTGCGCCTGACCGCAGCAGCTCTGCCCCGGCGGAAAGCCGACCTCGACACCCAGCCGTTCGAGGAGGGTGACGACGGCGTGCCCGGTGCGGGGATAGAGCGTGTCGTTGACGCAGGTGATGAAGAGCGCTACGCGCACGGTTCCTCCTCCTGGCCCCCGGCC
>NZ_MUNE01000533.1 GCF_002154605.1 Streptomyces milbemycinicus | reverse complement strand
CGGGCGCGTCTGCGGTGACGCGGGGGTGCTGAGCCGAGTTGGTCAAGCTCAAGGGCACGACGGGCCATCATCACGCCACAAGCGATGGGGAGGTCCGAGCGGGCGAGCGAAAGCGAACCCTTGCCCTTACGAGCCGACATGAGGAACACCGCGTCGATGGCGAAGCGGTCGGCGGCAGATTTACGCCTGACCAGCAGAAACCCAGTGATTACACCCGGAAGACAACAAGTTCTCAGATAGCCTCCAGGGGGAGACTTGCGCAGACAAGTGAAAAGAGCGTGCGCGGCCACGATCGCCACGGCGGCAGCCGTGGCCCTGGCGGCGGGCATGACCAGCCCGGCGTCGGCGGAGCCCGAGCGTACGGCCGGTGACCAGGCCGTACAGACCACGCCCAAGCACCGCGTCACCCTGATCACCGGCGACCGTGTCGTCGTCGACGCCAAGGGCCGCGTCATCGGCCTGGAGCGGGCCAAGGGCCGCGAGGGGATACCCGTCCAGATCCGCAAGGCCGACGGGCACACCCTCGTCGTGCCGGCCGACGCGGCACGGCTGATAGCCGACGGCAGACTCGACCAGCGGCTCTTCGACGTCACCGAGCTCAACAAGTCGGCCAACCGCAAGGCCCAGAAGCAGGGCCTCAAGCTGATCGTCGGCTACAGCGGCACGGCCGCCGCGGCGAAGGCGGACGTCCGGGAGGCCGGCGA
>NZ_MUNE01000532.1 GCF_002154605.1 Streptomyces milbemycinicus | reverse complement strand
CTGGCTCCGGCCCCGCCCCCGAGCGCGGCGGGGGCCTTGGCCAGTGCCACCGGGGCGGCGTCGGCGGGCACTGGGATGGCGTCGGTGGGCTCCGGCGGCCCGGCGGGGTGCGGCAGCCGGGCCGTGACCGCGGCCGCGACCAGGGCCATCAGCGGGTCCCGCTTGAGGCCGTACATCACGATGGCGTACGGGTCGTACTTGGGCGGGGCCGAGGTCGGGACCTTGACCAGGGCGAAGCGGAGGTAGCCGTTCTCCAGGCCCTTGGCGGGGCTCCACTTCACCGCCTCGACGTCCGACACCGGGAAGACCCGCGGCCCGCCCGACTTCTTCGCCTGCTCGGTCTTCCAGTTCCACTCCAGACGGATCTGCTCGCCGTCGAAGAAGACTGTGCCGTCGCCCGCGGACGCCGACAGCGGCACCGAGGGGCCCGGCAGCAGATAGCGGTCGCAGGGCCCGGAGCCCACCTGCTCCAGCAGCAGGGCCTGGCGCACCTCGTCCACCATGTACTCGGCCACGCCCGCGCGCTCGGACTCCACCGGCAGCTGGTACGGGTCGGCGGCGTCCGGCAGCTCGCCGCCCGCCGCCTGCAGCAGCGGGTCCGCGCCCTCGCGCAGCTTCAGCCGCAGCCGCCCGGTCCGGCGTCCCGGCTCGTACGCGATACCGGCCAACGCCTCCAGCGGCACCGCGAGTTCGCCGAGCGCCTGGCGCACCGGATTCACTCGCTTGTCCCGGCCGGGGACGATCCGCACGGTGTCGCCGTCGAAGCTCCATGTTCCGTCGCGCTGGGTGAGTTCCGCCATGGCGGAAATTCTGACAGGTCGATAGACGCGCATTGGTCTGGACCTTGACCTCAATTCGGTCTCGCGGTACCCAGGATGAAGGTCTGTTCCGCCTGACGAAAGGGACGCCATGGCACGACGCCGGATCCGCCTCAGCCTCCTGTGCTCCCTGCTGCTCGCCGTGGCGGCGGGAGCGGGGACCGCCGCCACCGCGAGCCCATCCGATCCGGCCGCCGGCCCAGCGGCGCCCGGTGCCGCCGCCGGGGCGCGGCCGGTACCGCTGGACCGGGTCGTGCCCGCGCCCGCCTCCGTACGGCCCGCGAAGACCCCGTACACCCTCGGCCCGCACACCCGGATCCAGGTCGCCCCGGGTTCCCGCGCGGCGCGCCAGGTGGGCGACTATCTGGCGGGCGTGCTGCGCCCCTCCACCGGGTACCGGCTGCCGGTCACCGCGGGCTGGAGCACGGCGCCGGGCCGCGGCGGCGACGCCATCCGGCTGCGGCTCCTCGGCACCTCGCCCAGCGGGCGCGGCCTCGGGACGGAGGGCTACCGGCTGGAGGTGAACCGGCGCACGATCACCATCAGCGCCCGCGGGCCCGCGGGGCTGTTCCACGGCGTGCAGACCCTGCGGCAGCTGCTGCCCGCCGCGGTCGAGCGGAACACCCGGCAGTCCGGCCCCTGGACCGTCTCCGGCGGCACCGTCACCGATGTGCCGCGCTACGCCTACCGCGGCGCGATGCTGGATGTGTCCCGGCACTTCTTCACCGTCGGCCAGGTCAAGGCGTATATCGACCAGCTCGCGCTGTACAAGATCAATACGCTGCATCTGCATCTCTCGGACGACCAGGGGTGGCGGATCGCCATCGACTCCTGGCCACGGCTCGCGGCGTACGGCGGCTCCACCCAGGTCGGCGGCGGGCCCGGCGGCTTCTACAGCAAGGCCGACTACCGGGAGATCGTCCGGTACGCGGCGAGCCGCTATCTGACCGTCGTCCCCGAGATCGACATGCCGGGCCACACCAACGCCGCGCTCGCCTCGTACGCCGAGCTGAACTGCGACGGCGTCGCGCCCCCGCTCTACACCGGCACCGAGGTCGGCTTCAGCTCGCTGTGCGCGCCCAAGGAGGTGACGTACGACTTCGCGGACGATGTGATCCGGGAGGTCGCCGCGCTCACCCCCGGCCGCTATCTCCACGTCGGCGGCGACGAGGCGCACTCCACCAGCCATGAGGACTTCGTGGCCTTCATGGACCGGGTCCAGCCGCTCGTCGCCAAGTACGGCAAGACGGTGATCGGCTGGCACCAGCTGACCGGCGCCCGGCCCGCCAAGGGGGCCATCGCCCAGTACTGGGGGCAGGACGGCAGCGAGAAGGAGGTCGCAGACGCCGCCAGGGCGGGCACCCGGCTGATTCTCTCGCCCGCCAACCGCGCCTACCTGGACATGAAGTACGACAAGGACACGCCGCTGGGGCAGGACTGGGCCGGGCTGGTGGACGCCCGGCAGTCCTACGACTGGGACCCGGGCGCGTATATCAAGGGCGCGCCGGCGTCCTCGGTCCTCGGGGTCGAGGCGCCGCTGTGGACGGAGACCCTGTCGACGAGCGCGCACCTCGAGTACATGGCCTTCCCCCGGCTCCCGGGCATCGCCGAGCTCGGCTGGTCCCCGTCCGCCACGCACGACTGGGCCGGGTACCGGGTGCGGCTGGCCGCGCAGGGGCCGCGGTGGGACGCGCTCGGCATCGACTACTACCGCTCGCCCCAGGTGCCGTGGCCCACGCGCTGAGCCGCGCGGACCACGGCCCGAACGGGCGCCCGGCCGGGTGACGCCGAGCCGTCAGCCCACGCGAGGCCCGGTCAGCCCGCGGGGGATGACCGGGTCTCGCGGGCTGACCGGTCAGCCCGCGAGACCCAAATCGCGGGCGATCAGGATCCGCTGGACCTCACTGGTGCCCTCGCCGATCTCCAGGATCTTGGAGTCCCGCCACATCCGGGCCACCGGATACTCGTTCATAAAGCCGTATCCGCCGTGGACCTGGGTGGCCTCCCGGGCGTTGGTCACCGCGACCTCGGAGGAGTAGAGCTTGGCGATCGACGCCTCCTTCTTGAACGGCTCGCCGCGCACCAGCCGCGAGGCCGCGTCCCGCCAGGCCACCCGGGCCATATGCGCCCGCATCTCCATGTCCGCGATCTTGAACTGGATGGCCTGGTTGGCACCGATGGGGCGGCCGAACGCCTCGCGGGTCTTCGCATACGCCACCGACTCGTCCACACAGCCCTGGGCCAGGCCGGTGGCCATCGCGGAGATCGCGATCCGGCCCTCGTCCAGGATCTGCAGGAACTGGGCGTAGCCGCGGCCCTTCTCGCCGAGCAGATGGTCCGCCGGGACCCGGCAGTCGGAGAAGGACAGCTCGCGGGTGTCCGACGCGTTCCACCCGACCTTGGAGTAGGGGGCGGCGACGGTGAGGCCGGGGTTGCCCGAGGGCACGATGATCGTGGAGATCTTGGGGCTGCCGTCGGGCTTGCGGCCGGTGACCGCGGTGACCGTGATCAGCGCGGTGATATCCGTGCCGGAGTTGGTGATGAAGCACTTGGTGCCGTTGATCACCCACTCGCCCGTGGCCTCGTCCAGCCGGGCGGTGGTGCGGGTGGCCCCCGCGTCCGAGCCGCCGCTGGGCTCCGTCAGGCCGAACGCGCCCAGGGACTCGCCCGAGCACAGTCCGGGCAGCCAGCGGCGCTTCTGCTCCTCCGTGCCGTAACGGAAGATCGGCATCGCGCCCAGCGAGACGCCCGCCTCCAAGGTGACCGCCACGGAGGAGTCCACCCGGGCCAGCTCCTCGATGGCCAGACAGAGCGCGAAGTAGTCGCCGCCCATGCCCCCGTACTCCTCGGGGAAGGGCAGCCCGAACAGGCCCATCCGGCCCATCTCGCGGATGATCTCGTACGGGAACTCATGCTGCTCCCAGAACTCCCCGATCTTCGGGGCGACCACGTCGTGCGCGAACGCCTCGACGGTACGGCGCAGTTCCTCGTGCTCGGGAGAGAGGCGGTGGTCGGTAGACATGGCTCAGTTCTCCTTCTGGGAGAGCGCACGGACGGTACGGGACGGGCTCGGGCGGCCCAGGTGCCGGGCCATCCAGGTGCTGGTCGCGGCGAGCCGGCGCAGATCGACCCCGGTCTCGATGCCGAGGCCGTCGAGCATCCACACCAGGTCTTCGGTGGCGAGGTTGCCCGTCGCGCTCTTCGCGTACGGGCAGCCGCCGAGGCCGCCGGCGGAGGCGTCGACGCAGGTGACGCCGTACTGCAGCGCCGCGAGCGTGTTGGCCAGCGCCTGGCCGTAGGTGTCGTGGAAGTGGACCGCCAGCTTCTCCGCCGGGATGCCCGCCTCGCTCAGGGCGGACAGCAGCTCCAGCACATGGCCGGGGGTGGCCACGCCGATGGTGTCGCCCAGGCTCAGCTCCGCGCACCCCATGTCGAGGAGGTGGCGGGCGACCGAGACGGTCTGCGAGACGGGGACCGCGCCCTCCCACGGGTCGCCGAAGCACATCGACAGATAGCCGCGCACCTCGGCGCCCGCGGTGCGGGCCTCGGCGACGACGGGCTCGAACATCTCCAGCACCTCGTCCACCGAGCGGTTGAGATTGGCGCGGGCGAAGGACTCGGTGACGCTGGCGAACACGGCGACGTCGCGCGCGCCGAGCGCCAGCGCACGCTCCAGACCGCGCTTGTTCGGCACCAGCACGGGCAGCCGGGCCTCGGTGCCCTCCAACAGCGGCATCAGCTCCTCGGCGTCGGCCAGCTGGGGCACCCACTTGGGGTGGACGAAGCTCGTCGCCTCGACGGTGGTCAGCCCCGCCTCGACGAGTCGGCGGATGAACTCCGCCTTCACCGCCACCGGGACCAGCGTCTTCTCGTTCTGCAGGCCGTCCCGGGGGCCCACTTCATGGATGCGGACCCGGGCGGGCAGCCCGGGGGCCGGGAAGGTCATGGGCAGGGTGTCGGGGAGGGCCATCACTCACGCTCCTCGGGCTTACGCTCTTCGGTCTCGCGCTGCTCGGTCCCGTGCTGCTCGGTCCCGTGCGGGGCGACGACGGTCTCGTGCGGGGCGACGACCGCCAGCAGCTGGTCCATGGCGACCGTGGAGCCGGGGGTGACATCGAGCTCGGTGACGGTGCCGTCGTGCGGGGCGGAGATGACGTGCTCCATCTTCATGGCCTCGACCACCAGCAGGCCCTGCCCGGCGGTGACCTCGTCGCCGACGGCCGCCTTGACCACCGTGACCGTGCCGGGCATGGGCGCGGTGAGCTCCCCGGCGTGGGCGCCGGCCGCCCCGCCGCGCAGCGCCGCCTCCACCGGGTCGTGGCCGACCACATGCCAGGCGTCGCCGTCCCGGCCCAGCCAGTGGCCGCTGCCCTGCGCGGCGTACGCGAAGGTGTGGGTCACGCCGCCCCAGTCCAGCACGGCCCGGGAAGCGATGCCGTCCGTCGGCGGCAGGGTGAGCCGCGCGCGGACCGTCGCCTCGGCGGCGGGCGTCTCTGGCGTCTCGGGGGTGTCCGGGCCCGCCACCCACACCTCCGCGTCCTGCGCCCGGCCGCGTACCCGGACGGTCACCGGGGCATGTCCGGGCACCCGCAGGGCGTGGACGGTCCAGGCGGGCTGACCGCCCAGCCGCCAGCCGGTCGGCACGGAGAACGGGTCGACCCAGCCCGAACCGTCCACGGTGGAGGGCCCGCCCGGCTCCAGGGCCGCCTGGCGCAGCAGGGCCGCCGCCGCGTACACCTCGTCCGGGACGGTGGCGGGCACCAGGCCGGGGGCCTCGCGGTCGACGAGGCCGGTGTCCAGATCGCCGGAGGCCACGGCCGGGTGGGCGGCGAGGCGGCGCAGAAAGCCGGTGTTGGTGTCCAGGCCCAGGGTGGTGGTGCGGGCCAGCGCGGCGCGCAGCCGGCGCAGGGCGGTGGGGCGGTCGGGGCCGTGGGCGACGACCTTGGCGAGCATCGGGTCGTACACCGTGCCGACCTCGGTGCCGACGGCCAGCCCGGAGTCGACCCGCACCCCCTCCCCGTCCGGCTCGGACAGCGCGAGCACCGTGCCCGCCGAGGGGAGGAAGTCGACCCTGCCGCCGCTGACCCGGGCGGTCTCCGCGCAGATACGGGCCTCGACGGCGTGTCCGGTCAGCGAGATGTCGTCCTGGGCGAGTGGCAGCCGCTCGCCGGCCGCGATCCGCAGCTGCCACTCCACCAGGTCAAGACCCGTGATGAGCTCGGTCACCGGGTGCTCGACCTGGAGGCGGGTGTTCATCTCCATGAAGCAGTACGCCGCCGGGGCGGCGCCCGGGACGATGAACTCCACCGTCCCCGCGCCCACATAGCCGCAGGAGCGCGCCGCCTGCACCGCGGCCTCGCCCATGAGCGCCCGGGTGTCGGGGTCGAGCAGGGGGCTGGGCGCCTCCTCGATGATCTTCTGATGGCGGCGCTGCAACGAGCACTCGCGCTCACCGAGATGGATGACATGGCCATAGCCGTCGGCCAGCACCTGGATCTCGATATGCCGGGGGCCGTCGATCCAGCGCTCGACCAGCAGCGTGTCATCCCCGAACGCGCCGCGGGCCTCGCGCCGCGCGGCCGCGATCTCGTCCGCGAGCCGCGCCTCGTCCCGCACCAGCCGCATGCCCTTGCCGCCGCCGCCCGCCGAGGGCTTGAGCAGCACCGGCATGCCGATCTCCCGGGCGGCCTCAGCGAGATCGGCGTCGGTCAGGGCGCTGCCCGTGGAGCCGGGCACCACGGGCACACCCGCCGCCCGCACACTCTCCTTGGCGCGGATCTTGTCGCCCATCAGCTCGATCGCCGCGGCTGGCGGGCCGATGAAGGTGAGCCCGGCGCCGGTGCAGGCGCGCGCGAACGCCGCGTTCTCCGCGAGGAAGCCATAGCCGGGGTGCACGGCCTGGGCACCGGCCCGGTCGGCCGCGTCCAGCAGCCGCTTGACCGACAGATAGCTCTCGGCGGGGCTCGCCGGGCCCAGCCGGACCGCCGTATCCGCCTCGCGCACATGCAGCGCGTCCGCGTCGGCGTCGCTGAACACGGCGACCGAGCGCACACCGAGCCGCCGCAGCGAGCGGATCACCCGGACGGCGATCTCCCCGCGGTTGGCCACCAGGACTGTTTCGAACATCGGGCTCATCGGGCTCATCGGGCTCACACTCTTCAGCTCCACGGTCCCTCACATCCGGAAGACGCCGAAGCCGGGCGTCACGGGATCCTGGCCGGGCTTGCCCGGAAGCGGCGCGTTGGCACAGGCGGTGAGGGCCAGGCCCAGCACCGCGCGGGTCTCCAAGGGGTCGATCACGCCGTCGTCCCACAGCCGCGCCGTCGCGTAATAGGCGCTTCCCTGGGTCTCGTACTGCTCGCGGATCGGCGCCCGGAACGCCTCCTCCTCGTCCGCCGGCCACTCCTCGCCGCGCGCCTCCATCTGGTCGCGCTTGACGGTCGCGAGCACGGAGGCCGCCTGCTCGCCGCCCATCACCGAGATCTTCGCGTTGGGCCACATCCACAGGAAGCGCGGTGAATAGGCGCGTCCGCACATCGAGTAGTTGCCCGCGCCGTACGAGCCGCCGATGACGACCGTGAGCTTGGGCACGCGCGTGCAGGCCACGGCGGTGACCATCTTGGCGCCGTGCTTGGCGATGCCGCCCGCCTCATAGCTGCGGCCGACCATGAACCCCGAAATGTTCTGCAGGAACACCAGGGGGATGCCGCGCTGGTCGCACAGCTCGATGAAATGGGCGCCCTTCTGGGCCGATTCGGAGAACAGGATGCCGTTGTTGGCGACGATGCCCACCGGATGGCCCATGAGGTGCGCGAAGCCCGTCACCAGCGTCGTGCCGAACTCGGCCTTGAACTCGGCGAACCGCGAGCCGTCCACGAGCCGCGCGATCACCTCCCGCACGTCGTACGGCGTGCGCGAGTCGACCGGCACCGCCCCGTAGAGCCCCGCGGGGTCGACCGCGGGCTCCTCGGAGGGCTCCACCGGCCAGGGCAGCTCCCCGCGCCGCGAGCGCGGCGCCGGGAGCGTCGAGACGATCGTACGGACGATGCGCAGGGCGTGCGCGTCGCTCTCGGCGAGGTGGTCGGTGACGCCGGAGACCTTGGAGTGGACCTCGCCGCCGCCCAGCTCCTCGGCCGTGACCACCTCTCCCGTCGCCGCCTTCACCAGCGGCGGCCCGCCCAGGAAGATCGTGCCCTGCCCGCGCACGATGACCGCCTCGTCGCTCATCGCCGGGACATACGCCCCGCCCGCCGTACAGGACCCGAGCACGGCCGCGATCTGCGGGATCCCGGCGCCCGACATCCGCGCCTGGTTGTAGAAGATCCGCCCGAAATGGTCCCGGTCGGGGAAGACCTCGTCCTGCATGGGCAGGAAGGCGCCCCCGGAGTCGACCAGATACACGCACGGCAGCCCGTTCTCCAAGGCGACGTCCTGGGCGCGCAGATGCTTCTTGACCGTCATCGGGTAGTACGTGCCGCCCTTGACCGTGGCGTCATTGGCGATCACCATCACCTCGCGCCCCGCCACCCGCCCGATCCCCGCGATCACGCCCGCCGCCGGGGCCTGCCCCCCGTACATCCCGTCTGCCGCGAGCGGGGCCAGCTCCAGGAACGGCGAGCCCGCGTCCAGCAGGGTGTCGACCCGGTCGCGGGGCAGCAGCTTGCCGCGCGCGGTGTGCCGCGCCCGCGCCTTCTCGCCGCCGCCCAGCCGCGCCTCGGCCAGCTTCTCGCGCAGCCGCGCGGCCAGCTCGCGGTGCGCGGCCTCATTGGCCGCCCAGGCGTCGGACGCCGGATCGGCGGCGCTGCCCAGCACCGGTGCCTGCTCCATGACTACGGGCCCCCTTGCCTCGCGGTCCTGACTGCCTGTGGTTCTGGCTGCCTGTGGTTCTGGCTGCCTGTGGTTCTGACTTCCTCGTGGTCCTGCGCTCGAGCGTGGTTAATGAGCGTTAACCCGCCCCCACCAGGTTAACGACCACTAACGCCGCTGTCTAGAATCAAGTCCATGAGCACGCAAGCCCCAGCCCCCACCCGCCGCGAGCAGATCCTGAAGGAGGCGGCGCGCCTGTTCGCCGAGCGCGGCTTCCACGGCGTCGGCGTCGACGAGATAGGCGCGGCGGTCGGCATCAGCGGACCGGGTCTCTACCGCCATTTCCCGGGCAAGGAGGCCATGCTGGCGGAGCTGCTGGTCGGCATCAGCGGCCGGCTCCTGACGGGCGGCAAGCAGCGCGCCGCCGAGGCCTCGGGGCAGGAGCGGGACCCGGGCGCCGTGCTGGACTCGCTGGTGAGGGGCCATATCGACTTCGCCCTCGACGACCGCCCGCTGATCATCCTCCACGACCGCGAGCTGGACCGGCTCCGGGACACCGACCGCAAGCTGGTGCGCTCGCTCCAGCGGCAGTACGTCGAGCTGTGGGTCCAGGTGGTGCGCGAGGTCCACCCCCGGCTCGCCGAGCCCGAGGCGCGGGCGTGTGTCCACGCCGTCTTCGGGCTGCTCAACTCCACCCCGCACCTCAGCCGCCCCGGCGCCCTACCGGGCCGCGCGGCCACCGCCGAGCTGCTGCACCGCCTGGCGCTGGGCGCCTTCCGCGCCGCGGCGGACGGGTCTGGACAGTGAGCCGACCGGCCGGTAGCTTTCGCTGAGCAAGCGCTTAGCCAGCCGGACCGAGGAGGTCGCCTCAGATGCGTCGCACGGTGTTCAACGAGGACCACGAGGCGTTCCGGGAGACCATCCGCGACTTCATCGCCGCCGAGGTCGTGCCGTACTACGAGGAGTGGCGGGAGGCCGGCCAGGCCCCGCGCGAGTTCTACAAGAAACTCGGCGAGCTGGGCATCTTCGGTATCGAGGTGCCCGAGGAGTACGGCGGCGCGGGCGAGACCAGCTTCAAGTTCAACGCGATCATCACCGAGGAGACCGCCCGGGCCGGGGTCAGCTTCGGCGGCAGCGGCGTGCACACCGCGCTGTGCCTGCCGTACCTCCTCAAGTACGCCACCGAGGAGCAGAAGCGGCGCTGGCTGCCCCCGTTCATCGCCGGCGACATGATGACCGCCATCGCCATGACCGAGCCGGGCACCGGCTCCGACCTGGCGGGTATGAAGACCACCGCCAAGCTGTCCGAGGACGGCACGCACTACGTCCTCAACGGCGCCAAGACCTTCATCACCGGCGGCGTCCTCGCCGACCGCGTCCTGGTCTGCGCCCGCACCGCCCCCGCCACCCCCGAGGACCGCCGCGGCGGCATATCCATCCTCGTCGTCGACACCAGGAGCGAGGGCTATGCGGTCGGCCGCAAGCTGGAGAAGCTGGGCCTGAAGACCTCCGACACCGCCGAGCTGTCCTTCACCGACGTCAAGGTGCCGGTGGCGGACCTGCTGGGCGAGGAGGGCCGGGCGTTCGAATACCTCACCCACAACCTCCCGCAGGAGCGCCTGGGCATCGCCGTCAGCGCGTACGCGCAGGCCGCGGCGGCCGTCGAGTTCGCCAAGGCGTATGTGGCGGACCGTACGATCTTCGGCAAGACGGTGGCGTCCTTCCAGAACACCAAGTTCGCGCTCGCCGACTGCAAGTCCGAGGTGGACGCGATGCAGGCGGTCGTCGACCGGGCCCTGGAGGCGCATGACGCGGGCGAGCTCACCGCGGCCGACGCGGCCTCCGCGAAGCTCTTCACCACCGAGCGCGCGGCCGTCGTGATCGACAAGTGTCTGCAGCTGCACGGCGGTTACGGCTACATGATGGAGTACCCCATCGCCCGCCTGTACGCGGACACCCGCGTCACCCGCATCTACGGCGGCACCAGCGAGGTCATGCGGTCCATCGTCGCGAAGTCGATGGGCCTGTGAGATCCGTAAAACCCGCGCAATCTTGGTCTGCAAAACTCTTTAAACCATGAACGAAGCACCACAAGGCGCACCGCAGCACGCACCGCAGGACGCACCACAAGGCGCGCTGCAGAACCTGCTCGATCTGCTCGACCTGGAGCGGATAGACCTGGACATCTTCCGAGGCACCAGCAGCGCGGCACCCCTGGTGCCGCGCGTCTTCGGCGGCCAGGTCGCCGCCCAGGCCCTGGTCGCGGCCGGCCGCACCGTCCCGGCCGACCGCCCGGCGCATTCGCTGCACTCGTACTTCCTGCGCCCCGGCGACCCGGACGCGCCCATCGTCTACACCGTCGACCGCATCCGCGACGGCCTCTCCTTCACCACCCGCCGGGTCGTGGCGGTCCAGCACGGTCAGCCGATCTTCCACCTCTCGGCGTCCTTCCAGCGCCACGAGGAGGGGCTTGAGCACCAGGAGCCGATGCCCGACGTGCCCGATCCGCTCTCCTTGCCGACGGGCGAGGAACTGCTGCCCCGGTACGCGCACCTCTTCAGCGGCCCGAGCGTGATCGAGCGGATGCTGGAGACGCGGGCCGCGATCGACCTGCGGTACGTGGACGCGCCGCCGTACGCGAGCGTCGGGGAGCCGCGTGAGCCGAAGTCGCAGGTTTGGTTCCGGACGAACGGCAAACTGGACGGCGCCGCCGACGACCCCCTGACCCACCTCTGCCTGTCCACCTACGTCTCCGATATGACGCTGCTGGACTCGGTGCTCCTCGCCCACGGGCGCGGCGGCTGGGTGGTCGGCGACATCGTCGGCGCCAGCCTGGATCACGCCATGTGGTTCCACCGCCAGTTCCGCGCGGACGAGTGGCTGCTGTACGACCAGGAGAGCCCTTCCGCGTCCGGCGGCCGGGGGCTGGCCAAGGGCCGTATCTTCACCGCCGACGGACAGCTGGCGGTGTCGGTGATCCAGGAAGGCGTCATGCGCGTCCCGCGCGCCGCAAAACCGTCCTGACGCGCGTAGCGCGGCCGCTCGTGTCGCGTCGAAGCGGCCGGCTCGCGTCAGGAGGACTGGGCCGTGAGCCCCGCCGCGTCCAGCAGATAGGCGACCATCGGGTCGTAGAACCGCGGGTTGGTGACATGGTCGTCCAGTGGCACCACCACCTGCAGCGTGCCCTCCGCCTCGCCGAGGAACAGCGCCGGGTCGTTGCAGTCCGCGTACCCCACCGCGTCGATGCCGCGCTGCCCCGCGCACCCCGCCCAGCCGTGGTCGGCGACCACCAGATCGGGCAGCGGCCGCCCCTCCTGCTCCAGACCGTCCAGGATCGCGGCCATGGGGGCGGGGGAGTGGGTGTGCCACAGCGTCGCGCCGCGCTCCAGCATCGCCACGTCGCAGAACTGGAAGACGTACCCCTCGTCGGCCGTCAGCCCGCCCGGGATCTCCACGATCTCGCACCCCGCGGCCCGCAGCGCCGCCGCCGTGAAGCGGTGTACGTCCAGCAGCCCGCCCGGGTGCCCGGTCGCGAACAGCACCCGCTCCTGCGCCTCGGCCGCCTTGCGCAGCACCGAGGCCATCCGGTCCAGCGCCCCGACCGTGAGCTCCGGGTCGATGGTGTCCTGCCCGGCGCGGTGCTCCGGGTCGTCCACCACACCGCAGCGCTCCGCCATGACCGCCAGTACGTCCTGTTCATCGGCCCAGCGGTCGCCCAGTTCCAGGCCCAGCCAGTAGTGGCGGTCGCCGTTCGCGAGCTTGCGGTAGTGGGAGAGGTTGTTGTCTCTGGGCGTGGCGACGTCGCCGGCGATGCGGGTGCGGACCAGGTGGTCGATCAGTTCGGCCCGGCTGGGCGCGGAGCTGGGTATCGGCATGCGGTCCATTGTCGCCTCTGCCGCGAGAAATGGGGGCATCCACTACGGTCCGGGCTCTGACAGGATCATGAAGCCAGTCCCCGCTGCGACCTGCCCGCCCGGCGGCCGCGCCGGCGGCTTCGGCCCCGGCGGTGCCCGGCGGTGCCGGGGGCCGCCTGTTCCGTAGCCGGTGCGTCGATGGTGACGGGGGTACCGGAGGGCGCTTGCGCGCCGGTGATACGGGCCAGCTCGGTGTCGCCGGGGTGCACCCGGGCGGTATGCGGAGTGATGCCCGCGTCCGTCATCAGACCGGCCATCGCACGGCGCTGATCGGGCAGGACGAGGGTGACGACGGTGCCGGAACCACCCGCACGGGCGGTGCGGCCGCCGCGGTGCAGGTAATCCTTGTGGTCGGCCGGCGGGTCGACGTTGACGACGAGATCGAGGTCGTCGACGTGGATGCCCCGAGCGGCGACATTCGTGGCGACCAGGACGCTGACATGACCGGTCTTGAAGTAGTCCAGAGTCCGGGTGCGCTGCGGCTGGGACTTGCCGCCGTGCAGCGCCGCCGCCCGCACGCCACTGGCCAGCAGATGCTTGGTCAGCCGGTCGACCGCGCGCTTGGTGTCCAGGAACATGATGACGCGGCCGTCGCGGGCGGCCACCCGGGTGACGACGGTGCGCTTGTCGGTGTCCGCGATGTGCAGCACATGGTGCTCCATCGTGGTGACGGCGCCCGCGGAGGCGTCAACCGAGTGCACGGCCGGGTCGTCGAGGAACCGGCGCACCAGCTGGCCGACCGCATGGTCGAGGGTCGCCGAGAACAGCATGCGCTGGCCGTCGGCCGGAACCTGCCGCAGCAGCCGGGTCACCTGGGGGAGAAAGCCCATGTCGGCCATCTGGTCGGCCTCGTCGAGAACCGTGACGCGCACCTGGTCCAATCGGCAGTCGCCGCGTTCTATCAGATCGTGGAGCCGCCCCGGAGTCGCGACGACCACCTCGGCGCCGTCGCGCAGCGCGCCCGCCTGGCGGCCGATCGACATCCCGCCGACCACGGTGGCCAGCCGCAGCCGCAGCGGCCGGGCGTAAGGGATGAGCGCGTCGGTGACCTGCTGGGCCAGCTCCCGGGTGGGAACCAGGACCAGGGCGAGGGGGCGGCGGGGCTCGGCGCGCTGCCCGGCGGTACGGGCCAGCAGGGCCAGGCCGAAGGCCAGGGTCTTGCCGGAGCCGGTCCGCCCACGGCCCAGGACATCGCGCCCGGCGAGCGCGTTGGGCAGCGCGGCCGCCTGGATCGGAAAGGGTACGGTCACGCCCTGGCGCGCCAGCTCCGCGGTGAGCCCCTCCGGCAGGTCCAGCTCGGTGAAGGAGCCGACGGCGGGCAGGAGCGGAGTGGTGCTCGGCGGCAGGGAGAACTCGTTCCCGTCGGCGGGGACGGGGACGCGGGCGGCGGCGGGAGCGGTGGCCGGGCGGCGATTGCGGGAGCGCGGTGCGGCGCTGCGGGACGAGCGGGCAGGGCGGTTCATACGGAGCCTTCCTCGTACGGCGCGTTTCGAGGAGGACTCCTCAACGGGGAGGTTCCCGGAGGTGAGAATTCGCAGAACGTGCCGGAGAGCGGGTGAATGACGGGGCCATGTGGGGCCATGTACCGAGGCGTCGATCGGCCCTCGGCCGTGGGTTGAAGGCCGCCGTCCTGGAGTCCGGCCGCGATGGGCCGGTGCGGCAGTCTGTCTGCGTGGGGCGGGCGCGGCCAGGCGCGCGCCGGGGCCCGCACCCCTACGGGTGCGGGCCCCGGCTCATCACTGTGTGTTACGTCAGGCGGGCACGATGTTCTCGGCCTGCGGGCCCTTCTGGCCCTGGGTGACGTCGAACGAGACCTTCTGGCCCTCGTGGAGCTCGCGGAAGCCCTGGGCAGCGATGTTCGAGTAGTGGGCGAAGACGTCCGCGCCGCCGCCGTCCTGCTCGATGAAGCCGAAGCCCTTTTCCGCGTTGAACCACTTCACGGTGCCAGTTGCCATGTCATTCTCCTTCGATAGGGGCAGAACTGGAATCCGAACCTTACGGATCCCGTGTCGCCGCAATGACCCCATCCGGAATGACCGGAAAAACAAAATGCACCTGACCGCTACATCTGTCAGGCGCACATAAAGTTCATGGGTACCAAAACTGCAACTGCCTAACACGCTAGCACGTGCGGCGACGGAACGGGGGGAACCACGCCACCCGGTTGTGCGCTTCCCGCCGGGCATCCGGTGTGGGACCCTGGCCCCACCGGCTCCCTTCCTCCCTCCTCTCCCTGCTGAGGTCCTATGCGCTGCGTCATCGCCAACTACGCCTTCGATCTGACCGCGAACGAGGTGAAGGAAGCGATGAGCGGCGTCAAGCCCGAACCGATCACCGGTCCCTCGGTCCGGATCGGCCGTCGCACCTACCCCGCCATGCAGGTCGGAGCGGTGATCACCCGCCAGGACCGCCGCGACTTCACCGCGGGCGAGGTGGTCCGCGCCATGAAGCGCCTCGGCTTCACCTGCGACCTGGCGCCCGCTCCCGCCCCCGAAGCCGCCCCTCTCGACCCCGTCGCGGCCGCGGCGGCGGCTCTGGGGAGCCCCGAGGACAGCTGACCGGCGCGAGGGACCCGCCGGGGGCGGCGTCCCTCCGCGGCTGCGACATATCGGCAGCTGCGACATAGACGTGGCGTCCAAAAGGACGGCCGTGGCCCTCGGGAACGTACATGTGCCAGGACGCCCGTCCTGCCTACCCTCGAAGCCATGACCACAGCAGACCGCCGCCCCCTCGGCCCCGTCGACTCCTCCCGCATCCCCCGCTACGCGGGCCCCGCCACCTTCGCCCGGCTGCCGCGC
>NZ_MUNE01000531.1 GCF_002154605.1 Streptomyces milbemycinicus | reverse complement strand
GGACGGCCGGGGTGGCCGGGGTGGTGGTGGCCGTGGTGTTGCCGCCGGCGGCGGTGGGCGAGGCGGTCGCTGTGGTCATGCTGCCACCTTGATGCCTGCCGACCTCTTAGGGCAAGTGAGATTTTGTGCGAGATATCGCGTAGCATCTCTTACATGTTGAACCTGGAACGCCTCCGCACGCTGTACGCCGTGTCCCGCCACGGCTCCGTGAGCGGCGCCGCCGAAGGGCTGCACGTCACGACCTCGGCCGTCTCCCAGCAGCTGGCCAAACTGGAGCGCGAGACCGGGCAGCAACTGCTCGCCAAGAACGGCCGCGGCGTGCGGCTCACCGACGCCGGGCGGCTGCTCGCCGACCACGCGGCGCGCATCCTCTCCCAGGTCGAGCTCGCCCAGGCCGACCTCGAGGCGCAGCGCGGACAGGCGGTCGGGGAGCTGATGATGGGCGCCTTCCCCACCGCCGTCCGCGGCATCTTCCCCGACGTCCTGTCCAGGCTGCGGATCGCCCACCCCAAGCTGCGGGCCCGGCTGCAGGAGATGGAGCCCGATGAGTCGGTGCCCGCGGTGGTCCGCGGCGACATCGATCTCGCGGTCGTCCTGGACTGGTACAACAAACCGCTGCCGATGCCCGACGGGCTGGTCAAGGCCCCGCTGCTGGACGACCCGGTGGATGTGGCGATGCCCGCCGACCACCCCCTGGCCGACCGGGAGGCGGTGGACCCGGAGGAGTTCGCGGACGACGAGTGGATCTCCTGGCCCCAGGGCGGGTTCTGCTTCGACTGGCTGATGATCACCCTGCGCGGCAAGGGCCTCGAACCGCGCATCTGCCACACCGCGCGGGAGCACCACACCCAGCTCGCGCTGATCGCCGCCGGGCTCGGCGTCGCCGTGGTGCCCCGACTGGGCCGCGGCGTGGTGCCAGAGGGGGTGCGGGTGGTGCCGGTGCGCCAGCACACCATGCGGCGCCATGTCTACGCCATCTGGCGCGCGGACGCCGACCGCAGGCCCTCGATCCGGGCGGCGGTCGACGTCCTGCGAGGAGTGGGGGAGCGGTTCGGCGGCTGAGCGGGGCTGAGGGGCCTGTTGGGACGGACTAGGGGAGCTTGCGGAAGTCCCAGGAATTGATCGTGTCGGGCGTCAGGCGCAGCCACGCATGGCGGCCGTCGTACGGCATGGCGGACAGCCCGAAGTACTTGGCCGCGAACAGCCGCTCGGGCGTGTCGAGCTCCGGGCACGGCTCGCCGGTGCGCGGCGCCTCGCCGACGATCGCCACCCGGCCGGCCAGCTCGACGCCGCGCAGCTCCCCGTACTCATGCCCGTCGTCGATCACCACGGCGACCCGGGGGTCCCGCAGCAGCTGCGCCCAGCGGCGGCTGCGGGTCAGCGAGTACAGCCACAGCGAACTGCCGTCCCAGCCGAACCACAGCGGGCTGATATGCGGCCGCCCGTCCGCCCCGACCGTCGCCACCCGGCAGGTGCGCTGTTCGGCGAGGTAGGCGTCCAACTCCGGCTGGGTCATCATGATGCGGCGGCCCCGCCGCTGGGTCACGGCCATCGGTCCCGGCACCTCCCGCTGACTGGTGTGTGCCGCACAGGATGCGGCCTCTTCCTTCCATAAGCAATGGCGACTAGCCTCGCGCGGCCGGACCGGCCCGCCGCCCGCAGGAGGCCAACCATGCCCTCGTACGCCCGCGAAACCCTGTCCGAGCTGCTGACCCCCGCCACCTGCGCGCTGCTTACCGTGGAGTGCCAGCGCGGGGTGGTCGGCCCGCACGGCGCCCTGCCCGAACTGGCCGCCGCCGCCCGCGAGACGGGCGCGCTCGACACGGTGGCGCGCCTGGTGTCGGCGGCGCACGACACGCCCGTACAGGTGCTGCACGCGGTGGCGGAACGGCGCGCCGACGGGCGTGGCGCGAACCGTAACGCGCGGCTGTTCCGGGCCGCCGAGCGGCTGCCGGTGCGGCAGCTGACCGGCAGCGACGCGGTACGGATCGCCGAGCCCATCCCGGTCGCGCCGGAGGACCTGATCGTGCGGCGGCTGCACGGCCTGTCGCCGATCGCCGGGACGGACGTGGACGCCCTGCTGCGCAATCTGGGCTGCCGCACCCTCGTCATCACCGGCGTGTCGGCCAATGTGGCGATACCCAACGCGGTCTTCGACGCGGTCAACCTCGGCTATACGGCCGTGATCCCCGCCGACGCCATCGCCGGGGTGCCCGTCGACTACACCCCGGCGGTGATCCGCAACACCCTCGCCCTCGTCGCCACGGTCACCACGGCCGAGGAGATCATCGCCTGCTGGCGCCGGTCCCGGGCGCGATGAGGCCGCGGCCGTCAGGCCATCGAGATGGTGTCGCCCTGCACCTTGATCTCCGCGGAGGTCAGCGGCTTGGTCGCCGGACCGTGCTTCACGCTGCCGTCGGCGATGTTGAACTTGCTCCCGTGGAACGGACAGTTGATCGTGCCGTCGGAGACATCCCCGAGCGGCTTTCCCATGTGGGGGCAGACCGACGAGAACGCCTTGAACTCGCCCGCCTTGGGCTGGGTCACGACGACCTCGTGGTCCTTGAAGACCTTCCCGCCGCCCTCGGGGATGTCGGAGGTCTTCGCCAGCTCCATCCCGCCGCCCCCGCCGGTCTGGCCCGAGTCGCCGGCTCCGCTGCTCTTCGACGCTTCCGAGCCGGAGTCGCCGTCGCTGCCGCACGCCGCGAGCGCGGCGGCGAGCCCGGCCGCTCCACACGCGGTCATAAAGGCGCGGCGGGTGCTGGTGGGTCGCCCGGTGATCGCCGATTCCGCCATGGTGGTGCCTCCTGGTGAGGGTACGTTTCCGCCTGGTGAGGGTACGTTTCCGCAAGACAATACGTGCGGGGCACTCCGGACGTTCAGCCGTCGCGCAAAGCGTTTGCGCCGCTCAATAGGCTGGGCGAATGCTCCCTGAAGTCACCGCCACCCGGTATGTCACACCGCTGAGAGAAGGCGGATCACTGCCCGGCATCGTCGAGGCCGACGACCTCGGCACCTACGTCATGAAGTTCACCGGCGCCGGGCAGGGCCGCAAGACCCTGGTCGCCGAGGTCATCTGCGGGCAGCTGGGCCGCCGCCTCGGGCTGCGCGTCCCGGACCTGGTACGGATCCAGCTCGACCCGGTGATCGGCCTGGCCGAGCCGGACGAGGAGGTCCAGGATCTGCTCAAGGCCAGCGGCGGGCTCAACCTCGGCATGGACTACCTCCCCGGCTCGCTGGGCTTCGACCCGCTGGCCTTCGGGGTGGGCCCCGCCGAGGCCGGGCACGTGGTGTGGTTCGACGCGCTCATCGGCAACGTCGACAGGTCCTGGCGCAACCCGAACATGCTGGTCTGGCACGGCCGGCTGTGGCTCATCGACCACGGCGCCACGATGATCTGGCACCACAGCTGGCGCGGCGCCGACGCGGTGGCCGCCAAGCCCTACGACGCCTCCGACCACGCCCTGGCGCCCTTCGACCCCGACGTCGCGGCGGCCGCCGAGGCCCTGGCGCCGCGGGTCACCGAGGAGCTGCTGACCGAGGTCGCGGCCGACGTCCCCGACGAGTGGCTGGTCGACGAGCCCGGCTTCGACAGCCCGGACGCGGTGCGCCGCCGCTATGTCGAACTGCTGCTGGAGCGCGCCGCTACGATCAGCGGCCGGATCACCCTCGGCGACCAGCGGCCGCCGAATGGGGACAAGCCGTCCCAGGCCCCGGAGTGGCTGCGGATCTGGGTCGAGGGAAAGGCGTCGGAGTGAGCGGGCGGACGGGCGGCCGGGAGGTCTTCGAGTACGCGCTGCTGCGCGTGGTACCGAGGGTCGAGCGCGGCGAGCAGATCAACGCAGGTGTCGTGGTGTATTGCCGGGCCCAGTCCTTTGTGGCGGCCCGCACCCATCTGGACGAGGCCCGGCTGCTCGCGCTGGACCCCGAGGCGGATGTGGCGGGCGTACGGGCGGCGCTCGCGGCCGTGGAGAACGTGTGCTGTGGCGGGGAGCGGGCCGGACAGGCCGCCGGTGACGACCCGGGACGCCGCTTCCGCTGGCTGGTCGCCCCCCGCTCCACGGTCGTCCAGCCGGGCCCGGTGCACACCGGTCTGACCCGTGACGCGGAGGCGGAGACGGAGCGCCTGCTGGACCTGCTGGTGCGCTGAGCACGCGCGTGATGGGCGTGCGGTGGTCCGGTCGTTGACATGGCGTAGCGGGCCTTCTAGCGTCTCGTACGCTGAAGCGACTAAGCGGTCGCTCACCGTCTTCGTCGTCCGGGCGGTGAGCCCCCACCGAGGCGAGGAGAACCCGCATGTCCACCACCGAGCAGCGCGTCGCCATCGTGACGGGCGCCGCCCGCGGCATCGGCGCGGCCACCGCCGTGCGCCTGGCGCAGGAGGGGCGCGCCGTCGCCGTGCTCGACCTCGACGAGGCGTCCTGCGCGGACACCGTGAAGAAGATCACCGAGGCGGGCGGCACCGCCATCGCCGTGGGCTGCGACGTATCCGACGCGGCCCAGGTGGAGACCGCGGTCGGGCGAGTCGCCGAAGAGCTCGGCGCGCCGGTGATCCTCGTCAACAACGCGGGTGTGCTCCGCGACAACCTGCTCTTCAAGATGAGCGACACCGACTGGGACACCGTCATCGGCGTCCATCTGCGGGGCGCGTTCCTGATGTCGCGCGCCTGCCAGAAGTACATGGTGGACGCGGAGTACGGCCGGATCGTCAACCTCTCCAGCAGCTCGGCCCTCGGCAACCGCGGACAGGTCAACTACTCCGCCGCCAAGGCCGGCCTCCAGGGCTTCACCAAGACCCTGGCCATCGAGCTCGGCAAGTTCGGCGTCACCGCCAACGCCGTGGCGCCCGGTTTCATCGCCACCGATATGACCGCCGCGACCGCCGCCCGCGTCAACATGGGGTTCGAGGAGTTCCAGGAGGCCGCCGCGAGCCAGATCCCGGTGCGCCGGGTCGGCAAGCCCGACGACATCGCCAACGCCATCGCCTTCTTCACCGGTGACGCGGCCGGATTCGTCTCCGGTCAGGTCCTGTACGTGGCCGGCGGCCCGCTCAACTGACGGGAGACACCGACCACATGACCGCGGAAACTTCGGACAGCGGCCGCGCCGCGCTCATCACGGGCGCGAGCCGCGGCATCGGCTACGGCATAGCCGAGGCACTGGTGGCGCGCGGCGACCGGGTGTGCATCACCGGGCGCAACGAGGACGCACTCAAGGAGGCCGTCGAGCGGCTGGGCTCCGACCGGGTGATCGCCGTGGCCGGCAAGGCCCACGACGAGGCGCATCAGGCCGTCGCCGTCGAGCGGGCGATGGAGGCGTTCGGGCGGCTGGACTTCCTCATCAACAACGCCGGCACCAACCCGGTCTTCGGACCGATCGCCGACCTCGACCTGGGCGTGCTGCGCAAGGTCTTCGAGACCAACGTCGTCTCGGCGCTCGGCCTCGCCCAGCGGGTCTGGAAGGCGTGGCAGAAGGAGAACGGCGGGGCGATCGTCAACATGGCCTCGGTCGCCGGCATTTCGACCTCGCCCTTCATAGCGGCGTACGGTGTGAGCAAGGCCGCCATGATCAACCTCACCGCGCAGCTCGCCCATGAGTTCGCGCCCGGGGTGCGGGTCAACGCCATCGCCCCGGCCGTGGTGAAGACCAAGTTCGCCGCCGCGCTGTACGAGGGGCGCGAGGAGGAGGCCGCCGCGGCGTACCCGCTGGGGCGGCTGGGCGTGCCCGAGGACATCGGCGGCGTGGCCGCGTTCCTCACCTCCGACCAGGCGGCCTGGATGACCGGGCAGACGCTGGTGGTCGACGGCGGCATCTTCCTCAACGCCGGAGTCGGCTGAGGGCTTGCGTTGGCGCGCACTCCAAGGAGCACAGTCTCAGGTGTCGGATCCGACCGGGTCCGGCACCTGAGGCTTTCGCGGACTTCCGCATGAGGGCGGACTTTCGCGGACTTCCGCATGAGGAGAGATACGTACGATGCGCTATCTGACCCTGTCGGGCGGCACCGGGCCCGAGGTGAGCGCCCTGTGCCTGGGCATTCTCCCGTTCGGCAGCACCGTCGACGAGGAGACGTCCTTCGCCGTCCTCGACCGCTTCACCGAGGCGGGCGGGACCTTCGTCGACACCGCCAACAACTACTCGATCTGGGCGCCGGGCGGCACCGGGAACGAGAGCGAGGAACTGCTCGGCCGCTGGATGCGCAGCCGCGGCCGGCGGGAGAACACCGTGGTCGCCACCAAGGTCGGCGCCCGGCCCGACCCCGCGCGGGGCGGCGAGTGGCCCGCCAACTGGCAGGGGCTGGCCGCCGACACCGTGCGCGGCGGCATCGAGGGCAGCCTGCGGCGGCTGGGCACCGACCGCGTCGATCTGTACTACGCGCATATCGAGGACCGCACGGTGCCGATGGAGGAGACCGTCGGCGCGTTCGCCGAGCTCGTCGCCCAGGGCAGCGTCTCCGTCCTGGGCTGCAGCAACCACGCCTCCTGGGCGGTGGCGGCGGCCCGGCAGTACGCCGCCGACCGCGGTCTGGCCCGCTACAGCTGCGTCCAGCAGCGCTACACCTACCTCCAGCCGCGGCCCGGCGCCGACTTCGGCACCCAGGGCTTCGCGGGCATCGACCTCGTCGAGTACATCGGCACCCAGGAGGACATGACGCTGCTGGCGTACGGTTCGCTGATCCACGGCGCGTACACCCGCGACGACAAGCGCATCCTGGAGCAGTACGGCCACCCGGGCACCGAGCGGCGGCTGAGCGCGCTGCGCGAGGTGGCGAAGGAGACCGGCGCGACCCCGAACCAGGTGGTGCTCGCCTGGCTCATGGGGGCGCACAAGCCGGTGATCCCGGTGCTCGGGGTGAGCTCCGTGGCCCAGTTGGAGGAGGCGCTGGGCGCCGTCGACCTGGAGCTCGCCCCCGAGCTGCGGGCGAAGCTGGACGCCGCCTGAGCCGTTGTCGGTGGTCGCCGGTAGGTTCTGAGGTACGTCAAGAGAACGAACACCGGAGGTTGTTGACGTGACCGACATGCTGCCCGAGTCCTGGCGCGGCGTCCTCGGCGAGGAGCTGGACAAGCCCTACTTCAAGGAGCTCACCGAGTTCGTCGAGGAGGAGCGGGCCAAGGGCCCCGTCTACCCGCCGCGTGAGGAGGTCTTCGCAGCTCTGGAGGCCACCCCGTACGACCAGGTGAAGGTGTTGATCCTCGGGCAGGACCCGTATCACGGCGAGGGCCAGGGGCACGGGCTGTGCTTCTCGGTGCGCCCCGGCGTCAAGACCCCGCCGTCGCTGCGGAACATCTACAAGGAGATGCAGGCGGAGCTCGGCCACCCGATCCCGGACAACGGCTATCTGATGCCGTGGGCCCGGCAGGGCGTGCTGCTGCTCAACGCGGTGCTGACGGTCCGGGCCGGCGAGGCCAACTCCCACAAGGGCAAGGGGTGGGAGAAGTTCACCGACGCGGTGATCCGCGCCGTGGCCTCCCGCCCCGACCCGGCCGTCTTCGTGCTGTGGGGGAACTACGCGCAGAAGAAGCTGCCGCTGATCGACGAGGAGCGGCACGCGGTGGTCAAGGGCGCGCACCCCTCGCCGCTGTCGGCGAAGAAGTTCTTCGGCTCCCGCCCCTTCACCCAGATCGACGAGGCGATCAAGGCCCAGGGGCACGCGCCCGTCGACTGGCGGATCCCGAACCTGGGCGCCCAGGCCGGGTGACCGTCCTCACGGGGTGACCGGCATCAGCCCAGGTCGTACTCGAAGCTGTACGGGGTGGTGGACTGGCCGGTCATGGCCACGAAGCCGCCCTTGCCGGTGAGCCCCGCCAGCTCCCCGGTGCCGGAGCCGGGCACCACCTCCAGCGAGCAGTGGATCTTGCCGTCCTCGCCGAAGGCGCCGTGCTGTACGAAGACGAAGCTGCCGGTGCGCCCGCCGAGGGTGCCGGTCACCAGCTCGTAGCCGGCACAGACGCCCGTCTTGTCGGTGAAGTAGGTGATCGCGTACTCGCAGGTGGTGCGCTCCGCCTCCAAGGTCCCGGAGAAGCTGTTGGTGACCGTGGCGCGGGCCAGCTTCAGGCCGTCACCGGCCTCGCCGACGGTGCTCTCGTCCCAGTTGGCAAAGGCGAACGTGCCGGTGGCGTGCGTGGTCATGCGGTGTCCTTCCGATGGTTCCGGGGCTCCGCGCGATCCGTGCCCCGCGGGCCGAGGAGTACATTGCCCGCCGTACCTGACATCTTTTGTCAGGTACGGCGGCACAATGGGAGCCATGCGCGCCGACCGCCTCCTCTCCCTGCTCCTGCTGCTGCAGAACCGGGGGCGGATGACCGCGCCTGAGCTCGCCGCGGAGCTGGAGGTCTCGGTCCGCACGGTCTACCGCGACATCGACGCGCTCGGCGCGTCCGGCATCCCGATCTACGCCGACCGCGGCCCGGTCGGCGGCTACCGGCTGCTCGACGGCTACCGCACCCGGCTGACCGGGCTCACCGGCGACGAGGCCGACTCCCTCTTCCTGGCCGGGATGCCGGGCCCGGCCACCGAGCTGGGCCTGGGCGCCGATCTGGCCACCGCCCAGCTCAAGCTGCGGGCCGCGCTCCCGGCGGAGCTGGGGGAGCGGTCCCGGCGCATCCAGGAGCGCTTCCACCTGGACGCGCCCGGCTGGTTCCGCGACGCCGAGGAGGTGCCCCACCTCGGCGCGGTCGCCGAGGCGGTGTGGCGGCCTCGGGTGCTGCGCGTGGACTACCGCCGCTGGCGCGGCGAGGTGCGGCGCAAGCTCCACCCGCTGGGCCTGGTACTCAAGGGCGGCATCTGGTACCTGGTGGCGCGCGCGGAGAGCGCGGAAGGTGCAGGGAGCGGCACGGAGAACGTGCGCACCTACCGCGTGTCGCGGATTCTGAACGCCGAGGTCCTGGAGGAGACCTTCGAGCGCCCCACCGGATTCGACCTGGCCGGCCACTGGGCGGAGTCGTCCCGGCGGCTGGAGGAGATGCGCTTCCAGGGCGAGGCGGAACTGCTGCTCACCCCGCGCGGACTGCGGCTTCTCCCGATGAAGTTCGGCGCGGCCGGAGAGGCCGCCGTCGCGGCCGCGGGCCCGCCCGACGCGGACGGCCGGGTGCGGGTGGTGCTGCCCGTGGAGTCGCTGCCCGTCGCCACCCACGACGTGCTGTGGCTGGGCGCGGAGGCCGACGTACTCGGCCCGCCCGAGCTGCGCGAGGCGGTCGCGCGCACCATCACCGAACTGGCCCAGCGCTACGCCCCGTCGGGCTGAGTACGTGAGCGCGCTGCCCCGGATCGCCGTTGGCTGCGGCTAGTTTCGAAGGAGTGTCGGCACACGGGAGGCCTCGATGGCGGGAGCACGGCGCAGGGCGTCCGAGGGCGACGCGGTGCCGACCAGGATCGGGCAGGCCGTGATGCTGCACCGCGGCGGCGACCGGGAAGAGGCGCGCAACCGCCTGGCCGAGCTGTGGCGGGAAGTCCACGACGGCGGGGCCGGTGGCGACCCCTTCCACCGCTGCGCCCTCGCCCACTACATCGCCGACACCCAGGACGACCCGGCCGACGAGCTGATGTGGGACCTGCTGGCGCTCGCCGCGGCCGACCGGATCGTCGGCGCGGACGGCCGCCCCGCCGCCACAAAGGTGCGCGCCTTCTACCCCAGCCTCCACCTCAACCTCGCGGCCGACTACGCGAAGCTCGGCCAACGGGAGGCGGCCCGCGGCCAGCTCGCCCTGGCGCGGGCCAGCGCCCGGGGGCTGGCCCGCGGCCCGTACGGCGACGGCGTACACGCCGCGATCCGCCGGCTCGCGCTGCGGCTGGGCGCGGCAGGGGGCGGGCCGCCGCTGGGAGGCCCGCCGGGGTGAGGTCGGGGGTCAGGACCGCTGGAGGGAGACGGCGAGCGCGTACAGCCGGGTCGTCTGCTCGGACCTGCTGTTGTTGTCCGAGATCTGTAACTCCTTTACAGCGCACCGGAGTTCCGCGGTCCGCTCTCGGGAAAGTCGGCATCGCCGACCGGCCCCCGTATGCTGCCGGGGCGGAACGAACGAGGGAGACGGCATGAGGGTGGGCTGTATCGGGCTCGGGGACATCGCTCAGAAGGCATATCTGCCCGTGCTCATGGCCCGGCCCGGACTCGAACCGCATCTGCTCACCCGCACCCCGGCCACCCTCCAGCGGGTCGGCGACGCCTACCGTGTCCCCGAGGCCCACCGCCACACCGATCTGGACGCACTCCTCGCGGCGGGCCTCGACGCCGCCTTCGTCCACGCCCCGACGGCCGCGCACGCCGCCCTCGTCACCCGGCTCCTGGAGGCCGGGGTGCCGACGTATGTCGACAAGCCGCTCGCCTACGAGCTGGCCGACAGCGAGCGGCTGATCGGCCTCGCCGAGCGCCGCCGGGTCAGCCTGATGGTCGGCTTCAACCGGCGCTACGCCCCCGGCTACGCACAGTGCCTGGACCACCCGCGCGATCTGATCCTGATGCAGAAGAACCGCGTCGGCCTCCCGGAGGATCCGCGCACCCTCGTCCTCGACGACTTCATCCACGTCGTCGACACCCTGCGCTTTCTCGTGCCCGGTCCGGTCGACCACATCGACGTACGCGCCCGGATCCGCGGCGGGCTGATGCACCATGTCGTCCTGCAGCTGTCGGGCGACGGGTTCACCGCGCTCGGCACCATGAACCGGATGAGCGGCTCCACCGAGGAGATCCTGGAGGTCTCCGGGGCCGACACCAAGCGGCAGGTCCTCAACCTCGCGGAGATCGTCGACCACAAGGGCCAGCCGAGTGTGCGCCGCCGCGGCGACTGGGTGTCGGTCGCCCGGCAGCGCGGTATCGAGCAGATCGCCCTGGCCTTCCTCGACGCCGTGCGCTCGGGCACCCTGCTGACGGCCGAGGACGCGCTGCGCACCCACGAGCTGTGCGAGCGGGTCGTCAAGGACGCGCTGGAGAACCAGAGTCCCGCCGGCGCCTGAGCGCGCCCGCGCCCTCCACCGCGCAGTAGGCGCCGAGCGCGGCCAGCGACCCGTACACGGTCCACGGTCCGGACCGCACATACGGGCTGGTGCCCCGGGCCAGCGGCACCTCGTAGACCATGGCCGCACTGGTGTTGGTGCCCATCCGCCCGCCCACCGGCTCGCCGCGCGGCCCGAAGACCGCGCTCACCCCGGACAGGGTCGAGTGCACCATCGGCCGCCAGGTCTCCGCGGAGCGCAGCGCGGCCAGCGAGGCGTGCTGGGCGGGCGCCCAGCTGTGCTGGAAGGTGGAGGTCGCCGACTGTACGACCAGCACCTGCGCCCCGTCCCGCGCCAGATTGCGGCTCATATCGGGGAACGCGGACTCGAAGCAGACCAGCGGCCCGATGCGCAGACCGTCCGGCAGGTGCATCACGACCTGTTCCGTGCCGCGCCTGCGGTCCTCGGGCGCCGCCTTGCCCACCGAGGTGGCCCAGCCCAGCACCGACCGGAACGGGATGTACTCGCCGAACGGCACCAGCCGCATCTTGTCGTACCGCTCACCGGTGGGGCCGTGGGGACCTATCAGCACCGAGCTCTTGTAGATGCCCGGCCGGTCGCTGCGCCGCGCGTCCACGTTGACCAGCAGATCCGCGCCGACCCGCCGGGACAGCGCGGCCAGCCGCCGGCCCAGGTCCGGCCGCGCGGCCAGGTCCTGGCCGACGCTGCTCTCGCCCCAGACGACCAGGTCGAGATGGCGGCCGGTCAGCTGCCGGGTCAGCTGCTCGCCGCGGTCGAAGCGCGGTCCGGGGACATTGATCACGCCCGGCTGCACCACCGCGATCCGCGCAGTGCCCGCCGGCCTGGGCACCGGCGCCCAGCTCCACACCCCGGCGACCGCCGCGGCACACGCCATGACCCCGGCCAGCGCCACCCGGCGCGTCCCGGCCACCGCGGCCAGCAGCGCCAGCGCGACATTCACCAGCACGATCAGAAAGCTGACCAGCCACACCCCGCCCACCGACGCCACCCGCAGCGCGGGCTCCACCTCCCACTGGCTCGCCCCCAGCAGCCCCCACGGCCCGCCCAGGTACTGCCAGGACCGTACGAGCTCGGCCATCAGCCACGCGGAGGGCAGCAGCACCAGGGCGGCCGCCGCCCGCCCCGGGCCCGGCCGGCCGTGCAGCAGCCTGCGCACCAGCCACCCCCAGGGCAGCCACAACAGCCCGAGCAGTGCCGCGAGCACCACGATGAACACATGCAGGCTCGGCATCAGCCAGTGGTGCACCGCCAGCAGAAACCCCGCCCCGCCCAGCCAGCCGTCCAGGGCCGCCCGCCGGCCGGTGGGGGCCGAGCGGGCCAGCAGGATCCACGGCACCAGCGCCACGTACGCCAGCCACCACAGCGACGGTTCGGGAAACGTCAGCGCGGGCAGCGCCCCGGCCAGGGCCGCCGCGACGCCGCGGGTCCACGGGGAGGCGAGCCCGCCCCGCCACCGGGCCGCCCACCGGCC
>NZ_MUNE01000530.1 GCF_002154605.1 Streptomyces milbemycinicus | reverse complement strand
GGGTGAGAGCTTGGGGCGCGGGTGTGGTGCGGGGGGTGTGGTGCTCAGGTGGCGCGTCAGGTGTGGAAGGCGAGGGGGCCGATGCGGTACAGCACCTCGGGCTCATGGCCGCCTTCGGGGAACAGACCGCCGTCGAACAGCACCTCGCGCTCCACGGCTGAGCCATGCCGCTCGGCGAAGGAGGTGAACAGCCTGTTGGAGGCGGTGTTGTCCGGTGTGATCGTGGTCTCGATGCCATGGATGTCCGACTGCTCGGCGACGCGTGCGGTCAGCCCGTCCAGCAGGGCGGCGGCCAGCCCTCTGCCGCGCCACGCCTGGTCCACGGCGACCTGCCAGATCACCAGCGTCCGGGGGCGCTTGGGGCGGATGTAACCCGTGACGAAGCCGACCGGCTCCCCCTGCGCGTCCCGGGCCACGACCGAAGTGGCGGCGAAGTCGCGACACCACAGCAGATAGCTGTAGGAGGAGTTCAGGTCCAAGGTCCCGGAGTCGCGGGCGATGCGCCAGATCGCGGCTCCGTCCTCGACGCGTGGGGCCTCGAGCGTCAGTCCTTTCGGCATTTCTCTTCGGGCACGTGCAAGGTCTGCTTGTGCGGCGGTCATGCGGCTTGAATTTACCGAGCACAATCTTAAATTGCATTGCGGTGAGGGGTTACCCGAAGGGGGGTCGGCGTGTTATCGCGCGGGGACGCGCGTGCGCACGGGGCGATGGATGAAAAGTGCTGATTTGTCGGGGAGTTACTGGGGCGAAACACCCTCTGTGTGGAGTGTGTCACATCTGCGTAACGGTCGAGTGATGCACTCGAATTACAGCGTTTCCGGGTTACGAAATTTTAGCGTTTAGGAGTCCGGAAAGCGGGCAGAAGACGATGGGAACCTGTATTCATAAAGGCGCTCTATTTGTGTCTCCACCGGTCACCCAGAATTCACCTGGATTCGGCTGGATTCACCTGGCGTCATCCGCCATCACTTGGCTTCGCGGAATGCGCCTCTGACGGCGAACGCGCCGGAGGGCCCGTTGCCGGAGGCCGAGTAGCTGTCCTCGGCGATGCCCCGGTCGCCCTCCGCGTGGTTGTACTGCCCGGCGAAGACATGCCGACCCGCGGGCACCGTGGCCCCGTCCCTCAGCGTCCAGCGGTACACCAGCGCGTTCTTCTCGCTGCGCACCGAGACCTTCATATCGTCGGTGGGCAGTGTGGACCAGGAGCCGGTGGTGAGCACCCCTCCGGTGTGCGCGACCCGCAGCTCGACGGTCAGCGAGGTCAGCGGCTTGCCGGTCTTGAGGATCACATCGCTCTGCGCCCAGTACGGGTTCGACCCCGGGTCGATCTCGCCGTTCGAGCGGACCACGGGATCGGCGAGGTGGTTTGGACCGACCGCGGTGGGGGAGGCGGTCGGGGTGTGCCGCCGCGACCCGTCGTCCGTCTCCCCTCCGCTCCCGGTGTCCCGCCCCGCGTGGGCCGGCGGGACCGCGGGCTCGCTCGACGTCCGTACGGTCTGCGGCCGCTGGGCCGGCTCCGTGGCCAGCACCACGATCCCCGCGGCGGCGACCGCCGCCGCGAGCCCGGCGACCGGGCCCGCCACGCGGGTCCACGGCCGCCCGGCCCCGGCCCCGCGCCCGGTGTGGCGCCGCTCGTCCCCGGCCATGCCCGCGGTCACCCGGGCCAGCATCCGGGCCCGGTCCGGCCGGTGGGACTCGGCGGCCGTGTGCAGTTCGGCGGCGACATCGATCCGGTCGTGCCGCTCGCGGTGGTCGATCATCGACCGTTCCCTCCCGCATGACCAGGGTGGAGTTTCCGTACGGTCTCCTGCGGGCCCGGCACCGGCTGCTGCCCGCCGCCGTGTGCCGAGCCGAGCAGCCGCTCCAGCTCCGCGATGCCGCGCGAGGTCTGGCTCTTGACCGTGCCCACCGAGATGCCGAGCGTACGCGCCGTCTCCCGCTCCGACAGGTCGAAGGCGTGCCGCAGCACCACACAGGCGCGCTTGCGGAACGGCAGCCTCACCAGAGCGGCCTGGACGTCCACCACGGCGGAGACGTCCGGGTCGTCGACATGGTCGGCGCGCTGGGACGAGAAGAGCGCCACCCGGCGGCGCTCGCGCACCAGGCTGCGGATCCGGGACCGCGCCAGATTGGCGACCACGCCGCGGGCGTACGCGGCCGGGTGGTCGGCGACCCGTACCCGCTCCCACTGGTGCCAGACGGCGACCAGCGCGTCGGCGGCGAGGTCGTCCGCGCCGTCGGAGCTGCCGAGCAGCAGATGGGCGAGGCGGGCCAGTTCGGCGTGGTGCCGCTCGAAGAAGTCCCGGAACTCCTCTTGGACGTCCGGTGGTCCGGCGGGCGCGAGATCGGCTGTCGGAATGGGTGTCTGTTCAGGGGCCGGATCGGACGCCTCAACGGGGGGCAGGTCCGACAGGGCGGCCGCCGGTAAGTCCGGCAGGGGGCTCCTCCCAGCGGTAGCCGGGGGCGCGTTCTCCGGTGACTCCGGCAATGCCGCCGGTGCGGGGCGTACGGCGGCCGGGTCATCGGTGGGAGCGCTCACGCGGGCCTCCTCACTTCCCCTCATCCGGTGGGTTGCGTGAGCGTAGCAGCGCGCCTCGTGTTGTACGAGTGGCGCCGTCCCGCCCCCTGGGAACTGGCCGGTCAGCGGGTCGGCGAAGTCTCGTACAGTGCGAGGCATGAGGGATAGCGCGGTGCTGCACATCAAGGGCAGGGTGCTCGTCGGGCCGGAGGCCGAGGGCTCCGCCTGGGACGTCAGGGACGAACTGTGGGTCGTCGACGGGAAGATCACTTACGACCGGCCGACCGCCGCCCGGGACGTGCGGACCATCGAGGGATGGGTGCTGCCCGGGCTCGTGGACGCGCACTGCCATGTGGGGCTCGACACGCATGGCGCCGTCGACGAGTCGACCAGTGAGAAGCAGGCACTGACCGAGCGGGAGGTGGGGGCGCTGCTGCTGCGGGACGCCGGCTCGCCCGCCGACACCCGCTGGATCGACGGACGCGACGACCTGCCCCGCATCATCCGCGCGGGCCGCCACATCGCCCGGACCAAGCGCTACATCCGCAACTACGCCCACGAGATCGAGCCCGGAGAGCTGGTGGCGTGTGTCGCGCTGGAGGCGCGGCGCGGGGACGGCTGGGTCAAGCTGGTCGGCGACTGGATCGACCGGGAGGCCGGGGACCTGACGGCCTGCTGGCCGCGCACGGAGGTCGAGGCGGCCATCGCCGAAGCACACCGGCTGGGCGCGCGGGTCACCGCGCACTGCTTCGCGGAGGAGACCCTGGCCCCCCTGGTCGAAGCGGGGATCGACTGCGTCGAGCACGCCACGGGGCTGACCGAGGACACCATCCCGCTCTTCGCGGAGCGCGGTGTCGCGATCGTCCCGACCCTGGTCAACATCGCCACCTTCCCCAAGCTGGCGACGGCCGGGGAGGGGAAGTTCCCGCGCTGGGCGGACCACATGCGGCGGCTGCACGAGCGCCGCTACGACACCGTGCGCGCGGCCTACGACGCGGGCGTGCCCATCTACACCGGCACCGACGCGGGCGGTTCACTCCCGCACGGCCTGGTCGGTCAGGAGGTCGCCGAACTGGTCAAGGCCGGGCTCCCGGCGACCGCCGCGCTGTCGGCCGCCACGTGGGGCGCGCGGGCCTGGCTCGGCCGCCCGGGGCTCACCGAGGGCGCATCGGCGGACCTGGTGGTGTACGAGTCGGATCCGCGGGCCGATGTGCGGGTGCTGACGGCGCCGCGGCGGGTGGTGCTGCGCGGGCGGGTGGTCGGCTGAGGGGGCTTGGCGGGCTCGGCGGCCTCAGGGCACCCAAGACCCTCAGGGCATCCAAGACCCTCAGGGCACCCAAGACTCTCAGGGGTTCGAACGCACCGTCGAGTCACACCCGTTGGGATGAACTGACCCCAGGCGGCTGCCGGTTGGCCTTGCGTACCGCAAATATTGCGGGGTCGATGCCGTCGGCGCCCGTGGTGTCCCCCCGTGGCGAGTCGCCGACGGCTCCATGTCTCCTGTGGGGGTCAACTCACGTGTCCTGTTCCACCAACAACTATTCAGGCATGCCTGCCCGCCGTCTGGCGGCCGCCACGGCAGCTGCCGCCGTCTCCGTACTGGGCCTGCTGCCCGCGGGTGCGGCGCACGCCACCGATGGCGACAGCAAGGCGGGCGAGTCCGCCAAGACGAGCACGCACACGACGGGCGGAGCCGGCGCAGCCGTACTCCGCGCCGATCTGAACGTCTCGATGCTCAACAAGACCGTCAAGGCGCCGCTGGCGCTCACCCTGAACGAGGTGCGCGCGCCGGCTTCCGCCAACAAGACCGCGCTCAGCGCGACGCTGGACGGCGTCGAGGGGGGCAAGCCGTTCAATGTTCTGCGCGCGGACGTGGCCACCGCACGTGGCACCGTCGAGAAGTCGCGTGCCGAGGGGTACGCCAACCTCGCACACGCCACAGTGCACCTCCCGGGGCTGCCGGCGGTGCCGCTGATCGAGGTCCAGCAGGTCACCTCGAAGGCGGTGTGCGTGGCCGGAAAGCGGCCGACCGCCAAGTCCAATGTGCTGGGCAGCGTGGTCGTGCTCGGCAAGAAGGTCAACCTCACCACCAGCGGCACGACCACGGTCGATGTGCCCGGGGTCGGCACGGTGCGACTCGACCTGTCGCGCACGTCGACCACGTCCCGCACCGCCGCGGCCACGGCGCTCGAACTGAAGGTCTCGGTGAACCCGCTCAAGCTGAACGTCTCCGAGGTCGAGGGGACGATCACCCTGGCCGACGCGACCTGTGAGTCCCCGGCCGCCCCGGGCGCGGGCTCCGAAATCGGCTCCCAGGCCGGCTCGGGCCCGAAGCCGGAACACCTCGCCGAGACCGGCGGCAGCTCCACCACGCCTTACCTCGTGGCCGGCGGCGCCGCCCTCCTCGGCCTGGGCGCCGGCGCCATCGTCCTGGCCCGTCGCCGCCGCGCCGCGGCGCCAGGCGACGGAGTCTGACGGACCCTGGGCCGGGGCCGGCCAGGGCGCCGGGCGGCGGGCTCCCGCCCGCCCGGCGCCCTGGTCTCGTCCGGCCGACCCTGGGTCAGCCTTCGGCGAGGGCCTTTGCCAGGGCGGTGATGAAGCGGTCGGTCGTAGCCGGGTCGCGGACCGCGAGGCGTAGCCAGTCCGGACCGAGGCCCGGAAACGTGTCGCCGCGTCGCACCGCGAAACCGAGCTCGCGCAGGCGGGCGCGGACCGCGGTGGCGTTCGGCAGCCGGATCAGCAGGAAGGGTCCGGCTGCCGGGGCGCACACCCGGATCTCCTCGAACTCGGCCAGCCGCGCGGCCAGATGGGCCCGGTCGACGGAGATTGTCTCCGCCGACCGCGCCGCCTCGGCGAGCGCCGGAGCCGCACAGCACGCCTCCGCCGCAGCCAGGGCCGGGGAGGACACCGGCCACAGCGGCTGCGCCCGCTCCAGGGCCGCGACCGTGTCCGGCCCCGCCAGCACATAGCCGATCCGCAGCCCCGCCAGCCCCCAGGTCTTGGTGAGGCTGCGCAGCACGACCAGCCCCGGCACATCGGTGCGGCCGGCGAGCGATTCCCGCTCGCCGGGCACCGCGTCCATGAACGCCTCGTCCACCACCAGCGTCCGCCCCGGGCGGGCCAGAGCGGCCACCGCATCGGCGGGGTGCAGCACGGACGTCGGGTTGGTGGGGTTGCCCACCACCACCAGATCCGCCTCCTCCGGCACCGCGCCCGGGTCGAGCCGGAAGCCGTCGCACTCGTCCAGCACCACCCGATCCACCCTGTGTCCGGCGTCCCGCAGCGCGGCCTCCGGCTCCGTGAACTGCGGGTGCACCACGACCGGGCGGCGCACCGGGAGGGCGCGGGCGAGCAGGACGAACGCCTCCGCCGCACCCGCCGTCAACAGCACCCGCGCCGACGGCACACCATGCCGCGCGGCGACCGCGCGCCGCGCCGCGCGGCCGTCCGGATACGCGGCGAGGCCGTCGAGCGCGGCGGCCAGGCGGGCCTTGAGCCAGCCGGGAGGCGTATCGGCCCGGACATTGACCGCGAGGTCCGTCAGCTCGGCGCCGGAGCCCCGCACCTCCGCGTCACCGTGGTGACGCAGATGGCGCGGGTCGAACCCGGCGGACGAATCGACGGACACGTCAGCGAGCTGATCAGCGGACATACGTGGGGGAGTCGGACTGCCGACCCTTCTGCGCGGGCACGGCCACCGAGCCGTCCGTCTCATCCCCGGCCGCTTCCACGGCCACTTCCTCACCCACAGCCCCGGCCTCGTGATCGGCTTCGTCCCCAGCCGCCTCCCGGTAGCGCTCCATGACCAGCTCCATCAGCTCCTCCGAGGGGCCGGGCACATCGGCGGTCACCACCTCGATCTCCGGGTACGCCAGGGCCCAGCCCTCCGCCTGCTGCTGCGCCCGGTCCGCTGCTGTCCCCGCGAACAGGAAGTACGGCAGCACCACGATGCGCCGCGCCCCCAGCCGCGCACAGCGGTCGAGGCCCGAGGCCACGTCCGGCGCGGCCATCGAGACAAAGGCGGTCTCCACACCGCCGAAGCCGCGGCCCTCCCACAGCAGCCTGGCGGCCCGGTGCACCTCGGCGTTGGACTCGGGGGTCACCGACCCGGGGCCCACCAGCAGGACGGTGGTCTCCGCACGGTCGGAGGGGGCGCGGCGCGGGCCGCCGCCCAGCGCCTCGTTCAGACGGCGCTCCAGTATGGCCAGCAGCCGGGGGTGCGGGCCCAGCGGACGGGCGCGGAGGAAGGACGTGTCGGGGCGCAGCTCGCACTCGCCGGCCAGGGCGGCGGTGAGGTCCTGCTCCGCGCGCTCGGAGGGGATCAGCGTCAGCGGTACGACGGCGAAGCGGGTCACGCCCTCGTCGGCGAGTCCGGCCACCGCGTCACCGAGCGGCAAAGGGCTTTGGCCGGTGAAGCCTCCCGCGACGGGCAGGCCGGGATTGCGGGTGCCCAACTCCCGTACGAAGTCGCGGAAGGCGTCGGCGCGCCTCTCGTCTCGGGTGCCGATGCCTGCGATGAGCAGCGCGGGCGGGGTCGTCACGAGGTCTCCTTGGTGCTGATGGTGCGGGTGGCACAGTGCGATGCGGGAGTTGGGATCCCGCCCCGAGACGTTACTGATTTCTGCGGGCCGATGCGCAGGCAGGTCATCTTTGCCCGCCCTGCCCGTGTTTGCCCCGGCGCGCAATGGCGCATGTGGCTCGCGCGGGACGGCCGCGTGGCTCCGATTTTCTTTTGGGCACGAGCATTTCGCCCCCGGGTCCGGTGGCGAGCAGGGCCGCCGCCTCGGCGACACTGGGCGTCCCCACGGTGGTCAGCGCGGTCTCGGACGGGCTCGGCACCGCGACGGAGGCCAGCGCCGCGGCCCCATAACCCCGCAGCGGCACGCCGAGCCGGGCCGCCGCCGCGACCAGCCCCGGCTCGTCGGCCTTCCCCTCGACCGTGGCCAACTCCACGACTTCGCACACCGAGAGCCCCGCCCCGTCCAGCGTCCGCCGGATGAGCCCGGTCACCTCCCCGACGGACACACCGCGCCCGGCACCGACCCCGACGACAAGCCCCGGGCACGGCAAGGAGGGCGTCGGTGCGTCCGGCGCCATCGGCGCCGACGCGGACGCCACCGACGGCTCGGGGTGCGCCCCCGCCCGTGTCACGCTCTCCACTCACCCTCCCGTCCCCTCCCGTTCCGCTTCATTCCGCCGTCCACTTCGCCCACTCATCCACCCCGCCGCGCACAACCGGCCACGAACCGGACCGCCGCGTCCGGCACCGCCGCCCAGTGCACATGCAGATACGACGCATGCACACCGCCCTGGACGAACCCCTCGGCGCGCCGCTCCGGACGGACCAGCCCCCACGCGGGCTCAGGCCCCGCGCCCGGCTCCACGGCGGTGCGGTGGAACTCATGCCCGCGCACCCGGGTCCCCGCAGCCGCGAGTGAACTGTCGCCGATCGCCACCGCCTCGCGGTACCCCAGCGTCAGCCGCTCCGACATGCGCGCCTCGGCGGGCAGCACTCCGCACATCGGCTCGCCGTCCAGCGAGCGCGCCAGATACAGCAGCCCCGCGCACTCGGCGGCTATCGGCGCACCGGCCGCCGCGACCCGGGCCACCTCCGCGCGCAGCGGCTCGTTCGCGGACAGCTCCGGCGCGAACACCTCCGGGAAGCCGCCGCCGATCACCAGGCCCGCGGTGCCCGGCGGCGGCTTCCCGGAGGTGTTCGC
>NZ_MUNE01000053.1 GCF_002154605.1 Streptomyces milbemycinicus | reverse complement strand
GTGGGGGTGGGCATACGGGCCTCGGCGGGGGCCGAGCGCGGACCGTGTCCGGCGCTGTTGGTCTTCGCCACGGCGTAGTGGTACGCCGTGCCAGGGGCGCCGGTCGCGTCGGCGTACCGGATGCGGGTGCCGAAGCCGACCGGGCCGATGCCGGTGGCGACGGTCTCGTACGGACCGTCGGCGCGAGCGGCCCGCAGCACCGCGTAGCGGGCCGAGAGGTCGGGGTCGGTCCAGGCCAGCTCGACGGCGTCGGTGCCGGTGGTTGCCCGTAGGTCGGTGGCGGTGCGCGCGGGGCGCGGCATGGACCAGACCGGGCCGGTGGCGGAGGTGACGCTGACGTTGTCGAAGGCCCCGGTGCCGGTCTCGGCGTAGCTCTCGGCCACGCCCAGACACGAGGTGAGGACCAGCCCCGCGTACACCGTCCGACCCAACTCGACGTCGCTGGAGCCGACGTCGGTCCACCGGTCACCGTCCGGGGAGATAGCTCCGGTGCAGCGCCCGCCCTTCCGCCGTATCCGCACCCAGTACGGCGCCCGCAGCCGGTAGCCGTCGCCCGCGCCCTCGACATACGGGGCCTCCAGGGGCGTCGCCGACTCCGGCAAGGTGCCGAGATCGGAGATCGGGAAGGCCGCGGCCGTGGTGATCGTCTGCTGCTGGGACGGTGGCACGGGGGTGCTCCCGGTCGCCGAAGTGGCGGCCCCGGCCGAGGGGCGCACCGTCCACACACCGCTCCAGGTGTGCAGCGGCAGCCCCTGGATCAGCATCGAGGCGTGCGGGGCGGCCGCGTCGAGGGAGTCGCGCAGGGTGACTCCGATCTTCGAGTACTGCGAGCTGAGTGGCCATACGACGCGTGCGGTGACGGTGCCGTCGCCGGTCAGCGGGAGGTGTACGAGGCGGTGGGCCTCCGCGGTGCCGCTTGCCTCCAGGACGAAGCGCTCGCCGTCGAAGGTGGCGGAGCCGGGGATCGTCGCGTGCCCCACGTCCCGGGTCGCCCAGGGGCGGGGGAGCCCGGCGGTCGCCGCGGCCCAGCCCGAATCACCGCTGCCGCCCCGTGCGTTGGTGGCGCTGACCGTGTAGTAGTACGTCCGGCCCGCGCGCACATCCCGGTCCGCATATGACGGGGTGGCCACGCCGGACGCGATCCGCTCGTACGGCCCCGCGGGACGGGTGGCCCGCCGCACCGTGTACCCGGTCGCCCATGCGGACGGCAGCCAGGACACGGTGATCGCGTGGTCGTCGCCGGTGGCGGTGGTTCCGGCGGGGGCCGTGGGCGCTGCGGGCGAGCCTTGCGCTCCGGCGTAGGTGAGCGTGCCCCAGCTCGGCAGGTCGTCGTTACTGCCCTCCACCGCGCGGGCACCGCCCGCGCCCCGGAAGACGGCCCGCTTGGTGTTCGGGGCGTCGAGGCCGCGCACACCGGCGTAGTGCGCGTACACCATCTCGTAGATCGGGGGCAGGGCGCCGCGCACCTTCTCCGACACGGTGGTCTTGATGTACTTGCCCGTCCGGTCGAGATCGGGGGTGAAGGGGACGTCGTCGCCGAGGTTGTAGCGGGCGGTGTATTCGACGTTCGCGAGGATGCGGTGGTCGTCGAAACCCCACAGGTCGACGCCCTGGTTCCAGGCGACCTGGGCGGCGTCGCCGAGCAGGCCGACCGCGAGCTGTTCATGGGCCTGGTCGCGTCCGCTCTCCTGGCCCTGGCCCGCGTCCGTGACGATGCGGTGGCGGACGCTGCCGTTGCCCGCGCCGGCCGCGGCGAAGCGCAGGGCGTCCTCGAAGAGCGTGCGCTCCTCGCAGAAGACGCCGATGGCCAGGATGGTCTGGAGGGCCGTGAGGTCCCAGTTGCCGTTGGCGTAGAGCATGTAGCCCGATACGGCCGGGTACCAGACCCGCAGGAAGGACTCCTCGCAGCGGACGATGTCGGCCGGCGCCCAGCCGTCGTAGTCGCCATGGCGCAGCAGCTCGGCCGCGTTGAGGAACTTGAACGACTGAAGCCCGGCGCCGAGCGGGCCGTCGGCTCCGGTGACTGCGGTGAGCGAGGCCGACCAGGCGTTGAGGATGTCGCGGGCCTTGTCGGCGTGGGCGCGTTCGCCGGTCACACACCACATGAGGGCGTTCTGGTAGGCGGCGGCCGAGTCGGCGACGGCCTGGTTCATATAGTTCGAGGGGCCACGGCCCCAGGAGGTGATCTGACCGGTGTTCTGCACGGTGTACGACGCCGACGAGCGGGCGTGTGCGGCGAGCGCCAGATACCCGTCGTGGATCGGCGATTCCTCGGCGGCCACCGCGGCCTTCATCCGGGCGAGGTCGGCGGCGCTGTGCAGCAGCCCGGGGTGGGCGAAGGTCCGCGGCGCGGTGTTCTCCTGGGCCCGGGCCGAGCCGGGCGCGAGCAGGCCGCTCGCGCCCGAGGCGAGCAGCAGGGCGGCGGTGCCGCCGAGGAAACCCCGGCGGCTGGGTGCGGGGTTCGTCATGATGCGGCGGCCTCGGCGGTGGTGATGAACTTCAGGCTGGTCACATGCTCGTTGGCGTGCATCGGGATGTAGTCGGTTGCCAGGTACCAGCCCGGCTTCTTCATCGAGTCGGCGATGACTTTGCCGCCCACGACCAGGTTCTCGAAGGTGACGTTCTTGATGGCGTGTTCGGCGTCGTAACCGAGCAGCAGACAGGTGTTGGTGCGGGTGCCGGTGTAGCTGAGGTCTTTGATGTAGACGTCCTCGATGCCACGCCCGACCGAGGTGTTGTACTTCGTGTTGTACATGATCCGCATATGGATCAGCTGGCCCTCCCGGAAGTCCTCGACCCGGACACCGTCCACGCGCACGTTTCTGATGAGGTTGCTGTCCCCGGGGTTGAGCGCGATACAGCCCTGGTAGCCCATCTGGGGTTCGCGGTGGTCGCAGATGTCGAGGTTCTTGAAGGTGAGGTTCTCCAGCACCTCGGGGCTGTCGGTGTTGCCGTGGGTGCCCACGTTGATGGGGTGCGCGACGTCCGCCCACAGGGTGGAGTTCTTGACGGTGATGTGGCGGGTGTCGCCGTAGTAGTCCCAGCGGTGGGTGTAGATCGCCACGCAGTCGTCGGCGTTGCGCATGAAGACGCCGTCGATGGTGACATGGGAGCTGGAGAAGATGTCGATGCCGTCGCCCCAGCCCTTGGAGGAGAAGGAGCCCAAGCCGCGGATGGTGACGTCCTTCGACTCGCCGACGGTGACCGCGTAGCCGTCCGGGTTGAGCATGGTGACCTCGCCGATGGAGATGTCCGAGGAGCCCTCGACGGTGGCGCCCCCGCCGGGCGCCCCGTGGATCACCCCGCGCCCGATCAGCCGGGCGCCCCGGACGTCCTTGAACACCACCCGCGACCTGAGCACCGCGCCGCCGTGCAGATACACGGTCTTGCCCGAGGGCACGGTCACCGTGCCGCCGGGGGTGGTGTGCACACCGGGGCCGAAGTAGATGACGTCGGGGTCGTCCTCGGCGGGCCGGTGCTTCTCCAGGGGGCGGGCGAACAGGTGCAGACAGTCGAAGATGTCGTCGTTGACCTGGACGACGACATTGCGCGGCTCGTCGAGGGTGAACCGCAGGGTGTCGCCGAGGACATCGGGCCTGATGCCGTACGAGTCGGGGCGGACGCGCACCGCGGTCACGCCGCCCTTGATGTAGGTCACCTCGACCTCGACTTCGCCCGAGAAGTCGAAGTACGCGAGGGAGGATTTTTGCTGCTGGCCGGAGCCGGTGGCGGTGTTGACCAGGTTCAGGGTGGCCAGATAGGTGCCGAGTCTCTGCCAGGTGCCGCCGGGGTTGCGGACCTTGACGGCGAAGCTGTCCGTCTTGACCGGGGCTCCGTTCGGTATGTCGTAGGTGACCAGCGTGGGCGCGGGGTCGCCCGCCTGCTGCGCCCGGGCGGACCCGGCCGCCGCGGTGCCGGTGAGGCCGGCGGCGAGCGCCGTGGCGCCCGCCGCCTGGAGGGCGGTACGGCGGGACAGGGGGGTGTTCATGCCTGACTCCTGACTCCTTGCGAAGCGTGAAAACCTCATAGCAACCGGTTGCTGAGAGCAAGTGGCCAGAGCTTCTTCCTGTCGCGAAACGACGTCAAGAGTCCTGGCAGACTTTCGAAAAAACTGTGCCAAGCAGCCCGCAACCGGTTGTGTGGAGTGTTTGAGAGCACGCCTGCCGGGCACGATGCGACAGCCCCCGGCGGGGCAGGGCGGATCACCCCGTCAGGAACGGAGAGGACGACAAATGACGCGCATCGTGCGCTTCGCCGACGACACCGAGACCGTACGGACCGGAGTCGCCGACGACACCGGCGCGATCCGGACCTTCACCGGAGCGCCGCTGGTCGCCGAGCTGCTGCGGCTTTCCGCGGCAGAACTGCGGACCCTGGTCGAGGACACCGCCTCCGGCCCGGCGGCCGCCGACGAGCGGGAGGTTCTGCTGCTGCCGCCGCTGGACGGGCTGATGGAGCTGTGGGCCGCGGGGGTGACGTACGAGCGCTCGCGCGAGGCCAGGGTGGAGGAGAGCACCGAGCAGTCCGTCTACGAGCGGATCTACGACGCCGAGCGCCCTGAGCTGTTCTTCAAGTCGCAGCCCTGGCGCGTGGTGACCGACGGCGAGCCGATCGCCGTACGGGACGACTCCGAGCTGAACGTCCCCGAGCCCGAACTGGCCCTCGTCCTCAACCGGCACGGCGAGACCGTCGGCTATCTGGTCTCCGACGACGTCAGTTCACGCTCCATCGAGGGCGAGAATCCGCTCTACCTCCCCCAGGCGAAGATCTACGCCGGAAGCGCCGCGGTGTCCTCGGGCATCGTGCCCGCCTGGGAGGTCGAGACCCCCGACGCGCTGGGCATCAGCCTGGTGGTGTGGCGCGACGGCGAGGCGGCCTACCGGGGGACGACCTCCACCGCCGCGTTCCACCGCACCCCGAGGGGGCTGGTGGACCACCTGTGGCGCTCCCAGCCCTTCCCCGACGGCGCGGTGCTGTCCACCGGTACGGGCATCGTGCCCGCGCTCGACTTCACGCTGAGCGCCGGGGACGTGGTGGAGACAGCCATCGACGGGGTCGGCACGCTGCGCAACCCGGTACGGGCCGGCCAGGCCGAACTGGACTGGCTGGTGGAGGCGATCAGCCACCCGCTGACGCGCCGCGCGCACCGGAGCCGTGCGTCGGGGTGATCCCGCCGGGGCCGAGGTGTACGGGGGCGGCCGTGGTTCCCCGGACGACGAGGTGGGGGGCGACGACGGCTTCCCCACCGGGTACGTCCGCACCAGATGTGTCCCCGCCGGACGTCTCGGCGCCGGATGTGCCCGCCCCCTCCAGCCGTGCGATCGCCCGGCCGACGGCGAGTTCGGCCAGCCGGGGGATGTCCTGGCCGACGGTGGTGAGGTTGATGTGGGCCAGGCGGGCCAGGTGGCTGTCGTCGAAGCCGATGACGGAGATCTCGTCGGGGACGGACACCCGGGCGCGGAGGAGGATGTCGAGGACGCCGGTGGCGCAGCGGTCGTTGAAGGCCAGGACGGCCGTGGGCCGGGGAGTGGCGGCCAGGAGGGTACGGGCCGCGGCGGCGCCCTCCTCCTCGGTCAGGCCGCCGGGCAGGACGCGGGCGCGGTCGGCGAGGCCGTGGCGGTTCATGGCGGTGCGGTAGCCGCGGCGCCGGTCGGCGGCGCCCGGTGCCCTGCCGCCGTCGATGTGGGCGATGTCGCGGTGGCCGAGGGCCACCAGGTGGTCCACGGCCTGGCGGGCGCCCTCGTCGTCGGCGGTCCGTACGACCTCCACGCCAGGGACGGACCCGCGCAGCCGGCGGGCCACGGAGACGACCGGCAGCTGCCCGGCGAGCTCCGCCAGCCGCGCGGTGGGGGCCTGCGGGCCGAGCAGGATCAGGGCCTCGCAGCGGTCGGCCAGCAGGGTGTCGGTGGCGCGCTGCTCGCCGCGGCCGGCGGATACGGCGCTCAGCGCGATCTGGTACCCGGCCGGCTCGGCCACCGCGTAGATGCCCTCCAGCAGATCGGAGTGGAACGGGTGCTGGAGGCCGAACTGCACCCCGAGGAGATGGGACCGGTGGCTGCGCAGCAGCCGCGCCCGGGCGTCGGGCCGGTAGCCGATCTCCCGCGCGGCCTCGAGGACCCGCTCTCGGGTGGCAGCGCCGGCGCCTTTCGCGTCGCGCATCACGATGGAGACCAGCGCCGTCGACACGCCTGCCCGCGCCGCGACATCGGCGAGGGTGGGGCGTTTCCCCTGGGGGACGGCCGGCGTCGGTGGCACCACTGGTCTCCCTGGAGTCGAGGTTTCGTCGTCCGGCCGTCGATCGTAGCCGAGCGGGATACCACCGCGAATGCCGCAGCTCCCCGCCTTCTATAACGTTCTAGTCGGCCGTGCGGCCACCTCTTGACAGACCGCTGGGCAGGCTGGCGTACTGCTGCCCCGACTAGAACGTTCTAGTTGTTCTGGTCGAGAGTTCTCGTCGAATGGGTCGCAGAGAGGTCGAGCAGCGATGTACACATTGGCGGTCTGTGCCGAGATGGTCTTCCGGGATCTGCCCATCCAGGAGCGGGCCCGGCGCATCCACGACGCCGGCTTCCAGGTCGAGATCTGGGACTGGACCCGCCACGATCTGGCCGCCCTCGAGCGCAGCGGGGCGGTGTTCTCCTCGATGACCGGGTATGTGCGCGGCAGCCTCACGGACGAGGACGGGGCGGCCGAACTTCTGCGCACCGCCGAGGAGTCGGTCAAGGTGGCCCAACGGCTCGGCTGCCCCCGGCTGAATCTGCATGGCACCGGCCTGGACGGCGACGGCCTGCCGGTGGTGCCGGTGGCGGGGGAGGTCACCGGGGAGATGTGGATCGCCGCCCACCGCACCCTCACCCGCCTCGCCGGGCTGGGCGAGCGCACCGGGGTCACCTTCACCCTGGAAAACCTCAACACCGCCGTCGACCACCCCGGTGTGCCGTTCGCGAGGGCCGCCGACACCCTGGCCCTGGTCGCCGCCGTGGACCGGCCCGGTCTGCGGATGAACCTGGACCTCTACCACGCCCAGACCGGCGAGGGAAACCTGATCGAGCTGGTCCGTCGGGCCCATGGCCAGGGCCTGATCGGCGAGATCCAGGTGGCCGACGTACCCGGCCGCTGTGAGCCCGGCACCGGGGAGATCAACTACCCGGTCGTCGCACACACCCTCGCGGCCCTCGGCTACGAGGGCACGGTCGCCATGGAGGCATGGGCCTCCGGCGACAGCGACCTCGCCCTGGAGCGCTTCCGCTCCGCCTTCAGCCTCTGACCACACCGAGTATCACGCCCTCTACGGACCTACGGAGCACCCGCATGACCACGCGACACCCCCTCCCCGTCGGCCTCGTCGGCGCCGGACGGATGGGCTCCTTCCACGCCGAAACCCTCGCCCGCCGCCTTCCCGGCGTACGGCTCGCAGCCATCGCCGACCCGGCCCCGGGCGCCGCGCGGCGGCTCGGCGACCGGCTCGGCTGCCCCACGGCGTACACCGAGATCGGGGAGCTGTTCGCCGACCCCGGCATCGAGGCGGTGGTCATCGCCACCCCGGCCCGCACCCACGCCGACCTGGTCGAGGCCGCGGCCCGGCAGGGCAAGGCCGTCTACTGCGAGAAGCCAATGGCCATCAGCCTCGCCGAGGCGGACCGCGCCATCGAGGCCGCCGCCGACGCGGGCGTCCCTCTCCAGGTGGGCTTCAACCGCCGCTACGACACGGGTTTCCGCGCCGCCCACGACAAGATCGCCGCCGGCACCATCGGCACCCCGCAGCTGCTGCGCTCGCTCACCCGCGACCCCGAGCTGGCCGATCCGGCGCGCATCCCGCCGTGGACGATCTTCCTGGAGACCCTGATCCACGACTTCGACACCCTGCGCTTCCTCAACCCCGGCGCCGAGCCGGTCGAGGTCTTCGCCATGGCCGACGCCCTGACCCGCCCCGATTTCAAGGACCGCGGTCTGCTCGATACCGCCCTCGTCACCATCCGCTTCGACAACGGCGCGCTCGCCACCGCCGAGGCCAACTTCCAGGCCGTATACGGCTATGACGTCCGTGGCGAGGTCTTCGGCTCGGCCGGCATGCTCACCATGGGCGAGCTCCGCCGCAGCCATCTGACGGCCTACGGCCCGGACGGTATCGCCGCCGACTGTGTCGGCTACGACCAGGACCTCTTTCACGACGCCTACGTCGCCGAACTCGCCGACTTCACCGACCGCGTGCGCACGGCGGGCACCCCCTCCGTCACCGGCGAGGACGCCCGCGCCGCGCTGTCCATGGCCCTCGCCGCCATCCGGTCGATCACCACGGGCGGCCCGGTCCGTATCGACGAGCTCCAGGACCGTTGACGCCAAGCCTCCTCGGGGCGAGGGCTACGGGAGGATGGAGTCGACGTAGCCGCCGTCGACGCGCACGGCCCCGCCTGTGGTGGCCGATGCGAAGGGAGAGCTGAGGTAGACCGCCATATTGGCGATCTCCTCCGGCTCGATCAGCCTCTGGAGCAGCGACTGGGGCCGGTGCTTGGCCATGAACTCCCGCTGCGCCTCGTCCCAGGGCAGGCTGGAGTCCACCAGTTCGTATACGAACTCCTCGACGCCGCCGGTGTGCGTCGGCCCGGCGATCAGCGAGTTGACGGTCACGCCGGAACCCGCGGCCTCCTTGGCGAAGCCGCGGGTCACCGCGAGCAGAGCGGTCTTCGACATGCCGTAGTGGATCATCTCGGCGGGGATGACGACGGCGGAGTCGCTGGCGACGTTCATGATTCGGCCCCAGGACCGGCTCTTCATCGCGGGCAGATAGGCGCGGATCATCCGTACGGCGGCCAACACGTTCACCTCGAAATAGCGGCGCCATTCGTCGTCGCTGATCTCCAGTGCCGGAACGGCGCCGAAGATGCCCAGGTTGTTGATGAGGATGTCGACGTCCGGGACGGCGGCGGTGACCTGCTGGGCGCCGTCTTCGGTGGTGATGTCACCCGGGGCCGGGACAAAGGTGCCACCGCCGTCCGCCGCCCCCTCCAGTTTCGCGATGGCGGCCGCCACGGACTCCTCCCGGCGTCCGTTGACGGCCACACGGGCGCCCGCCCGCGCCAGTCCGGCGGCGATGGCGAAGCCGATGCCCTGGGTCGACCCGGTGACGAGGGCGGTTTTACCGGAGAGATCGATCAGCACGGTGCTCCTCCAAAGGGATGCGGTACGCGAACCAAGAGACGTTGCGTGTCGGGTGTCCATGCCGGTGCCGTGGAAACAGCGGCCCGGGGTGGTGTGCGGTCATGGGGCCACACCGGGTGACAAGCGATCACGGTAATTGCATGCGCGTTTAGTTGCAAGTGAGCTGTATCTGGTGGCCCCGGTGCTTCACAGATCACCCCTTATTGGTCTGCGTGGACGCGAGGGGCGGCACGTAAAGTGGACCGGATACGCGCTCCGCCGTGGACGCGGGCGGAGTGGGGTCATTGGGGCATGACGCGTTTGTGTGATCATGATTGTTGGCCTTTTGCCTGGTCGCGACGTATATGGAACGGGGGAAGAGATGTCGTTGCACGATCTGATCCGTGCCGAAACGGTGGCGATGATGTCTCGTTCGACGACCGTCGAGGACCTGGTCGACCTCCTGCCCGAGGGCGTACGCGCGCTGGTGGACCCGCTGGGCCCGCGGGCGTTCGTACTGGATACGGAGGCGGTCCGGGCCGCGGACGCGGGGGGTGTGGAGTGAGCGATCACGGTGAGGGGAAGTCGGGCTCCGGGGGCCCGAAGCCGGGTGATGGCTACAAGATTGAGATCGCTTCGGTGCGCAAGGTGCTGACGCCGCTGGAGGAGTCGGTGGTCGCCGCCCGCAAGATCAAGGGCGATTGGAAGAAGCTGTCCGAACACATCCAGAATTCAGCTGATTTCGACGTCTATGATTCGGCTGAGAAGATGTTGTCGGCCTGGGGCTACGGCATGGGGCGGGTCGCCGAGCACACGGATACGGTCGTCGAGACGCTTCGGCAGGTCATCGCCGCCTATGTGCTGGCGGACCTGTTGCGTATCAAGGATTTCGCGCCGACCGAGGACAACATCGCCAAGCTCCCGTTCGGTGAACAGGGCCTGAAGGCGTGGCAGGAGGGATCCAGGCCCAAGTTCGACCCGCCGCCGCGTATCTACCAGGAGCCCTGGCTGGACGACAGCGGGAGCGGTGGCAGCGGTGGGTCCGGCGGGACCTATGACCCGCCCGCGAATCCGCGCAAGTTGTACAACGGCGGCTGGGTCGTCGATGGCGGGTCGAAGGGGACGATCGCGTGACCCAGCGCGATGCGATGGAGGGTGGCTCGGCCGAGCGCATCCCGCCGGGTGCCGAACCGTCCGATGTCATCTATGGCAATCCGTCCGATGTCGATGATCTGGTGGTCAGGCTTCGGGCTTATGCGAGGGCGTTCAAGGACGGTCAGGGGCAGTTGGATGTCCTGTCGCTGATGGACTGGGGCGTCCGGCAGACGGACCCGGACACGGGAGACCCGAAGATATTCGAGGGACGGAAGAAGCATGAGGCCCCTTGGAAGGACTCCTTGGAATATCGCGTCCCCCACGCCAAGGACCCCGAGAACTCCCGGATCCTCATGAAGGAACTCCCTGACGGACGTAAGGTGATGGGGTGGACCACTGATCACTACAGAACCATTCACCCCTTCACGGCACCCCATTTCCCCGATGATGGTTGGAACTGACGTGGCCATGTACCGATTCGTCGAGGACGAGACGGAGCGGGAGATTCTGACCGCGACCGATGTCCGCGGCTTCTTCGTCGAGCCGTCGATCGGCGAGTCGGAGATCATCACCGCGGTCGGATCGTCACTGCGGCCGGAGCGGGTCCCCGTGCTCTTCGAGGACGTCGAAATGCAGGTGAGAGACGTCCGAGGGCGCGAGATCGGCGGCTACTACATCGGCAGGGTCGAGGTGACGGACCTCAGGGACAGCATGAGCGTCCCGGGCGGCACAGATCTGGCCCTGTCCTTCTTCGGATTCGGCTCCCCCTATCCGTATGCGGGGGAGATCTGGCAGACCTGGACACTGGGTCCTCCGGCCGAATCCGGAATGTGGAAGACCCTTCCCCCGGAAGCGCATGACAGCTGGCTTCACGTGGTCCAAATGGCCTGGTTCCGCACGGGCCACCAGGCCAAACGCTATGGGGATACGACCACGTGCGACATCGCGGGAGCGGACCTCGCCGATATCGCAAGCTTCTACTGCGAGCTGGGCGAGGCGGTCAACGGACCGGGCGGCTATTTCGGCTCCAATCTCAGCGCACTCGACGACTGCCTCATCAACAGCGGTGCCCGCCGGGAATCGCCTTTCCGGCTGGTGTGGCGCGACTTCGAGACGTCGCGGCGCGCCATCGGCGACGAAGATCTGGACGATGTGATCTCCGTGCTGCGTAAATACGGAATCGAGATCGAGTACCCGCCCTCCGGCTGATGCGCGGCTGCCGGCGTGGCCGGCGCCGGGCCTCGGCGCGGTGGGAATGCCGGGGCCCGCCAGACGTTGAACCCTGTGTGAGCTCTGTGATCGCCTCGACCCGATTCTCGATCCTCGACCGCTCGCGGATCCGGGAAGGATTCGGCGGTCCGCAGGCGCTGCGCGACACCGTGCGCCTGGCGCAGGAGGTGGAAGGGCTCGGCTACCACCGGATCTGGGTCGCTGAGCACCACGGCGTGCCCGGTGTCGCGGGCTCGGCGCCGACCGTGCTGGCCGCGGCGATCGCCGCCGCCACGCATACGATCCGGGTCGGCACCGGCGGGGTGATGCTGCCGAACCACCAACCGCTCGTGGTCGCCGAGCAGTTCGGCGTGCTGGAATCCCTCTTCCCCGGGCGGATCGACATGGGTCTGGGCCGTTCGGTCGGCTTCACCAATGGCGTGCGCAGGGCGCTGGGCCGGGACAGGGACGACGCCGACGACTTCGCGGGGCAGCTGGCCGAGCTCCTTGGCTGGTTCGAGGGCACCTCGCCGACCCGTGTCCATGCCCGCCCCGCCGAGGGGCTGCGCGTGCCGCCGTACGTCCTGGCCACCGGCGAGGGCGCGGCGATCGCCGCCGA
>NZ_MUNE01000529.1 GCF_002154605.1 Streptomyces milbemycinicus | reverse complement strand
GCACGCACTCACCCTTGTGCGAGCCCAGGGTGTTGTACGTCGGGCCCGGCGACATCTCCGCGTACGGCACCGGGAGCAGCGCCCCGGCGCACAGCAGCGCGATCAGCATCAGAAGGGAAGCGAGCATCGTCGCAGTGCGGCGTGGCATGGAACGACAGTACGGGACACGCCCGTCAGTCCACCGCCCGGGCCGTCCGTACGAGCCGACGACCGCTAGGCGGCATCCGAATCGGAATGTGCGCGCTCCATCGCCGCACGGAACCGTGCGTACCCGGCGAGCTCGGCGACATCCCCGGTCTTGCGAGTGCGCGAGGCCCAGGCCGTATAGAGCACGGCGGCCAACGCGGCGAGAACCGGAATAAGCAACCACAGAAGCACACCCACGGCGGCCTCCCGTCCCCTGACACAACCGCGACTGACAGATGAGCAGATTAATCCTCCGCCAGCTCAACGCTCAGGGCAGGGTGCGGGTTACGCAATCGGAGGACACCCGTCCGCGTGACATCTCCCCCCGGCGTGCCTCGCTCACCTTGCGCCACGCACCCGAGGTGCTATGCGTCCCCCTA
>NZ_MUNE01000528.1 GCF_002154605.1 Streptomyces milbemycinicus | reverse complement strand
GAGCCGGGCCCGGCTCACCGCCTGGGAGTACACGGGGGCCGAATACGGTCGAGGGTGGATGACGGGCATCCGCAGAGAGTGCAGTTACTGCTACACCGGCCGCTGTATGTTCGCGATTGGCTGCGTTGATACGTTCATCGGCACGCCACTGGAATTGCCGAGTGCCTTATCGGGTAACTGTTCTCCCGACCCGGAGAACACACAGGTGGAGGTTTCCGTTACGTGAGCTTGTCTCGTGTCATTAGTAGAATGTTGTCTACTACCCGAGGGTTCACGTTTGTCTCAGGAGAGTCGGCCGAATTTCTCAGCTTCGCCGATCTCAAAGAGGCGGCCGAGGGCATCGGCAGAGGGGTCGCCGCCGCCGGCTTCACGCCAGGGGACCGCGCCATTCTCATGCTCTCGGACCAGCGTGAGTTCATCACCGCCTTCTTGGGAATGGAGCGGGCCGGGGTGATCCCGGTCCCCGTCTTCCCGCCCGCCCTGCCGACCCGGACCGAGGCCTACCGGGAACGTCTGGCCTCCCTTCATGCGTCATGTCTGCCGCGCCAGGTCATCGCCGATGAACGGCTCTTCGATCTGTGCGCGGAGTGCGTCGGCGAGCGGCCGTTGCTCTATGCCCAGCTGTCCGACAGGGAGGCGACCGAGCGCCGGACGGAGCGGTCGGACGACCCCGCCCTCTTCCTGCCGTACTCCCCCGAGACCTCCGCCTGGCCCCCTCCGCCGTACGCATTCACGCGGCGCTTTGCCCCCGCGGGGTTCCGGGAGCCGGCGGTCACTCCGTCGTACACCCTCGCCCCTCAGCAGGCGAAGGAATCACTCGATGACGATCCGCCGAAGGGCGGCAACGCACAGGACGCCCCGATCGGGATCGCCGCCGACTGGCTGACCGGCGTCTGGCAACAGTGCGCGGTCAGGCTTCCCGCTGTATCGCGAACCGCAGATGGAAAGTGATGAAAGTGAACGAAGTGAAGACGTCCACGGATCTGGACGCGATTGTTGACACCCTGACCGCGGCCTTCCTCGAGGACGACCCGGTCGTCAATTGGCTGATACCGCCCGGGACTCCGGAGCGGGAGCGCTATCTGCGCGGCTTTCTGCGGGCCTGGGTGAAATTCATGCTGGACCACGAGGGGACCGCCATCGTCACGGCGGACCACAGTGGCGTCCTTATATGGGAGCCCTCGCCCTCGGGCAGGAAGGTCCCCCTCACCGCGGAGGACGAGGAGGCGTTCCTCGCCGATATCGCGGCCTCCACCGGCCCCGCGGAGAAGCGCTGCCTGCAGCTCATCGAAGCGCTCGACTCCAACTACCCGCGCGACCTCCCGCGGCACGGACATGTCGCGCTCGCCGCCGTCCACCCGGAAGCGCGCGGGACGGATGCCAGGACGGCCCTCACGGACGAGCTGGTGCGACTCGCCGTCTCCCTCGATCTCGGAGGCTACTGCGAGGCTTCGTCCGAGCGGAACGCCCTGCTGTGGGAGCGGCTCGGCATGCAGCGTATCGGCGAGCCGATCCAACTGCCGGAATCCGACGTCACCTTGACTCCCATGTTCATTCCGCCGCCCGGGGTCCAGGGTTGAGCGTGCCGCGGGGCCGACTCGGAGGGTCCTTTGATGCGTGAAAACCCCTTGCACAGCTACAAGCTCTATATCGCGGGCAAGGACGTCGAGGGCGACGGCTGGGTGTACACCGTCAGCGCACAGTCGCTGCTCGAAGACGTCTTCACGAGCGTCAGCCTGAAAAGGGATCTGGAGCGGAATCCCGAATCCACGGCCACGGACCACCCCTATGTGGTGGGCCGCTGTGCCGTCGCGTCCGATGCCGCGATCGATCTGGCCACGGAGGCCGCGGCGTCGGCCGCACCGGGCTGGGCGGCGATCCCGCTGGAGCGCCGGATGCGTCTTGGCACCCTGTTCCGCGAGGCACTGGACCGCCGCCGGGACGAGTTCCTGGACATGCTGGTCGCCGAGGGGCACCCGGTGAGCCTGGCCCGCTGGGAACTCAGCTGTCTGTTCCAGGTGTACAGCGAGGAGAGCCTGGACTGGTACCGGCAGCGCATGCACACGGAGTTCGAGCACGCCGGACGGCAGCTGATCGTACGCCGCCGGCCCGACGGCGTGGTCGCCTTCAACCCGCCGCAGAACGCCCCCGCGCCCAGCGCCGCCCTCGCGGTGCTCGCCCTGATGGCGGGCAACGCCGTCGTCGTACGGGCGCCCCGCTCCATCGCCCTGTCCACCATGTGGGTGCTGCGCGAGGTCGTCGCGCCGCTGCTCGACGAGGTGGGGGCGCCCCCCGGTGTGCTCAACGCCGTCTGCTCCAACCCGAAGCAGACGCTGGACCGGTGGATCGATAGCCCGCTCATCGACGACATCTTCTACATCGGTGGCAGCAAGGAGGGCCTGGCCTTCCAGGAGCGGTGCGTCGCACACGGCAAGAAGCCGATCCTGGAGCTGGCCGGCAACGACAGCATCGTCGTATGGAAGGACGCGGACCTCACGCGCGCCGCCGAGGCGATCTGTGAGTCGTTCTACGGCTCCGGGCAGATCTGCATGGTGCCCAACTGCGTCCTGGTGCACCCCGCCGTCGCCGATGAGCTGATCGCCGCGGTCAAGGAGCAGGCCAAGACCGTACGCCCCGGCTATCCCGAGGACGAGGGCGTGCTGCTGTCCCCGGTGCGCCGCAGCGAGCGCTTCTTCGGACTGCTCCAGCAGGCCCTGGCGGGCGGCGCGGAGCTGGTCACCGGCGGCAGGCGCACCGAACTGGACGGCACCCCTTCGGACACCGGCGTCTTCCTCCAGCCCACCGTGGTACGGGTGAACGGGCTGCCCGGCGCGCGCCGCTTGGACGTCGTACGCCAGGAGACGTTCTTCCCGCTGCTGCCGATCGTCGTCCCGGAGCCGTCCGCCGATGACGAACTCGTCGACGGGTTCCTCGATTTCGTCAACACCAACGAGTACGGGCTGCGCAACTCGGTGTGGGCGGAGTCCGAGGACGTCATCGACGTGTTCGTCCAGCGCGTCGTCAACGGCGGCCTGCTGAAGATCAACGACTCGCACATCGGGTTCCTGCCGTATCTGCCCAGCCACGGCGGGACCGGCCTGACCGGCGGGGTCTTCGGCGAGGCCAACTATCCGATGCTCAAGACCTCGCACCTCCAGGGCGTGTCCATCGCCCGTGACGCCAGCCCGCGTGAGGCGGTCTTCGGGTCCTGACGGCCCGCCGCCGACGTACGCCCAACCCCCCAACCCTGCGCACCGCTCTGATTCACCACCGCACAATCCGGAGGACGTTACCCGTGACCGTGATCCAGGGAGCCCGGGTCGACACCGAGGAGGAAATCCTCAGCCTGTACCGCGCCCATCTCAGCAAGGGGCGGGCGACTCTCGCCGAGCTGTTCGGCAGCCATATGGAGGTGGAGTCCTCCGGGGCCTGGCTGACCACCAGCGACGGCGAGCGGTTCCTGAACGCCGGCGGCTACGGCGTCTTCATCATGGGCGCCCGGCACCCCATCGTCATGGAGGAGGTGGAGCGCCAGCTGCACACCCACCCCACCGCCACCCGCATCCTGCTGGAGCCCACCGTCGCCCGCGCCGCCGAGGCGCTGGTCTCCGTCATGCCCAAGGGCCTGGACCGGGTGCACTTCGCGCTGTCCGGCGCCGAGGCCGTCGAGACCGGCCTCAAGCTGGCCCGCGCGGGCGGCCGCAGGCGCACCGTCTCCATGCTCGGCGGCTACCACGGCAAGACGCTGGGCGCTCTGTCGACCACCGCCAAGGAGGTCTACCAGGCGCCGTTCCGCCCGCTGATCCCGGACGTCCGGCATCTGCCGTTCGGCGACGCGGAGGCGCTGGAGGCGGAGTTGCGCGCCCACCCCGGTGAGGTGTGCGTCATCCTCGAACCCGTGCAGGGCGAAGGCGGGGTGATCATCCCGCCCAAGGGCTACCTCAAGCGCGTCGAGGAACTCGTCCGCGCCTACGACGGCTTCTTGATCCTCGACGAGGTGCAGACCGGGTTCGGCCGGCTCGGCGAGTGGTGGGGTGCGGACACCGAGGGCGTGGTCCCCGACGTCCTGCTCACCGGCAAGGCTCTGGGCGGCGGTGTTCTGCCGGTCTCCGCGGCGGTCGCCACCCGCCAGGCGTTCCGCCCGTTCGACAAGGACCCGTACGTCCACACCGCCACCTTCTCCGGACAGCCGCTGCTGATGGCCGCCGTGCAGGGCGCCATCCGGGCGGTCAAGGAGGAGCGGCTGGTGTCCAGGTCCATGGACCTCGGTGCGGTGCTGCTGTCGCGGATCTCCGAAATCGCCCACCGCAACATCCCCGGCCAGCTTGTCGAGGTACGCGGCCAGGGCCTGCTGATCGGGGTGGAGCTGGTCGAGGCGGGGCTGGCCGGCGAGCTGCTGATCGAGCTGTTCAACAACGGAGTCGTCGCCAACCACTCGATGATCGGCAGTTCGGTGGTGCGCTTCACCCCGCCGGCCACTCTCACCGATGGCGATGTGAAGTTCTTCCTCGATTCCTTCGACAAGGCCACCCGCGACCTGATCAGCGGCTCGGCCACCATGCCGGAAGGCGGTAACTGAACGTGCGGCACGTGGAACTGGACGCCGTGGTGCGCTCCGAGAAGGCGGAGTACGTCTTCGAGAACGTCGTCAAGTGGGAGAAGTATCCGCAGCTCGCCCCGCATGTGCAGGCCGCCACCGCGCACGTCGCCCACCCCGCCGAGCAGGGCAGCTCGAGCTGGGAGCTGCATTTCCGCAGCGGGCTGCTGCGCTGGACCGAGGAGGAGCGGTTCTTCCCCGAGCGCGGTGAGATCCACTTCGAGCAGACCGACGGCGACTTCGACAGCTTCGCCGGCCAGTGGCAGATCACGCAGAGCGGCGACGATGTGCTGGTCCGCTTCGACGCCGACTTCGACTTCGGCATCCCGAGCCTGGAGGGGATTCTCGACCCCATCGCCGAGCGGGTGATCAAGGAGACGGTCGCATGGGCGATCACCGGGCTGTTCGCCCGTACCGAGATACGCGGCGACGTGGGCACCCCCGAGGCCGCGGTCACCGGCGGCGCGTAGGTCAGGCCCGGACGCGTAAGGAGAACGCGCAACCATGAACGGTTCGTTGGAGGGTGTCGCCGTGGCTGGCGGCGCGCCCGCGTCCGTGATCGTCGGTATCGGGGCGTACGTCCCCCCGAACCCGGTGACCAACCACGACCTCACCGCCCGCCTGGACACCTCCGACGAGTGGATCCGTACCCGTACCGGCATCTCGTCCCGCCACATGGTGCTGCCCGGACAGGCCACCTCGGATCTCGCGGTCGAGGCGGGCCGGCGGGCGCTGGAGTCGGCGGGGCCGGAGCATGCGGAGGGCGTGGACGCCGTGGTGCTCGCCACCGCCACACCCGACCGGGCGTGCCCCGCGACCGCGCCCGAGGTCGCCTCACGGCTGGGGCTCGGGACGGTCGCCGCCTTCGACGTCTCGGCCGTGTGCAGCGGGTTCCTGTACGGGCTGGCCACCGCGACCGGGCTGATCGCGGCGGGCACGGCGGGCCGTGTCCTGCTCATCGCCGCGGACGCGTTCACCACCCTCGTCGACCCGCACGACCGCGCCACCGCCGTCATCTTCGCCGACGGGGCGGGGGCCGTGGTGCTGCGGGCCGGTGAGCCGGACGAGCCCGGTGCGGTCGGCCGTGTCGTACTCGGCAGCGACGGCTCGCTCAGCGGACTGCTCCAGGTGCCGGGCGGCGGATCCCGGCAGCGCAGCCTGGGCGAACCCGTCAAACCCGGCGACGAGTTCCTGCGGATGGCCGGGCGCGACACCTACCGGCACGCGGTGGGCCGGATGACGGAGGCGTCCCGACAGGCGGTGCAGGCCGCCGGCTGGGGCCTCGCGGACATCGACCGGCTCGCCGCCCACCAGGCCAACGCACGCATCCTCGCGACGGTCGCGGACGACCTCGGCATCCCCGAGGACCGGCGGCTCTCCAACATCGCGCACAACGGCAACACCGTCGCCGCCTCGATCCCGCTGCTGCTGGCCGACGCCACCGCCGACGGCAGCCTCGCGGCCGGCCACCGGGTGCTGCTCACCGCCTTCGGCGCCGGGCTGGCCTGGGGCGCGGCGACCGTCCTCTGGCCGGACGTCAAGCCCGGCTGACACCCCTCGGCACCGCCACTCCCCCCTGTGCACCCTTCGGAAGGAACGCAGCCATGTTCGACACCCTCAAGGAAATCCTGGTCAACAAGCTCAAGGTGACACCGGAGCAGGTCGTCCCCGAGGCCACCAGGGAGGACGTCGAGCTCGACTCGCTGGCCGTCGTCGAGCTCTCCCTCGTACTGGACAAGGAGTTCTCCATCGTCATCAGCGACGACGAGTTGCTGGAGGTGCCCACCATCGGCGACATGGCGCGCCTCATGGAAGAGCGGAGCGCGAAGGTCTGATGGGCCGCCACGATGTCGCCGTCACCGGACTCGGCCTGGTCACCCCGGCGGGAATCGGGGTCGGGCCGAGCTGGGAGGCGGCCCTGGAGGGGCGGCCCACCGCCGCCCATGACCCGGAACTCGCCGGCAACCCGGTACGGATCGCCTGCCGCGTCCCGGACTTCAACCCGGATCTGCTGCTCGGCGGCCGCCGGGCCCACCGGCTGGACCGCTTCGTACAGTTCGCGCTGGTCGCCGCCCGGGAGGCGGTCGCCGACGCCGGACTCGACCCGGCCACCTGGGACGGCGCCCGCGTCGGTGTGGTCCTCGGCTGTGCCGACGGCGGCCCAGCCACCGTGGAGGCACAGCACCGGGTGCTGATCGAGGAGAACCCCGCCTGGGTGTCCCCGCTGCTGCTGCCGATGCAACTGCCCAACATGCTCGCCGGGCAGACCGCCATCGAGTTCAGGGCCACCGGCCCCAATCTGGTCGTGGCCACCGCCTGTGCCTCCGGCGCGAGCGCCATCGGCGCCGCGCGCGATCTGCTCACCCTCGACCGCTGCGACATCGTCATCACAGGCGGCAGCGAGGCGATGATCACCCCCCTGGTCATGGCCGGATTCGCCAAGATGGGCGCCCTGTCCAAACGCCAGGACGACCCGGCCACCGCGTCCCGGCCCTTCGACGCCGACCGCGACGGCTTCGTCGCGGGAGAGGGCGCGGGTGTCCTCGTCCTCGAACGCGTCGCCGACGCGGCGGCCCGTGGCGCACGCGTACGGGCCAGAATCGCCGGCTACGGCGCGACCGCCGACGCCCACCACGTGACCTCGCCGCACCCGGACGGCATCGGTATCGAAGCGGCGCTGCACGCGGCGCTCGCGGACGCGGGCGCCCAACCGGAGGACGTCCAGCACGTCAACGCACACGGCACCTCCACCCCGCTGAACGACCTGGCCGAGGGCCGTATGCTGCACCGCGCGCTCACTGGGGACCCGCTGGTGACCTCGACCAAGGGCGTCACCGGCCATCTGCTGGGCGCGGCCGGCGCGGTGGAAGCGGCATTCGGCGTGCTCGCCGTCGAACAGCAGTGTGTGCCGCCCACCGCCAATCTGCACACGCCCGATCCTCGCCTCGACATCAAGATCGCCACCGCCCCGACCACCACCCGTATCGACCTCGCCCTCTCCAACTCCTTCGGTTTCGGGGGGCAGAACGCGGTCCTGGCGATAGCGAGGGCGTAGGGGTTACGCCCGGAAGGCAACACGCGGGGGCCACGGCGAGTGCCGCTCTCGTTCCCGGGGCTCGTCTACGCTGACGGACGGCGCGGGTATCACGGTGTCCCGCGCCCTCGTCGGTACTGCACGGCACTCCGCGACCAAGCGGCGGCAGGGATGGCCCATGAACACGCGTTGGCCCCGTTCGCTCTCCTGCGTCATCGTGGCCGCCATGTCATCGGCCCTCCTCATCGGCTGCGGGGGAGAAAAACACGGCCGGAGCTGTTCCGGCCACACGGGCAAGGACCTCTCCGGCCGTACCGTCGCCGGTGACGACCTGCTGCAGAAAACACTGCGCTGCGTCAACCTCGAAGGCTCCACGCTGACCGGGCTGGTGTCCGAAGCGAATCTGCGCCACGGCAACCTCTACAAAGCACGGCTGACCGGTGCCTCGCTGGAGAACGTCGATCTGCGCGAGGCCGACCTCCGCGGGGCCGATCTCAGCTCCGTCTCCCTCTCCCAGGTCGACCTGCGCGGCGCCGATCTGAGCGATGCCATGCTCGGCAAGGGTCTCCTCGAAAACGTGAGCTTCGGCGGCGCCCACCTGTCCGATGTGGATCTGCGGGCGGCCTCCCTCACCCACGTCGACCTCACCAAAGCCGACCTGAGCGGCGCCGATCTGTCCGGCGCCGCGCTGTCCGACTCGGATCTCCGCGGCGCACGGACTCGGGATACCGACCTTTCGACGACGACCTGGGAGAACGTCGTCTGCCCGGACGGCTCCCGCTCGAACGCCGGGACTTCCTGTACGAGCCATCTCACCTAGGCGGCCCGCTGAACGGCCCGCGTCAGGCGCTCGGCCGCATCCACGCCTTCGCGAAGCACGTCGGCACGTCGACGGACGCCGCCTCCCTGCGGTACGCCCGCGGCGACCGGCCGACGATGTCACGGAACGTACGGCTGAAGGTGCCCGGGCTGCCGAAACCGACGTCGAAACAGATGTCCGTCACGCTGCGGTCGCTCTCCCGCAGCAGGAACATCGCCCGCTCGACCCGGCGCCGCTGCAGGTAGCGGTGCGGCGTCTCGCCGAACGTGGCCCGGAAGGTCCGTGTGAAGTGCGCCTGGGACACATGGGCGATCCGGGCCAGGGCCGGGACGTCAAGCGGCTGCGCGTAGGCGCGGTCCATCGCGTCCCGTGCCCGCAGCATGCGGCGGTTGCTCTCCTCCGTGGCACGGCTCACCGCGCCATCACATCACAGTGACGACCGGGCCGCGCTCTCGTGTCCGTACTCTCCTTACGGACCCGTGACATGGTGCGCGCGGTGCGGTGGTGCCGGGTGTCCGCGGGCCTAGCGTGGGGCGCATGCGCGTACTGGTCACCGGCGGTGCCGGATTCATCGGGTCCCATGTCGTCGAGGCTCTGGCGGAGCGCGGGCACGAGCCCGTCGTGTACGACGTGTGTGCCGACGCGGGATCGGATGTGCGAGACCGTGCCGCCGTCCGCCGGGCCCTGTCCGGTGTCGACGCCGTATGCCATCAGGCGGCGATGGTCGGCCTGGGTACCGGCTTCGCCGAGGCGGCCGAGTATGTCTCCCGCAACGACCTGGGGACGGCCGTCCTGCTCACGGCCATGGCGGACACGGGCGTCCGGCGGCTGGTACTGGCCGGCTCGATGGTGGTGTACGGGGAGGGTCGGTACATCTGCGAACGGCACGGGGTGGTACGCCCGGGCGCCCGGTCCGTCGCCGACCTGTCGGCGGGGCGCTTCGAGCCCATGTGCCCGGTGTGCGGGGCCGAGCTGTCTCCCGGGCTGATCGCGGAGGACGCCCCGGTCGATCCGCGGAACGTGTACGCGACGACCAAGCTCGCCCAGGAGCACCTGGGGGCGGCGTGGGCGCGCGTCACGGGCGGGTCGGCGGTATCGCTGCGCTACCACAACGTGTACGGTCCGCGGATGCCCCGTGACACCCCGTACGCGGGGGTCGCCTCGTTCTTCCGCTCAGCGCTGGCCCGTGGCGAGGCCCCGCGCGTGTTCGAGGACGGGTGCCAGCGGCGGGACTTCGTGCACGTACGGGACGTGGCCGCCGCCAATGTGGCGGCGCTGGAGGCGGGTTCGCCCCAGGGCGCGCTCACGGTGTACAACGCCGGCAGCGGCGAGCCGCACACGGTCGGCGAGATGGCACGGACGCTGGCCACCGCGTACGGCGGGCCTGAACCCGTGGTGACCGGGGAGTACCGTCTGGGGGACGTCCGGCACATCACGGCGGACTCGTCGCGGCTGCGGGCCGAGCTGGGGTGGCGGGCCCAGGTCGGCTTCGAGGAGGGGGTACGGGAGTTCGCCCGCGCCGAGTTGCGCGGTCGGTGAGCGCGGCATCCCGGAGGTCCGCGCCCCGGCCGCTCATCCCTCCGCCGCGGGGAGCGTCACCTCGAAGCGGCAGCCGCCGGAGACGTTGCGCACGGTGGCGCGCCCGTGGTGGGCCTCCACGATGCCCCGGACGATCGCGAGGCCGAGGCCGGCGCCTGCCGGGGGTGTGCGGGCGTAGGTGCCACGCCAGCCGGTGCCGAAAACGCGCGGCAGATCCTCTTCCGGAATGCCGCCGCAGCCGTCCGTCACGGACAGGACGACGCCGTCCGCGGAGCGCTCGGCGGCCACCGCGACCGTGCCGTCGGCCGGGGTCCGCCGGATCGCGTTCACCAGGAGGTTGCCGAGCACCCGGCTCATCTCCTTGCCGTCCACCTCGACCGGCACCGGTTGTACGTGGTCGCCGACGAGCCGCACGCCGTGCTCGCGCGCGAGCGGATCCGCACCCGCGAGAGCGTCACCGACGAGGTCGTACAGGGAGGTCCGGGAGGGGGTGAGGGCGAGGGCGCCCGCGTGGATGCGGGACAGCTCGAACAGATCGCCCACCATGTCGTTGAGCCGTTCGACCTCGGTGCGGATCTGGCGCAGATAGCGGTCGGGGTCCGCGGCGACGCCGTCCTCCAGCGCCTCGGACATCGCCCGCAGTCCGGCGAGCGGTGTGCGCAGGTCGTGCGAGATCCAGGCGACGAGTTCACGCCGGGAGGACTCCAGCGCCCGCTCACGGTCGCGGGACTCGGCCAGCTTGGCGCTGGTCGCCCGCAACTCCCGGCTCAGCGCGTCCAGTTCGGCGGTCGCGGGGCCGTCGGGGCTGGTGAAGTCGCCGCCGTCGCCGAACGAGCGGGCGGCGACCGCGAGGGCCCGGCCGCGGGCGGCGACCCAGCGGCCCAGCAGCAGGGCGGTGGCCAGGGAGACGACGGCCGCCATCGCGACCACGGTCGTGACGACGGTCAGGTCGTGCGCGGACAGGAACATCGCCCACGCCACGGCCAGCGTGCCGGCGAGCATCGCGGCCACGGCGACGGCGGCGACCACGGCGAGGTGCGCGATGAGCGAGCGCCGCCGGACCAGCCGCAGCACGCACGCCCCGAGCAGCCCGGCAGCGGCGGCACCGAGGAAGGCGAGCAGGGCGATGAGCAGGGTGTCGCGCACGGTCAGCCCTCCCGCTCGGCGGGGTCGAAGCGGTAGCCCACGCCCCACACCGTCTGGATCAGGCGGGGTCGGGCCGGGTCGTCCTCGACCTTGCCGCGCAGTCGGCGGACATGGACGGTGACCGTGGACAGGTCGCCGAAGTCCCAGCCCCAGACCTCGCGCATCAGGTCCTCACGGCTGTAGGCGCGGCCGGGATGGCGCAGAAAGAACGCGAGCAGGTCGAACTCGCGCAGGGTGAGGGCGAGTTCGACACCGTTCTTGGCGGCGCGGCGGGCGGCGGGCGGCGGGATCGACGGTGAGACCGGCCGCGTGGAGGGGCCGCGCTTCCGTTCCGGGCGCGCTCGGCCGCGTGCGGCGCAGCACCGACCGCACCCGCAGCATGAGCTCCCGCGGGCTGAACGGCTTGGTGACGTAGTCATCGGCGCCCACCTCCAGGCCGAGGATCCGGTCGTCCTCGTCGCCGCGGGCGGTGAGCATGATGACCGGTACGGGCTCGCGTCCCCGTATCCGCCGGCACACCTCCAGTCCGTCCATGCCCGGCAGCATCAGATCGAGCACCACGAGGTCGGGCCGGTTCACGGCGGCGCGTGCGAGCGCGGTCGGCCCGTCCTCGGCCCGGTCCACGGTGTATCCCGAGCGGCCGAGGTATCCGCAGACGACCTCGGCGACGGTGGGATCGTCCTCCACGACCAGGACGTGGGCGGCTTCGGCCGGCCGGTGGGGCGGGTCCGTGGGTCCGGTCCCGGTCGGCTCGTATGGCTGCTGCATGGGTCCAGCCTGGCACCACTCCCCCGTCCGGGCGGCGGCCCGGGGCCCCGCCCGGCTCCGACGTCCGTGTTTCGTAAGGAGCGGAAGTCCGATATGAGCCATTTGCGTTCGTAGAGTGAAGGCCGTGACCACCTCTCCCACGGAGCCTGTGGACGGCCCGGCACCGGCTGTCGACGTGATCCTCCCCTGCCTGAACGAGGCCGACGCCCTGCCCTGGGTGCTCGCGCACATCCCCGCCGGCTGGCGCGCGCTTGTCGTGGACAACGGATCCACCGACGGCTCCGCCGCCCTCGCCCGCGAGCTGGGGGCGACCGTCGTCGCTGAACCGCGCCGCGGCTTCGGCGCCGCCTGTCACGCCGGTCTGACCGCGGCGACCACCGACATCGTGTGCTTCTGCGACTGCGACGCCTCTCTCGACCCCTCCTCGCTCGTCCCCTTCGTCCGCGAGCTCCGGACCGGTGAGGCCGACTTGGTGCTCGGCCGACGCCGTCCGCAGGGCCGGGGCGCCTGGCCCGTGCACGCCCGGGCCGGCAATCTCGCGCTTGCGCGGATACTGCGCCGTCGCACCGGGCTGCGGCTGCGCGACCTCGGGCCGCTGCGCGCCACCCGCCGCGAGGCGCTGCTGGGCCTCGGACTCACGGACCGGCGCAGCGGCTACCCCCTCCAGATGGTCGTACGGGCCGCCGACGCCGGATGGCGCATCGCGGAGCACGACGTCCCCTATCTGCCGCGCTCCGGGGCCTCCAAGGTCACCGGCACCTGGCGCGGCACCTGGCAGGCGGTGCGCGATATGAGCCGGGTCCTCGGCGATCCGGCCGCACCGGGAGGAGGCCCGCGGTGACCACGCTGCTCGTCATCGCCAAAGAGCCGCGGCCCGGGTGGGTCAAGACACGGCTGACGCCGCCGTTCACCGCCAGTGAGGCCGCGTCGCTCGCTCGCGCGGCCCTCGCGGACACCCTGAGCGCGGTGGCGGCAACCCCCGCGTCCCGTCGTGTCCTTGTACTCGACGGGACGCCGGGCCCCTGGCTGCCGCCCGGCTTCGACGTCGTACCCCAGTGTGCGGGCGGGCTGGACGAGCGGCTGGCCGACGCCTTCGCCGGATGCGAAGGACCCGCCCTGCTCATCGGCATGGACACGCCCCAGGTGACACCCGAGCTCCTCACCGTGGACTTCGCCGACTGCGACGCGTGCTTCGGCCCCGCCGAGGACGGCGGTTTCTGGGCCCTGGGTCTCGCCGAACCGGACCCCGGCCTGCTGCGGGGTGTGCCCATGTCGACGGCCGCAACGGGTGCCCTGCAGCGGGAGCGGCTGGTCGACGCGGGTCTGCGGGTTCGCGACCTGCCCCGCCTGCGCGACGTCGACACGGCACGCGACGCGTGGGCCGTCGCCGCCGAGGCGCCGCACGGCCGGTTCGCGGCGCGACTGGCCCGGCTCACGGCGGCCACGCGTCGATGAGTACGGCACATCACCTGGCACCGCCGGACAGCGCGGAACAGCTCTCACTGGTCACCGCGGCCCCGTGGTCCACCGGCGACCCCTACTCCGATGCCTTGCGCACCGGCCGTGGCCCCCTCTTCCTGCGCCGCACCGACGGCTGGCTGCTTCCCTTGGACGTGGAGCGCTGGTGCGCGGCCGCCGACGCGGTCGATCTGGAGGTGCTGGGCCGGTGCGAGGGCGCCGTGCTCGACATCGGATGCGGGCCCGGGCGGCTGGTCGCGGCGCTCGCGGCCCAGGGGCAGCGTGCTCTCGGCATAGACGTCAGCGAGGCCGCCGTCGCACACGCCGCCCGGCTCGGCGGACAGGCGCTGTGCCGTTCCGTCTTCGAACCGGTGCCGGCGGAAGGCCGCTGGGACACCGCGCTCCTCATGGACGGCAATCTCGGCATCGGCGGTGACCCGTGCGCGCTGCTCGACCGGCTGCGCCAGCTTCTCGCCCCCGGCGGGCTGCTGATCGCCGAGACCGCGCCGGTGGACGTGGACGAACGCTTCAGCGTCCAGGTCGTACACCACACCGGAGCCCGGGACGCGGCCGGCGCGCCCTTTCCCTGGGCCCGCCTGGGCACTTTGGCCCTGCTCCGCCACGCCGCACACGCCGGTTGGCACACCGTCAGTCAGTGGACGGCCGGCGGCCGCTGTTTCGCGGCCCTGCGCAGCCGCAGGACCAGCAGCAGTGCCGAGCCGCCGAAGAGCACAGCCGTGATCAGCAGCCAGCGGGCCAGGAACCGGTCGCCACAGAGCCCGGTGACGGACCGATCGCGGTCCGCCATCTGTCCGCTGATCAGTGGAAACCACACCAGCAGAAGCAGCCCGGACAACGCGGCCGGTACGCGTGCATATCCGACCAGGTCCCTGTGGCCGGCCGCCTGGAACACGGTGACGACGGCGCGGTCCGCCACCGTGTACAGCGGCAGCAGCACCAGGTCATGGAGAAGGGCGGCGCCCACGAACCACAGCGACACCCCGAACCAGTCCCCCACGAGCAGCCGCACCCCCACGTATCCGGTGAGCGCGAACGAACAGACCAGGAGCAGGACGGTGAACGGACTGCCGATGGCGGGCCGACGACGCATCACAGGACCTTTCACAGTTCTCCGAACGCCATCCGGGCCACCCACTTGGTGTTGAGCACCCCGGGTGCGGCCGGCACGATGACCCGCGCCGGGTAGCCGTGATCGGGGGTCAGGTCCTCGCCGTTGACCTGCAAGGCGAGGAGGGAGCGCGGGTCCGCCACCTGGTTGGCCCGCAGAGCGGCCCGGCGGAAGGCGCCGTGCCGCTGGAGGGACTCCACCAGCACATCGGACGGATCGCCGTGGCCGACGAGTTCCGCGAGGTCCCGCAGCCGCACCCCGCGCCACCACTGGTCGGAGGTCGCCCACCCCTCCACACAGGCGATGGGCAGAGCCGAGCTGTGCAGGGGCAGCCGCAGCAGATCGGCCCGGCTCAGCCGGACGGTCCCGGTGCGCCCGGTGACGACCAGCCGCCACGCCTCCTCACTCGTCTCCGCCGCGCTGATTCCCGCGTACCCGGCCGTCTTGTTGATCTGGAAGCCGCCTGGTCCGCTGCCGGGCTCGGGCCCGCCGTGCGGTGCGAGCACCGCCGTCTCCCGCAGCGGCCCGTCGAAGCTCTGCCCCGCCGTCGTCCCGAACAGGAGCAGTGAAGCGCCGCCCACCAGGCCGAGGGCGCCCCGCCGTGACACGGTGGGCTCGGCGGGGCTGGGCGAGACCAATTCCCCTGTCTCCCGCGCTTCGCCAGCCTCCTGAGCACGGCGCAGGTTGCGTACGGCCGCGGGCACCTTCAGCGCGGCATGCACGACGAACGCGGTGAAGAACACCCAGGCCCCGTAGAAGTGCAACGGGTAGAAGGAGCCGGGGAAGACGTAGTCGAGCTGGACGTTCAGCACACCCGTGGTGAACTCGAACAGCCCGCCCCCGACCAACAGCAGCAACGAGATCCGCTCCAGCGCGTGCGCCACCGACCGGGCCGGCGGCAGCGTGAACAGCCTCGGCACGACCGACCACAGCTTGGCCAGCAGGACGGGAATGAGGGTGATGCCGAGCGTCACATGCACACCCTGGGTGAGCCGGTACAGCCACACCGGATGGGTCGGCCAGGCGAAGAGATAGAAGCCGAGAATCCCCTTGTCCGGGGTCTGGTCGTTCACCGGCGACAGATCGGGGTTGTACGCGGCGTACGAGACCAGCCCCGTCACGAACAGCACCGTGATCCCGCCCAGCAGGACGACGCCGAGCACCGAGGTGAACCAGGGACCGCGCAGCGGACTGCGCCAGAACGCGGGAGAGAAGGGAGACCGTGCCATGCGAGACCGTGCCATGCCCCGACCGTAGGCGGGAACCGCCGCGGGGAAGGGGTTGCGACTCATGACGAAATGCTGACGTCCGGGCCGCGCTCGCTCCCGTCCGGCGCCCTCCGGCCTAGCGTCGTCCCTGTGACTCGCGCTCATCTCAGGGATGTGTGCGCGGCCGTGGCCGCCACGCTCCTCGTCGTGGCGGCCGTACTGGTCGGCCGCCATATCCAGCACACCAGCCACACCCTGTTCGTCGGCTGGCCCCCGCTCTTCGCCTCCTGGAACCCGCACCTCGGGCCCGGCACCCCGGCCGCCGTGGCGGTGGCGGTCGCGGTGGTGGGGTACGGACCGCCCCTGGCCGCGCGGCTGCCCTGGCGCGCGCTGCTGGCCGCGGCCTGGGGCACGGCCATGGCCTGGGCCTGGTCGCTCGCCCTGGTCGACGGCTGGCACCGGGGCGTCGCGACCCGCCTCACCACCCGGAACGAGTATCTCCAGGTCATCGACCGCTTCCACGACATCCCGGCCGCCCTGGGCGACTTCACCCATCACATCCTGCTCGACTCCCCCGGACACTGGCCGGCGCATATCGCCGGGCACCCCCCGGCCGCCACGCTCACCTTCGTTCTGCTCGACCGGGTCGGCCTGGGCGGCGGGGGCTGGGCCGGAGCCTGGTGCATCACCGTCGGCGCCACCGCCTGCGTGGCCGTTCTCATCACGGTGCGCGCACTGACCGACGAGGACCTGGCACGACGCGCGGCGCCCTTCCTTGTCGCGGCGCCCGCCGCGGTGTGGATGGCGACATCGGCCGACGGGTACTTCGCCGCGGTCGCCGCCTGGTCGGTCGCGCTGCTCGCGCTCTCGGTGACGGAGCGGGCGGGGGCCCGGAGACGGGCCGTCGCGTTCGGTGCGGGACTGTTGTCCGGGCTGACCTGCTATCTCTCATATGGGCTCACTCTGATCGCGCTGATCGCGGGAGCCGTGCTGGTGCTGGGCCGGGTGCGGGGCCGGGATCTGGCCCAGTTGTCTCCCTTCCCTCTCGCCGGGTTCGCCGTCGTCCCGCTCCTCTTCACCCTCGCCGGTTTCTCCTGGTGGGAGGCGTACCGTCTGCTGGTCGAGCGCTACTACCAGGGAGCCGGCGGCATCAGGCCCTACGGGTACTGGGTGTGGGCGAACCTCGCGTGCACCGTGCTCATCACGGGCCTGGCGACGATGGCAGGGCTGCGCCGTGCCTGCGCGACGCTCGCCCTCGTACGGCACGGCGCCGTCATGCCAGGACGGCACGGCGCCGTCATCCGGCGACCGGACCCTCCGAGCCGTCCGGTCGCCGAACCCCGTCTCGCCCTGCTCGTGTCCGCGGCCCTGCTCGCCCTGCTCATCGCCGATCTGTCCGGGATGAGCAAAGCGGAGACGGAACGCATCTGGCTGCCGTTCGCCATGTGGCTGCTCACGGCCTGCGCCTTCCTCACCCGGCCGCGGCCCTGGCTCGCCGCGCAGGCCGCCCTCGCCCTCCTCCTCAACCATCTGCTGCTGACCGGCTGGTGACCGCGGTGGCCACCGTCCGCACCCCGCTGTCCCGTCACACGGTGACGTCGAGCGGCGCACCGGCCGCGGGGGTGTCCTGCTTGCGCACCGCCCTTGCGGCCCGCAACACCGTGCCGGGGCGCATCAGGGTCTTCACCGGGGAGAGCATGTGTGCCACGTCCAGGAAACGTCGGTGTATCACCGGATCGGTCACGGACGCCCGGACGATGAGGTCACTGAGCCGGGCTGCGACCTTGAACCCCCGTGGCCGTGGCCCGGTGACATGCGGCAGCTTCAGGTCGTTGACCGCGGACGTCTGCCACGCGTCGTCCACGACGGCCCGGACCTGCTTGAAGTACGACCACGCCGGGTCCCGCGGGGACCGCCCGGATTCGAGATGGGCCGCCAGGCATGAGGCGTGGATCGCGGCCGAGGACATGCCCTGGCCGTAGATGGGGTTGAACGAGGCCAGGGTGTCGCCGATCGCGAGGAGTCCGGCGGGGAAACGGTCCAGGCGGTGGAAGTCGCGCCGTCGATTGTCCGGATGCCGGTAGGCGACCGGTTCCCCGATCGGCTCGCCGTCCTCGGCCAGCCGGCGAAACGGTGCCGCCGGGTCCTCCTTGCAGCGGAGCAGGAACTCCTCCATCCCCCGCCCCGGTCGGTCGTCGGCGTACCCGGCCACCAGGGCGATCCACCGATCTCCCTCGACCCGGCCGAGGGTGCCCAGCCGCAGTCGGCCGTCAGGCAGGGTGGCCAGGGACTGTGCCAAGGTGGCGCCGTCCGATCCTTCCGGCCGGCGGAACAGCGCGGTGGCATAGCCGAGGTCCACATGCATGCGGCGCGTCTGCGGCTCGGGCCAGCCGCCCTCCTGTAGCCAGGCCCCGATCCGGCTGGCGCGGCCGGTCGCGTCGACCACCAGGTCGGCGTCCAGCAACTCCTCATCGGCCACGCCCCCGGCCATGTCCCCGGCATCGGCCGGTTGCCCGCCCAGGTAGCGCACCCCGCTCACCCGGTCGCCGGTGAAGGCCAGCCCGCGCACACGACCGGTGACCAGACGCAGATTGCCGAGCGCCAACACCCTGCGGCGGAGGTGCGATTCCAGGAAGGGCCGCGTGGCGCTGATCATCTCCACGCCGCCGACCAGCACCTTGAGCCTGCCCTCGAGGTAGCTGTGCACATCCGTCCCGGTGTCCGCGAGGGCGGCGCCGTCGGCGACGATTTCGGTGGCGAAACCGGGCAACCAATGGTCGATCTTCCGGCGGCCCGCGTCCAGCAGAGCGTGCATCTGGGTGCCTTGCGGAACACCGGGGCGAGGCCCCTGACCTCCCCCGAAGTCGCCCGAGGGAGCGATGTCGTCCCGTTCGAGAACGATCACCTCGTCCGCGTGATCACTGAGCACCCGGGCAGCCAACAGCCCCGCGACACTGCCCCCGAGTACGACGGCCCTGCGCATCTCCACCTCCTGTGTGCGGCTTCCCGCACCTGCCGCCCCGGCCGTACGCCGGGAAGGGAGCGGCAGAGAACATGGTGAACTTTCAACCCCGCCCTGAACCGACCATCCGCGCACCCGGTCTGTACATTTCTGGCTCCCGCACCTCTCACGAAGGAAGGACTGTGCGATGAGCCTGCCTCCCAAGTCCTCGCGGCCGGACCGGAACGGGGTCGGCGGGATGTCGCCCGACGTCGACGCCTGGCGCGGCATGCTGCACGACGCCCTGGTCGAACTCGACGCGATCCCGCTCGGCGGCACCGGACACGACGCCGACTACACGGGCTGGGCCCGCCAGCTCGACCTGGGGTTCCTCACCCTGACCGACGTCGGTTCCGACCCGGTGCGGGTGGTACGCGCACCGAGGATGCTCGTCGGCAATCAGGACGACTTCTACCTCCTGTCGATCGCGCAGGAAAACAGTTTCTCGCTCAACGGAAATATGCGGTCCCCGCTGCGGCGCGGAGACGCGGTTCTGCTCGACAGCACCGCCCCCTTCCAGCTCAGCGCCAATGAGTTCGCCCATCACCTCGTCCTGACACTGCCCCGGGCGGATGTGGCACGGGTCATGCCGGTCAGCGGGGAACGCATCGGACGCCGCATCGCCGCCGAGAACCCGGTGCTGCGCGTTCTGCGGGCCACGGTCGCGGAGATCTGCGCCGGCGGCGCGCGGTTCGAGCCGGACTTGCTGCCTGAGCTGGGGCATACCTTGCGGGAGTTGCTGTTCTCCGTACTGCGGTCCGACGAGCTCACCGGCCAGGCCGGGGTGGCCGAGGTGAACGGGCTCCTCGGACACCACGCCCAACTCCTGCGCATGCGGGACTTCATACAGCGCCATCTCGCCGAGCCTGATCTGTCCTCGAAGGCGGTGGCGGCGGCGTTCGGGGTCTCCGTGCGCTACGTCGAGCTCGTCTTCCGGGAAAGTGGCACATCACCGGCCCGGTACATCCGCCGGACTCGGATGGAAGAGGCTCGCAGAAGCCTGGCGAACCCCCGGCAGCGGCAGCGCTCCATCGCCGCGATCGCGCGGTCCGTCGGCGTCGAGAACCCGACCGTCTTCGCGCGCATGTTCCGCCATTTCCACGACATCACGCCCAGCGAATACCGACGGTCCCAGACCGGACAGAGCCGCCGATCCGGGGCAATGGAAGACCCTCCGCCCCCTTGACCGGCCCCCGTGCCGGGTGCCCACCGACGGCCGTGCGCACCTGGTTGCCTCCGTGCGGGAATTGACGAGTTTGTGTTCGTGAATCGTCGACAGCGGCGCCCCGGGTTCCGGCACCGTGGGCGCCGATGTCACACGGGGTGTCACCGCATATGCTCCGGTCCTCCACCAAGCAGGGAAAACACGACTTGCTGCCCGATTCACCATATGCCGTCGACGGGGCCCCTCCCACGGATTCGCCCCCGCAACCC
>NZ_MUNE01000527.1 GCF_002154605.1 Streptomyces milbemycinicus | reverse complement strand
CTCGAGCCTGGTGCGGCCGGGGTGGCTGCCGGGGCCGCTGGTCGAGCGGGTGAGCCGGCGGGCGGTGGAGCTCCTTGACCTGGACGCCTTGGCGCCCGCCGACCCCGCGCTCACGCCATCGGCTCCGCCGGCTCCGTCGATCCCCGGGGCCCCGTCCGCCCCGGTGATCCCCACGGCTCCCGGGACCCCGGCGGCGTCCGCGCACACACCCGCGACGCCCCTGGGGGCGTTCGGCCCGCCGGACCCGTCGTACGGCGGCCCGACCCAGGCCGCCGCGCCGGAGGACCGGGCTCCCGGCGCGCCCGCCTCGGCCGAGGGACAGCCGGCCGAGGGGCAGTCGGCCGGGGGACGCAGGATCGCGGTGTCCGCCGCCATCGGGGGCAGGAACCGGCCCAAGGCGCTCAGCTGCACGCTGGTGCTGTCGATCGCGGGCGCGCTGGCGGCCGCCACGACGGCGGCCGTCGTGTTCCATGTGCTGCCGGGGACCGGCGCGGGCGGGGGGAAGAACGACGCCTCCTCGACCAAGAGCCCGGGGCCGAGCGCGACGGACCACGCCGGCGACAGCCCCGGACGGGGCGTGCCCAAGGCGTTCCTCGGCACTTGGAAAGGCGATCTGACCACCGACTTCGGCGTGCCCGGGGGCGAGCTGACCATCACCATCCGCGAGGGCAAGCCGGGGGACAAGGTCGGCAGCGGCCGGGTCGAGCTGGCGGTGCTCCGCTGCAACAGCAGTTGGACGCTGGTCTCGGCCACCTCGACCGCGCTGGTCCTCGACTCACGGATCAAGGAAACCGAGAAGCACACGGGCTGCACCGACGGCTCGGCCGAGGAGCGGTTCACCCTTGCCTCCGACGGCACGCTGCGCTACAAGGCGGTGGACCAGGAGGGGGGCAACCCGAGCGGCACGCTGCGCAAGGCGAAGTGACCCGCCCGCCCCAGGGCCGCTGACGGGCCGTCGCGGGGCCTCGGCGGAGGGCCGTGAGGGCTGGCGTACGCTGGGGCAGTCCGTCCGCAACCCGCCGAAAGGGACGCCCCGGTGACCGAGAACGCATCGCTTCACGCCGTCCTCGACCGCGCCGCCGCCGGGGGCCGTATCACCCCGGAGGAAGCGCTCGACCTGTACCGGTCCGCGCCGCTGCACGCGCTCGGCGCCGCCGCCGACGCGGCCCGCCGCCGCCGCTACGCGGGTGTCGAGCACATCGCGACGTACATCATCGAGCGGAACATCAACTACACCAACGTCTGCGTGACGGCCTGCAAGTTCTGCGCCTTCTACGCCGCGCCCAAGGACACCGCCAAGGGCTGGACCCGCGACCTCGACGACATCCTGCGCCGCTGCGCCGAGACCGTCGAACTCGGCGGCACACAGATCATGTTCCAGGGCGGCCACCACCCGGACTACGGGGTGGAGTACTACGAGCAGCACTTCTCGGCCATCAAGAAGGAATTCCCGCAGCTGGTGATCCACTCGCTGGGGGCCTCCGAGGTCGAGCACATGGCCCGGATCTCCGGCGTCTCGGCCGAGGAGGCGATCCGCCGCATCCACGACGCGGGCCTGGACTCCTTCGCGGGCGCGGGCGCCGAGCTGCTGCCGGAGCGGCCGCGCAAGGCCATCGCGCCACTGAAGGAGTCGGGTGAGCGCTGGCTGGAGATCATGGAGACCGCCCATAACCTCGGGGTCGAGTCGACCTCCACGATGCTCATGGGCACCGGCGAGACGAACGCCGAGCGGATCGAGCACATGCGCATGATCCGCGATGTGCAGGACCGTACGGGCGGCTTCCGCGCCTTCATCCCGTACACCTACCAGCCCGAGAACAACCACTTGAAGGGGCAGACGCAGGCGACCATCTTCGAGTACCTGCGGATGATCGCGATCGCCCGGCTGTTCCTCGACAACGTGGCCCATATCCAGGGTTCCTGGCTGACCGTCGGCAAGGAGGCCGGCCAGCTGTCACTGCACTACGGGGCGGACGACCTCGGCTCGGTGATGCTGGAGGAGAACGTGGTCTCCTCGGCGGGCGCCCGGCACCGGTCCAACCGGATGGAACTGCTCCACCTCATCCGTACGGCGGGGCGGGTGCCCGCGCAGCGCGCCACCACGTACGAGCACCTGGTCGTGCACGACGACCCGGCGAACGACCCGGTCGACGACCATGTCGTCTCCCATCTGTCGTCGACGGCGATCGAGGGCGGCACCGCCCACCCGGAGCTCAAGCTGATCGACGCCTCTTGATACGTCTGCCGATAAACCTCCAGATACGACACTTCTGATGCTCACCCTCCACGCGGCGCCCCTCGTCCGGCTCACCCCCGACGACGCGGCGCCGCTGCGTGACGCCGCCGTCGCGATCGACGGCGACCGGATCGCGGCGGTCGGGCCGCTGGACGAGCTGCTCCAGGAGTATCCGCGGGCCAGGGTGCGCCACTGGCCCGGCACGCTGGGCCCGGGCCTGGTCCACGACGCGCCGGTGCCCGACGCGCCCAGCCCGCGCGAGCGGATCCACGCGCTGCTGCGGCTGGGCGCGACGGCCGTCGTCGCGGCACGGGTCACCGACCCCGAGCTGCTGGCGGCCGCGCGGCGCGGCGGCGTCGCCGTCCTGGACCGGCCGCGCCCGTCCGCGCTGGTGAAGACCGGCCGGGCGGACCTCGCGGCCTTCGACGCGGACGGCGCATGCGTGGCCACGGTGCTCGCCGGCCGGCTGGTGCACCGCGGCCGCTGAACGACACGGGCGGGGCCCGGCGCGGGGCGTGCCGGCGCCAGGTGAACAATGGGGGCGTGACCCGAGCATCCCTGGACAAGCAGCCGCACGAAGTCGCCGCGATGTTCGACGACGTGGCGGCCAAGTACGACCTCACCAACGATGTGCTGTCGCTCGGGCAGTCCCGGCTGTGGCGCAAGGCCGTGGCGCGGGCCGTCGCCGCGCGCCCCGGCGAGCGCGTGCTCGACCTCGCCGCCGGTACGGGCACCTCCTCGCTGCCGTTCGCCGCCGCCGGCGCGTACGTCGTCCCCTGCGACTTCTCGCTCGGCATGCTCCGGGAGGGCAAGCGGCGCCATCCGCGGCTGCCGCTCACGGCGGGCGACGCGACCCGGCTGCCCTTCGCCGACGGGGTCTTCGACGCCGTCACGATCTCCTTCGGGCTGCGCAACATCCAGGACACCCAGGCCGCGCTGCGCGAGCTGCTGCGCGTGACCAGGCCCGGCGGGCGCATCGTGATCTGCGAGTTCAGCCACCCCACCTGGCGGCCGCTGCGCACTGTCTACACCGAGTACCTGATGCGAGCCCTGCCGCCGGTCGCGACCGCGGTCAGCAGCAGCCCGGACGCGTACGTCTACCTCGCCGAGTCGATCCGGGCCTGGCCCGATCAGGCCGGGCTGGCCGCGCGGCTGGGCAAGGCGGGCTGGGCGAAGGTCGCCTGGCGCGATCTGACGGGCGGGATCGTGGCGCTCCACCGGGGCGTCAAGCCGTAACCACCGCCGCGTCAGGCCGTAACCACCGCGGCGTCAGGCCGTAACCACCGCGGCGTCAGGCGATCGCGGCGTCAAGCCGTATGCGCGGCAGGCCTGACCGGGGGTGGCCCTCCGTATCCGCCGGAGCACGCCACATAGACTGCAACCGTCCAGTGCCCGGCGTGACCGGCACGCCGTTACCGAGCCTTCGGGAGACCCGCGTGAGCGAGACCGCATCCACGGAGCGGACCGCCGATGTCATCGTCGTCGGCGCCGGGCCCGCCGGCTCCACCACGGCGTACTACCTGGCCAAGGCCGGCCTGGACGTGCTGCTGCTGGAGAAGACGGCGTTCCCGCGCGAGAAGGTGTGCGGCGACGGGCTGACCCCGCGCGCCACCAAGGAGCTCGTCGCCATGGGCATCGACGTCTCCGAGGAGGCGGGCTGGCTGCGCAACCGGGGCCTGCGGATCATCGGCGGCGGGGTGCGGCTGGAGCTCGACTGGCCGGAGCTGGCCTCGTACCCGGACTACGGTCTTGTCCGCAAGCGCGACGACTTCGACGAGCAGTTGGCGCGGCAGGCCCAGAAGGCCGGCGCCCGGCTGCATGAGCGGTGCAACGTGGGCGCTCCGATCATCGACGACCGTACGGGCAAGGTCATCGGCGTCGAGGCCAAGCTCGGCGTGGAGAAGACGCCGGTCACCTTCCACGCCCCGCTGGTGGTCGCCGCGGACGGCAACTCCACCCGGCTCTCGCTGGCCATGGGGCTGCACCGGCGCGAGGACCGGCCGATGGGCGTCGCGGTGCGGACGTACTTCACCTCGCCCCGCCACGACGACGACTACCTGGAGTCCTGGCTGGAGTTGTGGGACCGCCGCGGCCCGCAGGACCGGCTGCTGCCCGGCTATGGCTGGATCTTCGGCATGGGCGACGGCACCAGCAACGTCGGCCTCGGCGTGCTCAACACCTCCGGGTCCTTCAAGGAGTTGGACTGGCGCGAGGTGCTCAAGGCATGGTGCGCCTCGATGCCCGAGGACTGGGGCTACACCCCGGAGAACATGACCGGCCCGATCCGCGGCGCCGCCCTCCCCATGGCCTTCAACCGCCAGCCGCACTACACCCGGGGGCTGCTGCTGGTCGGTGACGCGGGCGGCATGGTCAACCCGTTCAACGGCGAGGGCATCGCCTATGCGATGGAATCCGGCCGGATCGCCGCGGATGTCATCGTCCAGGCCCACGCCCGCGCCACCGCCGCCCGCCGCGAACTGGCCCTCCAGCGCTATCCGAAGGTCATCAAGGACACCTACGGCGGCTACTACACGCTGGGCCGCGCCTTCGTGAAGCTGATCAGCAATCCGACGGTCATGAAGCTGGCGGCCCAGCGCGGTCTGACCCATCCGATGCTGATGCGGTTCACCCTCAAGCTGATGGCCAACCTCACCGACCCGACGGGCGGCGACGCGATGGACCGCATCATCAACGGCCTGGCGAAGGTGGCCCCGAAGGCGTAGCGGGCGCGCCGGTTCAGGTTGCTCAGGCGGCCGTCGCCGGCTTGGCGCTCGTGATGACGGCGAAGTGCGCGCCGGACGGGTCGGCCAGCCAGGCCATACGGCCGATGTCCTCGGCCGTCATGGCGGGCATCAGCACCGACGCGCCGAGCTTTTCGGCCCGCTCGACGACCTGGTCGCAGTCCGCCACCTCGAAGTACGGCAGCCACTGCGGGACGTCGTGCCCCTGCTGGAGCGGCGCCATGCCGCCGAAGGAGCGCTCACGGCCGGGCCCGGCGGTGGAGAGCACGGTGTAGGTCCCGCCGGAGAACGACATCTCCTCGGCGGTCCAGGCGAACACCGTGTGGTAGAAGGCGATATTGGCGACCGGGTCGGGGGTGTGCAGCTCCACCCAGCACAACGTGCCCTGCTCGGTGACCGCTTCGAGGCCCTGGGTCTTGCCGGGCTGCCAGACGGCGAACCGGGCGCCGCCGGGGTCGGTGAACTGGGCCATCCGCCCCTCGTCGAAGACGTCGAACGGTTCGGTGCGCACTGTGCCGCCCGCCTCCGCGATCAGCGCGGCGGTGCCCGAGGCATCGGTGGTGTGGAAGTACGGCGTCCAGGCGGAGCGCGCGCCCTCCTCGTGGAGCGGGCCGAGGGCCGCGACCGTCTCGCGGTCCTTCTTGAAGAAGCCGTAGCCGCCCGCCTCGGGGCCGGCCGACTCCGAAGTCCAGCCGAACAGGCCGGTGTAGAAGGCGGCGGCCGTGTCGGTGTCGGGGGTGCCGAGGTCGAGCCAGTTGGGGGCGCCGGGGACGTAGTCGGTGGTGAGCATGTGTGCTCCTTCGGCGGATCCTGGTGAGCCGGGGTCGCCGGGGCCGGATCCCGCGCCGCCGCGGGGCTGCGGCCGCCCCGGCAGTTCTCAGTCTGGCACCGGGCACCGGAGACCGCCGCTGGGAGGCCGGGGCGGGCCTGAGGCGGGCCGGGAGGGCTTCGCGGGCGGCGCCGGTCGCGAGGTGCCCGGGGCGGTGGTGACATTGAAGGAGAGGGGGCGCCGTGGCGTCGGCCGCGGTGACACCGGATCGGGCCCGCGGGTCGGTTCCGCCGGCGGTGGGCCGTCAGGAGGACACACCATGACCAAGGCCGCAGACATCATGCACCCGGGCGCGCAGTGGATCCCCAAGTCCCAGACGGTGGACCGCGCGGCTCAGCTGATGCGGGACCTGAACGTCGGGGCGCTGCCGATCGCCGATGAGAACGAGCGGCTGTGCGGCATCCTGACCGACCGCGACATCGTCGTCGGCTGTGTCGCCGAGGGCAAGGACTGCTCCAGGACGACGGCGGGGGAGCTGGCCAAGGGCACGCCGCGCTGGATACCGGCCGATGCGGACGTCAGCGATGTGCTCCGGGAGATGGAGCAGAACAAGATCCGCAGGCTGCCGGTGATCGACAAGAACAAGCGGCTGGTCGGCATCATCAGCGAGGCCGATCTGGCCCACCACCTCACCGAACCCCAGATCGCCGAGTTCGTGGAGAAGGTCTACGCATAGGCCAGGCCTGACGCCGGTACGGAATGAGGCCGCCGCCCCGGACGCCGACTGACGTACGGGAAGGCGGCCTCATTGCCTGCTCGGCTCGCGCTCCTGGGTTCCCCGGGGCCTAGAGGAGGCGGACGGCGCCGGTCGGCGGGTCGTAGCTCAGCGGGCGCTCGACGATGCCGGTGCTCGGGTTCTGGGCGCCGATGAACTTGCCGTCGCCGATGTAGACGCCGACGTGGTACGCGCTGCCGCGGCCGCCCCAGTAGAGCAGGTCGCCGGGCTGGAGGTTGTCCAGCGATACGGCGGTGCCCTGGCTGGACTGGTCCTGCGACACGCGCGGCAGGCTGATGCCGATCTGGTTGAAGGCGGCCTGGGTCAGGCCGGAGCAGTCGTACGAGGAGGGGCCGCTGGAGCCCAGCACGTACGCCTTGCCCAGCTGGGCCTTCAGGAAGTTGATCAGCGTCGCGGCATTGCCGGTCGCCTTCGTCGCGGTGGACGTGGCGTTCGACGTCGCGGTGGAGAGGGTGGTGCGCTCGGCGGTGCGGGACGCACGCTCGGCCTTCTCCTGGGCCGCGCGGCGGGCGGCGGCCTTGCGCGCCGCCTCCTTGGCCTCCTGGGCCTTGCGGTCGGCCTCGACCTTGGCCTTCTTCGCCGCGGTCTTGGCCTTGGCGGCGGCCTGGTCCTGCTGTGCCTGGAGCTGGTAGTCGGAGGCCGCCTGGTGGGTGGCCTCGGCGGACTGCGCGGCGGTGCTCGCCAGGGTGGAGCCGAGGGTCGGCATCTCGAGCGTCGTCTCGGCGGCGGCCGGCTCGGCGGCCAGGGCGGGCGCGGCGGCGCCGGCGACCGCGAGCGTCAGGAAGCCACCGGTGACCCCGGTGCGGAGTGCACGCGTGGAGGCGGCGGCACGGCGGGGCTTCCGGTGGCTGGGTATGTGTGCGGTCTGGGACATGGGTCCAACCGCTATCAGGGGTCGTAGGCCGGGATCAAGAAAAGTGGAGTGCGCCACATTTGACGTGTACACGTCCGGAATTGGGGCTTCTTGATCTTGCTCCGGGCCCCGGGCGCCGTGTCCGAATTTTTCGATCATGCCCATACGCACGGCATTTGGCGGCCCCCGCGGGCTCCCGAGCGGCCTACCATCAACCCGACTCGCGCACCAAGGATTCTCATCAAATTGAGATCCACAACCTTTCGCGAGGTGGGATACCTCACTCCCGGACCCGGCTCGTGAACGAAAGCGCGTAGTAGTGATCAAGGGTCGACGGGGCGGGGTGACGGCGCGGGGGTCCGCGGTGGGGTCGCTCATCAGGATGGATGCCTCATATCAGACAGGGGAGTCCATCACAAATTTGCGTGTAGGTACCATATCTTATAGAGAACGCAAGCCGCTCACCTGTGGCGACGGATCCATATGTCACTTCTCGTGATCGATCGGATGCTTCGAGTGCAAGATCACTGCTCATCCGACTTCATGATCCTTCGTCAGGTGGTGGAGATCACAAAGACGTTGTTGCACCCCGTGTCGCAGATCACATACCGGCGGGCATAGGATGCAGGCGAAACGGGCTTGTGAACTGCCTCACATGTGCGCGATCTTCGTGAGTGCGGTCCGCACAGTCCGTGTGGTCCGCCAACCAGTCATCGTCGACTGAAGGGAGCGAGGACGGTGAACGCATACGCGCCCATCCTCGTACTGGGAGCCCTCGGGGCAGGTTTTGCGATCTTCTCGGTCCTCATGGCCGCGATCATCGGCCCCAAGCGCTACAACCGGGCCAAGCTCGAAGCCTATGAATGCGGCATCGAGCCGACGCCACATCCGGCTGGCGGTGGGCGCTTCCCCATCAAGTACTACCTGACGGCGATGCTCTTCATCGTCTTCGACATCGAGATCGTCTTCCTCTACCCCTGGGCCGTCACCTTCGACGCCATGGGGCTGTTCGGGCTCGTGGAGATGCTCCTCTTCGTGCTCACCGTCTTCGTCGCCTACGCATATGTGTGGCGACGCGGCGGCCTGGAGTGGGACTAGCGGCCTGGAATGGACTGAGTGAGAGGAGAACCGTCCCATGGGTATCGAAGACAAGCTGCCGAGCGGCTTCCTGCTGACCACCGTGGAGCAGGCGGCGGGACTGGCGCGAAAGTCCTCCGTCTTCCCGGCCACCTTCGGGCTCGCCTGCTGCGCCATCGAGATGATGACCACGGGCGCCGGCCGCTATGACCTCGCCCGCTTCGGCATGGAGGTCTTCCGCGGCTCGCCCCGGCAGGCCGATCTGATGATCGTGGCCGGGCGCGTCAGCCAGAAGATGGCCCCGGTGCTGCGGCAGGTCTACGACCAGATGCCGAATCCGAAATGGGTCATCTCGATGGGCGTGTGCGCCTCCTCGGGCGGCATGTTCAACAACTACGCGATCGTGCAGGGCGTCGATCACATCGTCCCGGTCGACATCTATCTGCCCGGCTGCCCGCCGCGGCCCGAGATGCTCCTGGACGCGATCCTCAAGCTGCACCAGAAGATCCGCGAGGAGAAGCTCGGCGTGAACCGCGAGCGCGCGGCCCGCGAGGCGGAGGAAGCGGCGCTCAAGGCGCTCCCGACGATCGAGATGAAGGGGCTGCTGCGTTGACTGAGGCTAATGGCGTCAACCCTGACAAGGACCTCAACGCCGAGAACCTGCCCGGCAGCCGCGGCGACCAGGGTGAGCCCATCCGCGTCCAGCGCGGCATGTTCGGCGCCAACAACGGCGGCGACACCTCGGGCTACGGCGGTCTGGTGCGGCCGGTGCGGCTGCCCGGCCCGGCCTCCCGGCCGTACGGGGGCTGGTTCGACGAAGTCGCCGACGAGCTCGAAGGCGCGCTCGAGGAGCAGTCGCTGGTCCCGGAGAACGCGATCGAGAAGACCGTCGTGGACCGCGACGAGCTGACCTTCCACATCGCGCGTGAGCATCTGCCGAGGGTGGCCAGGACCCTGCGCGACGATCCGGCGCTCCGCTTCGAGCTGTGCACGGGCGTCAGCGGAGTCCACTTCCCCGGCGACAAGGGCCGTGAGCTGCACGCCGTCTACCACCTGCGCTCGATCACCCATAACCGGCTGATCCGGCTGGAGGTGAGCGTCCCCGACAGCGATCCGCACCTCCCGTCGATCGTCGACGTCTATCCGACCAACGACTGGCACGAGCGCGAGGCGTACGACTTCTTCGGCCTGATCTTCGACGGCCATCCCGCGCTCACGCGGATCATGATGCCCGACGACTGGCAGGGCTTCCCGCAGCGCAAGGACTACCCCCTCGGCGGCATCCCCGTCGAGTACAAGGGCGCCCAGATCCCGGCTCCGGACCAGCGGAGGTCGTACAGCTGATGTCTGCCACCCACGCAACCCCCTCCGCCTCCACGCGCGAGACGACCGAAGGCACCGTCTACACCGTCACCGGCGGTGACTGGGACGAGGTCGTGGCCGCAGCGTCCCGGGCCGACGACGAGCGGATCATCGTCAACATGGGGCCGCAGCACCCGTCCACCCACGGAGTGCTCCGGCTGATCCTGGAGATCGACGGCGAGACGGTCACCGAGGCCCGCTGCGGCATCGGCTATCTGCACACCGGGATCGAGAAGAATCTCGAATTCCGGAACTGGACGCAGGGCACCACCTTCGTGACCCGCATGGACTATCTGACGCCCTTCTACAACGAGGCCGCGTACTGCCTGGGCGTCGAGAAGCTGCTGGGCATCGAGGACCAGGTGCCGGACCGGGCCTCGGTCATCCGGGTCATGCTGATGGAGCTCAACCGGCTCTCCTCCCATCTGGTGGCGATCGCCACCGGCGGTATGGAGCTCGGCGCGACCACCATCATGATCTACGGCTTCCGTGACCGCGAGATGATCCTGGACATCTTCGAGCTGATCACCGGCCTGCGGATGAACCACGCGTACATCCGGCCCGGCGGGCTCGCCCAGGACCTGCCGCCCGGGGCGGTCGACCAGGTGCGCGCCTTCGTGAAGAAGATGCGCAAGAACCTGCCCGAGTACGACAAGCTCGCGACCGGGAACCCCATCTTCAAGGCCCGGCTGCAGGACGTCGGCTATCTCGACCTGGCCGGCTGCATGGCGCTCGGCATCACAGGACCGATACTGCGGGCCACGGGGCTGCCGCACGATCTGCGCAAGGCCCAGCCGTACTGCGGCTATGAGACCTACGACTTCGACGTCCCCACCGCCGACACCTGCGACGCCTACGGCCGCTTCCTGATCCGGCTGGAGGAGATGCGCCAGTCGCTGCGGATCGTCGAGCAGTGCCTGGACCGGCTGGCGCCGGGACCGGTCATGGTCGAGGACAAGAAGATCGCCTGGCCGGCCCAGCTGTCGCTGGGGCCGGACGGGCTCGGCAACTCCCTCGACCACATCAAGAAGATCATGGGCACCTCGATGGAGGCCCTGATCCACCACTTCAAGCTGGTGACCGAGGGGTTCCGGGTCCCGCCGGGGCAGACGTACACGGCCGTCGAGTCGCCCAAGGGCGAGCTGGGCGTGCATATGGTCAGCGATGGCGGCACCCGCCCGTTCCGGGTGCACTTCCGCGACCCGTCCTTCACCAACCTGCAGTCCGTGGCGGCGATGTGCGAGGGCGGCCAGGTCGCCGACGTGATCGTCGCCGTGGCGTCCATCGACCCTGTGATGGGAGGCGTCGACCGGTGACAGACGTGCAGCTGGGAATGCCACAGCTTCCCGCCCCCGACTACCCGGCCGAGGTCCGGGCACGGCTCGAGGCGGATGCCGAGGAGGTGATCGCCCGCTACCCCGACAGCCGCAGCGCGCTGCTGCCGCTGCTGCACCTGGTGCAGTCGGAGGAGGGCCATGTCACCCGCACCGGGGTCCGGTTCTGCGCCGAGGTGCTGGGACTGACCACCGCCGAGGTCACCGCGGTCGCCACCTTCTACACCATGTACCGGCGGAAGCCCTCCGGCGACTACCAGGTGGGGGTGTGCACCAACACCCTGTGCGCGGTGATGGGCGGCGACGCGATCTTCGAGGCCCTGCAGCGCCATCTGGGCGTCGGCAACGGAGAGACCACCGAGGACGGCAAGATCACCCTCGAGCACATCGAGTGCAACGCGGCCTGCGACTACGCGCCCGTGGTGATGGTCAACTGGGAGTTCTTCGACAACCAGACCGTGGACTCCGCCGAGCGGATGGTCGACGACCTGCGGGCGGGCCGCACCGTCGAGCCGACCCGCGGCGCTCCGCTGTGCACCTTCAAGGAGACCGCGCGCATCCTCGCCGGCTTCCCCGACGCGCGCCCGGGCGCGGTCGAGGCGAGCGGCAGCGCCGGCCCGGCTTCGCTGGTCGGGCTGCGGCTGGCCAAGGGCGAGGCGGCCCCGGGCCGCGTCGTATCGCCCAGGTCCGCGGACTTCCCGCCGGACGAGCAGGCGTCCGGCCGGGTCGCTGAGGAGGGGGAGTGATGACCGTGACCGTCGAGCGGGGCGAGAGCAGCCCCGAGAAGCTGCTGGCACCCGTGCTGTCGTCGTTCTGGGACGAGTCCCAGTCCTGGACCATGGAGACCTATCTGCGCCACGACGGGTACGAGGGCATGCGCAGGGCCCTCGCCATGGCGCCCGACGATGTGATCGCGCTGGTGAAGGACTCGGGGCTGCGCGGCCGTGGCGGTGCGGGCTTCCCCACCGGGATGAAGTGGCAGTTCATCCCGCAGGGTGACGGCAAGCCGCACTACTTGGTCGTCAACGCGGACGAGTCGGAACCCGGCACCTGCAAGGACATCCCTCTCCTCTTCGCCAATCCGCACGCCCTCATCGAGGGCATGGTCATCGCCTGTCACGCCATCCGCTCCCAGCACGCCTTCATCTATCTGCGCGGTGAAGTCGTGCCCGTGCTGCGCCGGTTGCACGAGGCCGTACGCGAGGCGTACGAGGCGGGCTACCTCGGCAAGGCCGACGCACGCAGGCAGAAGCTGGGGCTGGCCGATCTGCCCGATCTCGAGATCACCGTGCACGCGGGCGCCGGCGCGTACATCTGCGGTGAAGAGACCGCGCTGCTGGACTCCTTGGAAGGGCGGCGCGGCCAGCCCCGACTCCGGCCTCCCTTCCCGGCGGTCGCGGGTCTGTACGCGTGCCCCACTGTCGTCAATAACGTCGAGTCCATCGCGTCGGTTCCCGCCATCCTCACCAAGGGCAACGAATGGTTCCGGTCGATGGGCAGCGAGAAGTCCCCGGGCTTCACGCTCTACTCGCTGTCCGGGCATGTCGCGGCCCCCGGCCAGTACGAGGGCCCGCTGGGCATCACCCTGCGGCAGCTGCTGGACATGAGCGGCGGCATCCGGCCCGGCCACCGGCTGAAGTTCTGGACGCCCGGCGGCTCTTCGACGCCGCTGCTCACCGAGGAGCACCTGGACGTCCCCCTCGACTACGAGGGCGTGGGCGCCGCCGGGTCGATGCTCGGCACCAAGGCGCTGCAGTGCTTCGACGAGACGACCTGCGTGGTGCGCGCGGTGACCCGCTGGACCGAGTTCTACGCGCATGAGTCCTGCGGCAAGTGCACGCCCTGCCGCGAGGGCACGTACTGGCTGGTTCAGCTGTTGCGCGACATCGAGGCGGGCAAGGGCCGCATGGAAGACCTCGCCAAGCTGGCCGACATCGCCGACAACATCAACGGCAAGTCGTTCTGCGCGCTCGGCGACGGCGCCGCCAGCCCCATCTTCTCCTCCCTCAAGTACTTCAAGGAGGAGTACGAGCAGCACATCACCGGTGGCGGGTGCCCCTTCGACCCCGCCAAGTCCACCGTATGGGCCGACGATCCGAGCTCCACTCACCTGGGGGTGACCGCATGACCGTGACCACCAATGCACCCTCCGGAGGCGGAGAGTCAGCGGTGCCACGCGAAGATCTGGTCTCCGTCACCATCGACGGAATCGAGATCTCCGTCCCCAAGGGGACCTTGGTGATCCGCGCGGCCGAGCTGCTCGGCATCGAGATCCCCCGCTTCTGCGACCATCCGCTCCTCGACCCGGCCGGCGCCTGTCGCCAGTGCATCGTCGAGGTCGAGGGTCAGCGCAAGCCGATGGCCTCCTGCACGATCACCTGCACCGACGGGATGGTGGTCAAGACCCAGCTCACCTCGCCCGTGGCCGAGAAGGCGCAGCGCGGTGTGATGGAGCTGCTGCTGATCAACCACCCGCTGGACTGCCCGGTCTGCGACAAGGGCGGCGAGTGCCCGCTGCAGAACCAGGCCATGTCCGCCGGGCAGGCCGACAGCCGCTTCGAGGGCCATAAGCGCACCTTCGCCAAGCCGGTGCCGATCTCGCCGCAGGTGCTGCTGGACCGCGAGCGGTGTGTGCTGTGCGCGCGCTGCACCCGGTTCTCCAACCAGGTCGCGGGCGACCCGATGATCGAGCTGCTGGAGCGCGGCGCCCTCCAGCAGGTGGGCACGGGCGAGGGCGACCCGTTCGAGTCGTACTTCTCCGGCAACACCATCCAGATCTGCCCGGTGGGCGCGCTGACGTCGGCCGCCTACCGCTTCCGCTCCCGCCCCTTCGACCTGGTCTCCTCGCCGAGCGTCTGCGAGCACTGCTCGAGCGGCTGCGCGACCCGCACCGACCACCGGCGCGGCAAGGTCATGCGGCGGCTCGCGGCGGACGACCCCGAGGTCAACGAGGAGTGGATCTGCGACAAGGGGCGCTTCGGCTTCCGCTACGCGCAGCTCCCCGACCGGCTCACCACCCCGCTGGTGCGCGACCGGGAGACGGGCGAACTGGAGCCGGCGAGCTGGCCCGAGGCGCTGGAGGCGGCGGCCACCGGCCTGGCCGCGGCCCGCGGCCGCGCGGGCGTGCTGACCGGCGGCCGGCTGACCGTCGAGGACGCCTACGCGTACGCGAAGTTCGCCCGCGTCGCCCTGGACACCAACGACATCGACTTCCGGGCCCGGGCGCACAGCGCCGAGGAGGCCGACTTCCTGGCCACCCAGGTGGCGGGCCGGGGCCGCGACCTGGACGGCGTCGGCCTGACGTACGCCGCGCTGGAGAAGGCCCCGGCCGTCCTCCTGGTCGGCTTCGAATCGGAGGAGGAGGCGCCCGGCGTCTTCCTGCGGCTGCGCAAGGCCCACCGCAAGCACGGCCAGCGCACCTTCTCGCTGGCCACCCACGCCACCCGGGGCCTGACGAAGGCGGGCGGCACGCTGCTGCCCGCCGCCCCCGGCACCGAGACCGAGTGGCTGGACGCGCTCGCGGGCCGCACCGGCCTGGACGCGGACGGGGAGCGGGCGGCCGAGGCGCTGCGCCTCGACGGCGCGGTGATCGTCGCCGGTGAGCGGCTCGCGACCGTACCGGGTGCGCTGACCGCCGCCGTACGGGCCGCCGCCGCCACCGGCGCCACGCTGGTCTGGATCCCGCGCCGGGCGGGGGAACGGGGCGCCATCGAGGCGGGCGCGCTCCCCGGGCTGCTGCCCGGCGGCCGTCCGGTCACCGATCCGCGGGCCCGCGAGGAGACCGCCGAGGTCTGGCGCGTCGCCGAACTGCCCGGCCGGACGGGCCGGGACACCGGCCGGATCGTCGAGGCCGCGGCCGAGGGCGAGCTCGGAGCGCTGGTGGTCGCGGGCGTCGAGATCGCCGATCTGCCCGACCCGGCGCGGGCCGTCGAGGCCCTGGAGACGGTCGGCTTCCTGGTCAGCCTGGAACAGCGGCCCACCGAGGTCACGGCGCACGCGGACGTGGTGCTGCCGGTCGCGGCGGTCGTCGAGAAGGCGGGCACCTTCCTCAACTGGGAGGGGCGGGCCCGGCCGTTCGAGGCGGCCATCAAGCCCGACCAGATGACCCGCCGCCATGTGCTTCCGGACGCCCGGGTGCTGCACATGCTGGCCGACGCGATGGATGTGCCGTTCGACCTGCCGGATGTCCAGGCCGTACGGGACGAGCTGACGCGGCTCGGCACCTGGCCCGGCTCCCGCGGCATCGGGCCGATGGAGACCGGCGGGCCGCTGCCCCGCCCCGGCGAGGGCGAGGCGCTGCTCGCGGGCCACCGGCTGCTGCTGGACCAGGGCCGGCTCCAGGAGGGCGACGCGGCGCTCGCCGCGACCCGCCACGCGGCGGTCATCCGGCTGTCGGAGGCGACCGCGGAGGAGGCGGGGGTGCGCGACGGGGAGACCGTACGGGTCACCGGCCCGGCCGGATCGGTCCAGCTGCCCCTGGCGGTGACGGCGATGCCCGACCGGGTGGTCTGGCTGCCGCTGAACTCCACAGGCGGCGGCGCGTACCGTGACCTGGGCGCGCACCCCGGTGAACTGGTCAAGATCGGCGCTCCCGCGACCGAACCGGAGGTGACCTCATGAACCTGAGCTACCTCGCCGCAGAAGACCTGTCGATGTTCGGCCGCGACCCATGGTGGCTGGTCCTGATCAAGGCGGTTTTCTGCTTCGCCTTCCTGATGGTGACCGTGCTGATCTCCATCGTCATGGAGCGCAAGGTCGTCGGCTGGATGCAGCTGCGCATCGGCCCGAACCGGCACGGACCCTGGGGCATGCTGCAGTCCCTGGCCGACGGCGTGAAGCTGATGCTGAAGGAAGACATCGTCGTCAAGGGCGCGGACAAGGTCGTCTACGTCCTGGCGCCGGTCGTCGCGGCCATCCCCGCCTTCATGGCGGTCGCGGTCATCCCCTTCGGCCCGGCCGACAACGAGATCTCGATCTTCGGGCAGCGCACCACGATGCAGCTGACCGATCTGCCGATCGCGATCCTCTACATCCTGGCCACCGCTTCGGTGGGCATCTACGGCATCGTGCTGGCGGGCTGGTCGTCCGGTTCCACGTATCCGCTCCTCGGGGGCTTGCGCTCCTGCGCCCAGATGATCAGCTACGAGATCGCGATGGGCATGTCCTTCGCGGCGGTCTTCCTCTACTCCGGGTCGATGTCGACCTCCGAGATCGTCAACTCCCAGCACGACCGCTGGTACGCGCTGCTGCTGCCGGTCTCCTTCATCATCTACATCATCGCGATGGTCGGTGAGACCAACCGCGCGCCTTTCGACATGCCGGAGTCCGAGGGCGACCTGGTCGGCGGCTTCAACACCGAGTACTCGTCCATCAAGTTCGCGATGTTCATGCTCGCCGAGTACATCAACATGGTCACCGTCTCGATGGTCGCGGTCACCCTCTTCCTGGGCGGCTGGCGAGCGCCATGGCCGATCAGCACCTTCTGGGAGGGGGCCAACCACGGCTGGTGGCCGATGCTCTGGTTCGTCGGCAAGGTCCTCTCGCTGCTGTTCGCCTTCGTCTGGATCCGCGGCACGCTGCCGCGGGTGCGCTACGACCAGTTCATGAAGCTGGGCTGGAAGGTCCTCATCCCGGTCTCGATGGTCTGGCTGATGCTGGTCGCGACCGTGCGGGCGCTGCGCAACGAGAACTACGACTACCAGGACATCGTGCTGTACGTCGGCGGCGCGGTCCTCGTCCTGTTGCTGCTGTCGTTCGTCGTCGACATCTTCCGCGACAGGGAGGTCCGCGACCAGGAGACGGCGCGGGCCGAGGCGGAGGCCGAGGGCGGCCCGGAGCCCGCCTTCGACCCGATGGCGGGCGGCTTCCCGGTGCCACCGCTGCCCGGCCAGACCCTGCCGCCCGCACCGCGCCGACGCCCGCGACACAACCGCGAGCTGATTGTCAGTGGCGGGCCCGACACTGTCAGTGACGGAAAGGAGGCCGACGGTGTCTGACTTCCAGAACCCGGTGGCCGGCTTCGGCGTGACCTTCAAGGCCATGTTCAAGAAGCGGCTCACCGAGCAGTACCCCGAGGAGAAGAAGCCGACCGCGCCCCGATTCCACGGACGCCACCAGCTCAACCGCCACCCGGACGGGCTGGAGAAGTGCATCGGCTGCGAGCTGTGCGCCTGGGCCTGTCCGGCGGACGCGATCTATGTGGAGGGCGCGGACAACACGGAGGAGGAGCGCTACTCCCCGGGTGAGCGCTACGGCCGCGTCTACCAGATCAACTATCTGCGCTGCATTCTGTGCGGTCTGTGCGTGGAGGCGTGCCCGACGCGCGCGCTGACCATGACCAATGAGTACGAGCTCGCCGACCGGACCCGCGAATCGCTCATCTACACAAAAGAGGAGCTGCTCGCGGGGCTTGAGGAGGGCATGGTCGACTCCCCGCACGTCATCTACCCCGGCATGGACGAGCAGGACTACTACCGCGGTCTGGTGACCGAGGCAGCGCCCGGGACGGTGCGCCAGGTGGCGGTCAGCAAGGGCGAGACCGCGCCTGAGGACGCCCCTGAGGCCGCCCCTGAAGGGAAGCAGCAGGGGGTGCAGGCATGAGCAGCATGCTGGCCGCTGCCACGAGCACCACCTCCACCGGCGAGGCGGTGCAGTTCTGGATCCTCGCCACCGTGGCCGTGATCGGCGCCCTGGGCACGATCCTGATGCGCAAGGCCGTGCACAGCGCCCTGTGCCTGGCGGGCACCATGATCGTCCTGGCGGTCTTCTACCTGGCCAACGGCGCGTACTTCCTGGGCGTCGTCCAGATCGTCGTCTACACCGGCGCGATCATGATGCTCTTCCTCTTCGTCGTCATGCTGGTCGGCGTCACCGCCGCCGATTCGCTCAAGGAGACGCTGAAAGGGCAGCGCTGGCTCGCCGCCCTGTGCGGGCTCGGGTTCGGCATCCTGCTGTGCGCCGGGATCGGCAATGCCTCGCTGAAGAGCTTCAACGGCCTGGGCCAGGCCAACTCCGGCGGCAATGTGGAGGGCCTGGCCACCCTGATCTTCACCAAGTACGTCTTCGCCTTCGAGATCACCGGCGCGCTGCTGATCACCGCGGCGGTCGGCGCGATGGTGCTGACCCACCGCGAGCGCACCGAGCGCGCGCTCAGCCAGCGCGAGCAGGCCGAGCGCCGAGTGCGCACCGGCACGCAGGTGCCGCCGCTGCCCGCGCCCGGCGTCTACGCCCGGCACAACGCGGTGGACGTCCCCGGTCTGCTGCCCGACGGCACTCCCGCCGAGCTCTCGGTCAACCCGACGCTGCGCGGCCGCGGCCAGATGCGGGACGTCTCCGGGAAGGCGCTGGCCCAACTGGCGGCCCTGGAGCAGCGCTCGGCGCGCTGGCTGGGGCGGGACGCCAAGGGCGGCAAGGGCGCGGGGCGCCCCGGGGGCGCGAAGGGCGCCGAGGGCGCCGAGGGCGCCGACCGCCACGACAGTGCGAACGGCGCGGCAGGTCCGGGCGGCGCCGACCATCCGGAGGACTCGAAGGGGGTCGCCAAGTGAACCCGGTCAACTACCTGTACCTGGCCGCCCTGTTGTTCACCATCGGCGCGGCCGGGGTGCTGATCCGGCGGAACGCGATCGTCCTCTTCATGTGCGTCGAGCTGATGTTGAACGCGTGCAACCTGGCGTTCGTCACCTTCTCCCGGATGCACGGCAATCTCGACGGCCAGATCATCGCCTTCTTCACGATGGTCGTCGCGGCCGCCGAAGTCGTGGTCGGCCTCGCGATCATCGTGTCGGTGTTCCGCGCCCGCCATTCGGCCTCGGTCGACGACGCCAGCCTGATGAAGCTCTAGAAGGGTCGCGTTCACGTGGAGAACCTCATCGGATTGCTTGTCGCGGCCCCGCTGCTCGGCGCGGCCCTGCTGCTGTGCGGGGGGCGGCGGCTGGACGGCAAGGGCCATTTGCTGGGCACCGCGCTCGCGCTCGCCTCCTTCGTGATCGGGGCAGTGCTCTTCGCCGACATGCTCGGCCGGGACGAGCACGACCGGGCCCTGCACAGCCATCTGTTCAGCTGGATCCCGGTCGGCGGCTTCCGGGCGGACGTCGCCTTCCAGCTCGACCAGCTGTCGATGACCTTCGTGCTTCTGATCACCGGTGTGGGCAGCCTGATCCACATCTACTCGATCGGCTATATGGAGCACGACGAGCGCCGCCGCCGCTTCTTCGGCTATCTCAACCTCTTCCTCGCGGCGATGCTGCTGCTCGTCCTCGCCGACAACTACCTGCTGCTGTACGTGGGGTGGGAGGGCGTCGGCCTCGCCTCGTATCTGCTGATCGGCTTCTGGCAGCACAAGCCCAGCGCGGCCACGGCGGCGAAGAAGGCGTTCATCGTCAACCGGGTCGGCGACGTCGGCCTGTCGATCGCCATCATGCTGATGTTCACGACCTTCGGGACGTTCGCCTTCGCCCCGGTGCTCTCGAACGCCACCGACGCGAGCGAGGGCAAGCTCACCGCCATCGGGCTGATGCTGCTTCTCGCTGCCTGCGGCAAGTCGGCCCAGGTGCCGCTGCAGTCCTGGCTCGGGGACGCCATGGAGGGCCCGACCCCCGTCTCCGCACTGATCCACGCGGCCACCATGGTGACCGCGGGCGTCTATCTGATCACCCGCTCGGGCGCGATCTTCAACAACGCGCCGGACGCGCAGACCGCGGTGGTCACCGTCGGCGCGGTGACGCTGCTCTTCGGTGCGATCGTCGGTTGCGCGAAGGACGACATCAAGAAGGCCCTGGCGGGCTCGACCATGTCGCAGATCGGCTACATGATCCTGGCCGCCGGGCTCGGCCCGATCGGCTATGTCTTCGCGATCATGCACCTGGTCACCCACGGCTTCTTCAAGGCGGGGCTCTTCCTCGGCGCCGGCTCGGTCATGCACGGCATGAACGACGAGGTCGACATGCGCAAGTACGGCGGCCTGCGGAAGTACATGCCGGTCACCTTCGTGACCTTCGGGCTCGGGTATCTCGCGATCATCGGCTTCCCGGGGCTTTCCGGCTTCTGGTCCAAGGACAAGATCATCGAGGCGGCCTTCGCCAAGGGCGGCACTGAGGGCTGGATTCTGGGCGGCGCGGCGCTGCTCGGCGCCGCCATCACCGCGTACTACATGACCCGCGTAATGCTGCTGACCTTCTTCGGCGAGAAGCGCTGGGTCCCCGATGAGCAGGGCAATGAGCCGCACCCCCACGAGTCGCCGAAGTCCATGACCATCCCGATGATCGTGCTGGCCTTCGGATCGGTGTTCGCGGGCGGGCTGTTCAGCCTCAACGACGCGTTCCTGAAGTGGCTGGAGCCGGTCACCAGTCACAGCCATGGGCACTCCCCGCTCAGCGCCGCCACCGTCACCGCCGGGACCATGGTCGTCCTGCTGATCGGCGTCGCGATCGCATGGGTGCAGTACGGGCGCCGGCCCGTGCCGAGCACCGCACCGCGCGGCAGCCTGCTGACCCGGGCCGCCCGGCGCGACCTGCTGCAGGACGACTTCAACCACGTCGTCCTCGTCAAGCCCGGCGAGTATCTGACCCGCGGACTGGTCTATGTGGACCACAAACTGGTCGACGGCGTGGTCAACGGCACCGCGGCCTCGGTCGGCGGCCTCTCCGGGCGGCTGCGCAAGCTCCAGAACGGCTACGCCCGTACGTACGCGGTCTCGATGTTCGGCGGTACGGCGGTGCTCATCGCCGCGACCCTGCTGATGAGGGCGGTCTGAGTTATGTCATTTCCCCTGCTGACGGTCACGGCCGCGGTGCCCGCGCTGGGCGCGGTCGCCACCGCCGCCGTGCCCGCCGCCAAGCGCGCCGCCGCCAAGTGGGTGGCGCTGGGCTTCTCGCTGGCCACGCTCGTCCTGGCGGCGATCGTGCTGGTGAGCTTCGACCCGGACGGCGCCCACTTCCAGCTCACCGAGTCCCACCCCTGGATCAAGGACTTCGGGGTGCGGTACGAACTGGGCGTGGACGGCATCGCGGTCGCGCTGATCGCGCTGACCGCGCTCCTCATCCCCTTCATCATCCTGGCCGGGTGGCATGACGCCGACCCGCTGGAAGAGGCCAGCCCCAACCGCCGCTGGCGGCCCACCCAGGGCTTCTTCGCGCTGATCCTGATGGTCGAGGCGATGGTGGTGATCTCCTTCGAGGCCACCGACGTCTTCCTCTTCTACATCTTCTTCGAAGCCATGCTGATCCCGATGTACTTCCTCATCGGCGGCTTCGGGGACCGGGCCGGAGGGCGGTCCGAGGAGGAGTCGGCCACCCAGCGCTCGTACGCCGCCGTCAAGTTCCTGCTCTACAACCTGGCGGGCGGCCTGATCATGCTGGCCGCGGTGGTCGGTCTGTACGTGGTCACCGCCGACGATCTGGGCACCGGCACCTTCTCGCTGCAGCAGATCACCGACGCCCGGGCCGCCGGCACCCTCGACTTCGCGACCAGCACCGAGCGGCTGCTGTTCCTCGGCTTCTTCTTCGCCTTCGCCGTGAAGGCGCCGCTGTGGCCGCTGCACACCTGGCTGCCCAACGCGATGGGGGAGGCCACCTCGCCCGTCGCCGTGCTGATCACCGCGGTGGTCGACAAGGTCGGCACCTTCGCGATGCTCCGCTTCTGCCTCCAGCTCTTCCCGGAGGCCAGCAAGTGGGCCACACCGGTCATCATGGTGCTCGCCCTGATCAGCATCATCTACGGGGCGCTGCTCGCGATCGGCCAGCGGGACATCAAGCGGCTGATCGCATACGCCTCGATCTCCCACTTCGGCTTCATCATCCTCGGCATCTTCGCCATGACGACGCAGGGCCAGGGCGGAGCCACCCTGTACATGGTCAACCACGGAATCTCAACCGCCGCGCTGATGCTGGTGGCCGGATTCCTGATCACGCGGCGCGGATCGCGGCTCATCGCCGACTACGGCGGGGTGCAGAAGGTCGCCCCGGTGCTCGCCGGCACCTTCCTGATCGGCGGTCTGGCCACCCTGTCGCTGCCCGGTCTGGCGCCGTTCATCAGCGAATTCCTGGTCCTGGTCGGCACGTTCAGCCGCTATCCGGCGCTCGGCATCATCGCGACCGTCGGCATCGTGCTGGCCGCGCTGTACGTCCTGGTGCTGTACCAGCGCACCATGACCGGGCCGGTGAAGGCCGAGGTGCGGGGCATGCCCGATCTCAAGGTGCGCGAGCTGGTGGTGGTGGCGCCGCTGATCGCGCTGCTGATCTTCCTCGGCGTCTACCCGAAGCCGCTGACCGACATCGTCAACCCGGCTGTCGATCACACGCTGTCCGTGGTGGACAAGAAGGATCCCAAGCCCGATCACCCCGTCACTGACGCGGGCTGGTTCAGCTACAGCCCGATGCACGACCGTGCTTCCGGAGGTGCCAAGTGAGCCACGCGGCCACTGTCCACAGCCTGTGGACGACAGCGGCGGTGTCGCCCCCCGACAAGATCCCCACGCCGCATATCGAGTACGGCCAGCTGGCGCCCACCCTGATCGTCCTCGGCGCCGCGATCGTCGGGGTGCTGATCGAGGCCCTGCTGCCGCGCCGCCACCGCTATGCGGCCCAGCTCTTCGTCTCCGTGGTCGCCCTGGCCGCGGCGTTCGCCGCCGTCCTGGGCCTCGCGGCCGGGGACTACGGCACGAGCAAGGCGCGGATCGCGGCCATGGGCGCCATCGCGGTCGACGGACCCGCGCTCTTCCTGGAGGGCACGATCCTCCTCGTCGCGCTGGTCGCGGTCTTCACCTTCGCCGAGCGGCGGCTCGACCCGGCGGCCCACGGCAATCGCGTCGACTCCTTCGCCGCGCAGGCGGCCGCCGTCCCGGGCGGAGACGCCGAAAAGGCCGCGGTCAAGGCCGGCTTCACCACCACCGAGGTCTTTCCGCTGCTTCTCTTCGCGGTGGGCGGCATGCTCATCTTCCCCGCCGCCAACGACCTGCTGACGCTCTTCGTGGCGCTGGAGGTCTTCTCGCTCCCGCTGTATGTGCTGTGCGCGCTCGCCCGGCGCCACCGCATGCTCTCGCAGGAGGCCGCCGTCAAGTACTTCCTGCTCGGCGCCTTCTCGTCCGCCTTCCTGCTCTTCGGGATCGCGCTGCTGTACGGCTACGCGGGCACCGTCACCTACGGGGGCATCGCCGATGTCGTCGACGGCACGGTCCGCGAGGTCACCCCGGCGCTCGCCGGGACCATGGGCAATGACGCGCTGCTGCTCATCGGCGGCGCGATGGTGCTGATGGGCCTGCTGTTCAAGATCGGTGCCGTCCCCTTCCACATGTGGACGCCGGACGTCTACCAGGGCGCCCCGACCCCGGTGACCGGCTTCATGGCGGCGGCGACCAAGGTCGCGGCGTTCGGCGCGCTGTTGCGGCTGCTGTACGTCGTGCTGCCGGGGCTGCGCTGGGACTGGCGGCCGGTGATGTGGGGGGTGGCGATCGTCACCATGCTGGGCGGCGCGATCGTCGCGGTCACCCAGACCGATGTGAAGCGGCTGCTGGCCTACTCCTCGATCGCCCACGCCGGCTTCATCCTGGCCGGTGTCATCGCCATGACGCCGGACGGCATCTCCTCGGTCCTCTTCTACCTCGCCGCGTACTCCTTTGTGACCCTCGGCGCGTTCTCCGTGGTCACCCTGGTCCGCGACGCGGGCGGCGAGGCCACGCATCTGTCCAAGTGGGCCGGGCTCGGCCGCCGTTCGCCCCTGGTGGCCGCGGTCTTCGCGATCTTCCTGCTGGCCTTTGCCGGAATCCCGCTGACGAGTGGTTTCGCGGGGAAGTTCGCGGTCTTCAAGGCGGCGGCCGACGGGGGCGCGGGGCCGCTGGTGGTGATCGGTGTGATCTCCTCGGCGATCGCGGCGTTCTTCTACATCCGGGTGATCGTCCTGATGTTCTTCAGCGAGCCGCGGACCGAGGGCCCGTCGGTGGCGGTGCCGTCCCCGCTGACCTCGGCGGCGATTGCGATCGGCGTCGCGGTGACGATCGTGCTGGGCGTCGCCCCGCAGTACTTCCTCGATCTGGCCGGCCAGGCAGGGGTCTTCGTACGCTGAGCGCCCGTCGCCTTGTGCGGCCGCTCGGCGGCCGTCCGCCCGGTCTCCCGTGTGGGGGCCGGGCGGACGCGCTTCAGGGCCGTCCGGTCAGCCGCCGGTGATGCCGCCGACGCTCTCCAGACCGGGGATGTCGGTCGGGATGTTGGTCGGGATGTCGGCGGGGGTGGTCACCTTGGTGAAGGTGTCGTTCATGCCGGCGTCCCAGCTGACCTTGAGGGTCTTGCCGTCCGCGCTCGTCGTCACCTTGCCCATGGTGCGGTCGGTGTTGCCGTCGGCGCAGTCGAGCATCAGCATCTTGTTGCCCATGTCGGCGTACTCGCCGCTGCACTGGTGCTTGCCCGCGATCAGGGCCGCCTTCTCGCCGCTGATGGACAGGATCATCGCCTCGCCACCGGATTTGGACATATAGGCGCCCGACACCTCGCCGCCCGCGCCCCCCTCCGCCGGGGCGCTCGACTGCTCGCTCGCCGGGGCCTTCTTCGACGGGTCCGACTTGCTGTCGCCCCCGTCGCTGTCGCTGCCGCATCCGGTCAACAGCAGGGCGGCCGCAGCCGCCGCACCGGCGATGCGCACTGCCTTGATCACGTGTTTCTCCTCGGTTGTGGGGACGAGAACACGACAAGCTAGCAGCCGCTCAGGGCGTGGACGGGACGACGCAACCGGTTACTTCCCCTAGTGCGACACGGTTGTTACCGGGGCCCGGGGCCCAGGCGGTGAGGGTCACCTCGTCGCCGTCCTCCAGGAACGTCCGCTCACCGTCGGGCAGTCGCAGCGGGTCGCGGCCCGACCAGGTCAACTCCAGCAGACAGCCGCGCTGATGCGGCTCGGGGCCGCTGACCGTGCCGGAGGCGAAGAGGTCGCCGGTGCGGAGCGAGGCGCCGTTGACCGTCATATGCGCGAGCTGCTGGGCGGCCG
>NZ_MUNE01000526.1:6914-7321 GCF_002154605.1 Streptomyces milbemycinicus | reverse complement strand
CGGCCCGGCGGCGGCAGGCCCCGGTCGCGCCGCTGGCTCAAGGCGGTGGTGGTCTTCCTGCTGATCACGATCCCCGCGGGCTATATGGTCATCTCCGCCCTCCAGAGCCGCAACAGCGGCGAGGACAAGCAGGAGAACGCCTCGGCGACCGGCCTCACCGCGGGCTGGCCGAGCAAGGTCCAGCGGCGCATCTACGACGTATGGATCCCGGGCTACTCCGCCGACGTGGCGTTCTACGAGACCAACTCCTGGAAGACCAGCTCGCTGTACGTGCAGTTCGTCACCTCCGCCGAGGGCCTGGACCGGTTCCTGGTCCGGCTCGGCACCGACCGTGCCGAGCTGGAGAACGGCAGGGTCACCATCGACGCCGACGACGCGAAGAAGGTCGGCTGGCGGATCGGCGGCGA
>NZ_MUNE01000526.1:0-6885 GCF_002154605.1 Streptomyces milbemycinicus | reverse complement strand
CCGAGGACGGGCCCGTCCTCGTCCTGGGCCCGTCGCTGGGCACCACCTGGCATATGTGGGACCGCCAGATACCTGAGCTGTCCCGCCACTGGCGCGTGCTGCGGTTCGACCTGCCCGGCCACGGCGGCGCCGCCGCCCACCCCGCCCATTCGGTCCCCGACCTCGCCGAGCGCCTGCTGGGCACGCTCGACATGCTGGGCATCGACCGCTTCGGCTACGCGGGTTGCTCGATCGGCGGGGCCATCGGCGCGGAGCTCGCGCTACGACATCCGCTCAGATTGGGCTCCCTCGCACTCGTCTCCGCCGCACCGCGCTTCGGCACCGCCGACTCCTACCGCCAGCGCGGCGTGGTGGTCCGCACCAACGGCCTCGACCCGATCGCCCGCGCCACCCCCGACCGCTGGTTCACCCCCATGTTCGCCGCCGGTCAGCCCGCCATCGTCGACTGGTCCGTCCAGATGGTCCGCACCACCGACCCCGGCTGCTATATCGCCGCCTGCGAGGCCCTGGCCGCCTTCGACATCCGCGCCGAGCTCGGCCGCATAGGCGCCCCGACCCTGGTCGTGGTGGGCGCCGACGACGAGGTGACCCCGCCGGCCGACGCCCGGATGATGGTCGCCGGGATCCCCGACGCCCGGCTCGCGCTGGTCCCCGGCGCCTCCCACCTGGCGCCCGTCGAACAGCCCACCGCCGTCACCGACCTCCTGGTGCGCCACTTCTCCGCCTCCTGGCAGTCCGCGGACCAGCCGACCGGTATGACCGCGATCCCCACCCCCGCGGCCCGATCGATGCTCGCCACCGCGCCGCCCACCGGCGTGCCCGTCAACGGCTTCCCGGTCAACGGCGTCCCCGTCAACGGAGTCCCCGTGAACGGAGCCGTCAACGGCGTTGCCAACGGTGTGCACATCACCGGCGCCCCGGTCGCCGAGATCAGCTACGTCGAGCCCGGCTCCGCCCTCGTCGACACCCGTTCGGACGCGTACGACAAGGGGATCAGGGTCCGCCGGGAAGTGCTCGGCGACGCCCATGTGGACCGTGCCGAGTCCAACGCCGACGAGTTCACCGGCGACTTCCAGGACTTCATCACCCGCTATGCCTGGGGCGAGGTGTGGACCCGGCCCGGCCTGGACCGGCGCACCCGCAGCGTGATCACCCTCACCGCGCTCGCCGCCCGCGGCCACCTCGACGAGCTCGCCTTCCACACCCGCGCCGCGCTGCGCAACGGGCTGACCCCCGCCGAGATCAAAGAGGTGCTGCTGCACACCGCCGTGTACTGCGGGGTGCCCACCGCGAACTCGGCCTTCGCCGTGGCGCAGCGCGTCATCCGCGAGGAGACCACACCCGAGGGGTGACGCTCCCTCTGAGCGGCCCCCTGAGCGGCCCGGGGAACGCCCCGGGAGCACAATGACCCCCATGAAGCTCACCAAGAAGGGCCACGCCTGCGTGGCGCTGGAGAAGGACGGTCAGTCGCTCGTCATCGACCCCGGCGCGTTCAGCGAGGAGGACGCCGCGGTGGGCGCGGACGCGATCCTGGTCACCCACGAGCACATCGACCACTTCGACGAGCGGCGGCTCCGCGCCGCGCTCGACGCCAACCCCGCCGCGCGGATCTGGACGCTCGCCGCCGTCGCCGAGCAGATCGCGGACGCCTTCCCGGGCCGGGTGCACACCGTCGGCGAGGGCGACACCTTCACCGCCGCGGGATTCGACATCGAGGTCCACGGGCAGCTGCACGCCGTCATCCACCCGGACATCCCGCGGATCACCAATGTGGGCTACCTGGTGGACGGCTCCCTCTTCCACCCCGGCGACGCGCTCACCGTGCCCGAGCGGCCGGTCGAGACCCTGATGCTGCCGGTCCACGCGCCGTGGAACAAGCTCGCCGAGATCGTCGACTACGTCCGCGAGGTCGCGCCGAGCCGCGCGATCGACATCCACGACGCCCTGCTGTCCGACGTCGCGCCGCTGGTCTACGGCCGCATGCTCGGCCCCGAAGGCCCCGGGATCGGCGCCGATCACCTGCGCCTGGTGCCGGGGGAGAGCGTCACGGCCTGAGGGAATCCCGCGCGGTGAGCGTTGTCGGACCCGCGAGGTAGGTTGTCCCCTATGCGCATCGCGACCTGGAACGTCAATTCGATCACCGCGCGGCTGCCCCGCCTGCTCGCCTGGCTGGAGAGCAGCGGTACGGACGTGCTGTGCATACAGGAGATCAAGAGCGCCGAGAGCGCCTTCCCCTACGAGCCGCTGCGCGAGCTCGGCTATGAGGCCGCGGTCAACGCCACCGGCCGGTGGAACGGGGTGGGGGTGATCTCCCGCGTCGGCCTGGCGGACGTGACCCCGGGCCTGCCCGGCGGCCCGGACTACGAGGGCGAGCAGGAGCCCCGCGCCATCGCCGCGACCTGCGGCGGCGTCCGCGTCCAGTCGGTGTACGTGCCCAACGGCCGGGAGATCGGGCACCCCCACTACGACTACAAGCTGCGCTGGTTCGAGGCGCTGCGGACCTCCGCCGCTGTCGACGCGGCGGCCGGCGGCCCCTTCGCCGTCCTCGGCGACTTCAATGTGGCGCCGGCCGACGAGGACGTATGGGACCGCGCCGTCTTCGAGGGCTCGACGCATGTCACCACCAAGGAGCGCGAGGCGCTGGCCGCCCTGCGCGAGGTGGGCCTGTCCGATGTGATGCCGCGCCCCCTGAAGTACGACCACCCCTTCACCTACTGGGACTACCGGGAGCTGGGCTTCCCGAAGAACAAGGGCATGCGGATCGACCTGGTGTATGGCAACGAGGCCTTCACCAAGGCCGTGAGCGATGCGTATGTGGACCGCGAGGAGCGCAAGGGCAAGGGCGCCTCGGACCACGCGCCGGTCGTCGTAGACCTCGACATCTGACGCCTCCGACCGGCGCGTGGCCCGGCCCGCGGGTCAGCCGGTCAGCTGCCGCAGATCGATCGAGTCGGCCATCGCCTGCAGCCCCGTGTCGCCGGGGTGCAGATGGTCGCCGCTGTCGTAGGCGGGCAGGATCCGCTGCGGCCGCAGCGGATCCCGCACCGCCGCGTCGAAGTCCAGCACCCCGTCGAACTCCCCGCCGCTGTCCCTGATGAAGGCGTTGACGGCGGTGCGCCGGACGTCCACATCCGCCGTGCACAGCGACTCGCCCTCGCAGGGCGCGATCGTCGCCATCACCACCCGCAGCCCGCGCTCATGCGCGCGCTGGGCGATGGTGCGCAGCCCGGCGGTCAGCTGCTCGGCCGAGGCGCCCCAGCGCAGATCGTTGATGCCCTGGAAGACCAGGACCGTACGGACGGTCGTCTGGGCGAACACATCGCGCTCCAGCCGGTGCAGGGCGCTCACCCCGCCGGTGTCGGTGCTCACGCCCTCGCCCGGGTAGCGGTCGGTCACCACGCGGTTGGCGGAGATGCCCTGGTTGAGCACCCCGTACGCGGGGACGTCGGACTGGCCGAGCAGCCGCCGGGCCAGCACGTCCGGCCAGCGCCGGTTGGCGTCGGTGGTCGACTTGGTGCCGTCGGTGATCGAGTCGCCGAGGGTCACCACCGACCCCGGCCCGCCCTCGACGTCCACACCGGTCAGAAACGGCCAGGTGGTCAGGGTGCCGGTGTACGCCTCGCCGCCCGCGTCGGCCGTGTGGTCACCGCTGCCCGGCGGGCTGAGATACGAGCGCTGGGTGGCCTGGCTGTGCACCGGCACGGCCTGGACCGTCTCCGGCAGATGGATGCTCACCAGCAGATTGGCGTCCGGCGGGACATCGAACCCCACCGGGTCGCTGAACTCCTGCGCCCCCGCCGCGATCTCGATGCGCTCCCGGCCGCCGAAGGTGAGCGGGACGGGGTCGCCGTCCGCCGCCGCGCCCTGCGCTTGCAGGGAGACGCTGGCGCGGCCGATCCGCACCGGGGCCGCCGCGAAGGTGTTGGCCAGCCGGATCCGGGCCGTCGGGCCGCCCGCGCTGGTGTGCACCACGAGCCGCAGCGTCTGGTCGGTCCACGGGCCGACCGCCGTATAGCCGCTGGTGCTCGCCGACCAGCTGCCCGTCCAGCCCTCGGCGGCCCGGCGCACCGAGGCGGCGAACACATGCAGATCGGCCGCGCCCGGGTCGTGGGGCAGCACCACCGAGGAGATCTCCCGGCCGCGCTCCACCGGCACCGTCACCGCGTACAGCCGCGCGGTCTCCACCCGCTGTCCCGCACCGCTGTTGATATGGGGGAGGGCGACGGCCCGGGTGCCCGTCGGGCCCGAGCGCCAGTCCGGGGCGGTGAGCGTGTACGTACTGCTCGACCCGTCGCGGTAGCGGACGAGGCCGGTGCCGCTCGCCTCGCCGCCGGTCCCCGCGACCAGGAAGGAGACCGCGTCGCCGCGCCCGCGCAGCCGTACCGTCTGCCCGTCGGACCGTACGTTGTCCGGGCGCCCGTTGTCGGCCGCTCGGGGCCAGGTGAGCCGGGCCGAGTCGATGGTGAGGGCGCGGCCCGGGGCCCAGCCGGCGGCCCGCAGATCCTGCGCGGACAGTGAGCTGCCCGTCCCGTCGAAGTCCGCGCCGCCGGGGTCGCCGTCGTCGCTGACCGCCGTGTTGTCGAAAAGCCGCTCCAAAGGGAGCGGCTTTCGGGGTTCTTGGCCGGGCGACCCCGGCGTGGCGGCGCCCGCCGGCGCCGCCGTCCAGGCGAAGGAGAGGGCGACACCTCCCGTCACGAACGCGGTCGCTGTCCACCGTCTGCCGACGAGCATGCGTGTGTCCCCTCTCGCAACCAACCCAACCGGCGATCCGACAGGTGCGGGACGAACGTAGAGAGGCGGGTGGGTGTCGTCAAGACAATGATCAGATCACGGGGTGTCAGCGCGCCCTGTGGTGTGGTGGGCGTGGGGGTGCCACGCTGAGTGGTATGAACATCCCGTTCTTGGGCAACTGGCGCAAGCGACACGACCAGGCGCACGGCACGGCTGTCATGACCGCCCGGGAGGCGGATCCGCAGGGCGTGGCCCAGCTGTTGTCGGAGTGTGAGCTGCTGCGCGCCCGGGCGGCGTCGGCGGGGGTCGGGCTCGACGACTCCGCGGCCTCCTTGGAGGCGCTGGATCAGCTGCTGCCGCGCTGGCGCGACGACCCCGACGAGCTGCCGTGGCTCGGCAACGACGCCGGTCTGTATCTGGGCACGGTGATCATCCGTACCGTGCCCGGCGCGCTGTGGCAGGTGTGGCCCAACGGGCGGCCCGTCGTCCGGCTCTCCTCCGGGCGGGAGATCGATGTGGTGGGGGCGGGCCATGAGTGGGCGGCCGACGGCGCGCCCGAGCTTTCGTATGTGTACGCGGAGGTCGCGGAGGTCTGAGCGGCGTTCCCCCCACTCGGTCGCTCTGGGGGGTTAAATACCCATTGATGCGTGTCGTCGGCGAGGCGCCCGTTATGTGTGGATAGTTTGCGCTGAGCCCGACACAGCTGAAAGTGGGTGTGGCGGTATGGCCGTCGGCGAATCGTTGATCGAGCTGCGCGAGGTCAACAAGTACTTCGGCGCGCTGCACGTCCTGCGGGACATCGACCTCGCCGTCGGCCGTGGCGAGGTGCTGGTCGTCATCGGCCCCTCCGGCTCCGGTAAGTCGACCCTGTGCCGGACGATCAACCGCCTCGAGTCCATCGACTCCGGCGCCATCACCGTCGACGGCGTCCCGCTGCCCGAGGAGGGCAAGGAGCTGGCCCGGCTGCGTGCCGACGTCGGAATGGTCTTCCAGTCCTTCAACCTGTTCGCCCATAAGACCGTGCTGGCCAATGTGATGCTCGCCCAGCTCAAGGTGCGCGGCCGGACCAAGGAGGAGGCCGAGCGGCGCGCCCGTGAGCTGCTGGACCGGGTGGGGCTCGCGGACCAGGCGGCCAAGTACCCGGCTCAGCTGTCGGGCGGTCAGCAGCAGCGGGTGGCCATCGCCCGCGCGCTGGCCATGGATCCGAAGGTGATGCTCTTCGACGAGCCGACCTCCGCGCTCGACCCGGAGATGATCAACGAGGTGCTGGAGGTGATGCGCCAGCTGGCCCGGGACGGTATGACGATGGTCGTGGTCACCCATGAGATGGGGTTCGCGCGCTACGCCGCCAACCGCGTGGTGTTCATGGACGGCGGCAAGATCGTCGAGGACCGCCCGCCGGACGAGTTCTTCGCGGCGCCGAGCACCGAGCGCGCCAAGGACTTCCTCTCCAAGATCCTCAAGCACTGAGCCCCGGGTGGACCACATGACGCGCATCCGCCGCGCGCTCGCGGCCCTGGCCCTCGCCGTGGTGGTGCTCGCCGCGGCGGCGGGCTGCGGCAAGGAGGGCAGCCCGCCGGTCAAGGGGCCCAAGCCCGGGGCGCTGCCCGCCTACAAGGTGGCCACCGGCTTCCGGCTGCCGTCCTCTCCCACCTGGCGTAAGGCCAAGCGCCGCGGATACCTCGTGGTGGGCGCCAAGGAGGACCAGCCGTACCTGGGCGAGAAGGACCCGGCCACCGGCCGCTACTCCGGTTTCGATATCGAGATCGCCAAGATGATGGCGGCCTCCCTCGGCTTCGACCCCAAGACGGTCAGGTTCAAGACCATCGCGTCCGCGAACCGCGAGACCGCCCTCCAGAACGGCCAGATCGACTACTACGTCGGCACGTACACCATCAACCCGCTGCGCAAACGCCTGGTCGGCTTCGCCGGCCCCTACTTCATCGCCGGTCAGTCGCTGCTGGTCCGCACCGACGAGCACGACATCCACGGCCCGAAGGACCTGGCCGGCAAGACCGTGTGCTCGGTGGCCGGCTCCACCCCGCTGATGCGCATCCAGTCCGACTACCCCAAGGCCCACGCCGTCGCGTACGACACCTACTCGGTCTGCGTGGACAACCTCATCAGCCTCCAGGTGGACGCGGTCACCACCGA